>NZ_VFJB01000004.1:0-362500 GCF_008362905.1 Deferribacter autotrophicus
TAATGTTCCGTCCAGTATTTGGAAAGCTGAAGGTGGGGACAACATTCTCGACGGTTTCTTCCAACCAATGAGAAAAAGTCCTTTATCACCTTCAGTGCTCTATAAATTACATAAGCTGTTTTTAATCTTTTGTTAACCATTTTCTTCATATTTCTAATATACGATGAGAAAAATGTTTTTCCGTAAATTTTATGTCATAAATAACTGTCAATTTTGTAAAATTCAATACATCTAATAAAAAAATGGGGTGACTCCAGAAGTGAAAATACCTTGCATATTTTCAAGATTGATTTAATATATGGTATTAAATTCATTAATAAGTATAATGGAAAAATGGATCTATACAGAAATATACCTAGAAAAGATAAACTTTTATCACTATTTAATGATGATTATGCTAAAACAATATTAAATTATGCAATTGATCAGGAATTAAGCAATCTTAGAAAACTTATTGCTGATAACAAAATTCATAAAATAGACGAACAATTACTTATTAAAAATATCGATAAAAGATATAATGAGCTTATAAGTGGCTCTCTTAAAAGAGTTGTAAATGCTACAGGAATAGTTCTTCACACAAATCTTGGTAGAGCTCCCCTATCTGAAGATTTTATTCACAATATTAAGGATATTGTTTCAAGATATTCCAATCTTGAATATGACCTTGAAAAAGGAGTGCGAGGTGAAAGATATCATCATGTTGTGGAATATTTAAAAATAATTACAAACTGCGAAGATGCTCTGGTTGTAAACAATAATGCGGCAGCAGTTTTTCTTATAAATAATACTTTCAATAAAGGGAAAAAAGTTATTATTTCTCGCGGAGAATTAGTGGAAATTGGAGGCAGTTTCAGAATACCGGAAGTTATAGCAAATAGTGGCGCTATTTTAAAGGAAGTAGGCACAACCAACAAAACAAAAATTAGTGATTATGAAAATGCAATTGATGAAGATACAACAATGATTATAAAAATTCACAAAAGCAATTATGCAATTATAGGTTTTACTGACGAAGTGCCATACAGAGAAATCCCAAAGATTGCTCAAAAATTCGGTCTATTATCTTATTGTGATCTTGGAAGTGGAAGTATTATACCTGGTATTGGTTGTAATGAGCCAACTTTGTCTGAGATTTATAATTATGGCTATGACTTAGTTAGTTGTAGTGGAGATAAACTTTTTGGATCTGTGCAAGCAGGAATTATTATCGGAAAAAAGAAATTAATCGAAAAATTAAAGAAAAATCAACTTTTGCGAATGCTTCGTGTAGATAAAATTACTTTATCTCTTCTTCAAGAAACTTTGAAGGCTTACCTAACAGATAGCTACAATAATATCAGATCCGTAAATCTTCTAGGCACCCCTTTAACCGATTTATTAAAAAAAGCAAAAAAATTGAAAAGAATTTTAAACCGCCATCTATCTGATTACTTTGATTTTGAAACAAAAGAAATCACCAGTTATACAGGCGGAGGTAGCTGTCCTATGCATGAGATTAAATCTTATGCTGTTATTTGCAAGTCCAAAAAAATTGACATAAATAAAATTGAAAATTTTTTACGAAAGTATCACATTCCTGTCATTATAAGATTGGTAGATAATAAAATTGTTCTTGACGTTCGCACTATATTTGAAGATGAATTTGTTTTGATTAAGGACGCACTAGTATGGGCTACAAATCAGTTATCGTAGGCACAGCTGGACACATTGATCACGGCAAGTCATCTATTGTCAAAGCTATCACAGGAATAGACCCAGATAGATTAAAGGAAGAAAAAACAAGAGGGATTACTATAGACCTTGGTTTTGCTCATCTCAAAACTGATGACTTGATAATATCTTTTATCGATGTTCCAGGTCACGAAGCTTTAGTCAAAAATATGATAGCTGGAGCTACTAATTTTAATATCTGTCTCTTAGTAATTGATGCCAAGGAGGGGATCAAGGCTCAAACTATTGAACATTGCAATATAATCGATTACCTAAATGTTGAAAATCTTATAATTGCACTTAATAAAATTGATCTTGTAGATAAATCTACTGTTAGGCATAGAATATCTGAAATTGAGACATTCCTTACGAATTATAACTTTAAAAACGTTGAAATAGTCCCAACCTCAATCAAACAATCTGATTCAATAAATATTATTAAAAATAAAATTGTAAATTATGCTAAAAAATATGAAGATAACAGATTAGACTTTCCTTTTTTAATGCACATTGATAGAGTTTTTTCTTTAAAAGGTCATGGTACCATTGTTACTGGGACCACAAACTTTGGTAGTTTAAAACAAGGTGAAACAGTCACCATTTTTCCAATAAATTTTCACGCAAAAGTTAAATCCATTCACAATCACAATGATTTAGTTTCAAACGTCTTACCTAACATGCGTACTGCCTTAAATTTGAGTGATGTAAAAAAATCTGATCTTTCAAGAGGCTACGTTATTCACAAAGGGGATTATTATTCTACTAACATATTTTATGCAAAAATAAAGATCTTTAAAAAGCTTAACTCTGAATTCAGCATCAAATCAAACAAAAAATATCTTATTTTTTATGGTACTGACTTTTTTTATGCTAAAATCATTCTTCTTGATAAAAAGGAAATTAAAAACGACGAATCAGCTTTTGCTATAATAAAACCTGATAAAGAAATAATCACTTACCCAACTGAAAAAATGCTAATAAGAAGCGGATCTCCACAAATTACTGTTGCAGGTTTAACAGTATTGTTTTGTGACAAGCTAAATTTACAAAAAAATGACTTACTTACTTTTCTAAAATATATTGATGATAATAACCTCAAATCTGCTCTTGATTTTCTAATTACACAGCAATCTTACTATCCCTTTAAAAACTTACATCAACTTTTTCACATTCCTAAAAAAGAATTTATTCATCTATTAAGTAGTTTAAAATTAAATACATGTTCAAACATAATCTATCCTGAATTATTTATATCAAATATTATTCAAGAAACATTAAACATACTTAAAAATACTAATAAGTTAGATCTAAATTCAATAAATTCATTCAGAAATTTGCCACAATCATTAAAAGAAAAAATTATTTCAAAACTAAAAGCAAACTTTAAAGATGAAAATTATTTTTTTGTAGGCAGTATAGTACAAAAAAAAGAACAATCAGAGTTTGAAAAGCTTGCAGATAAGGTCTTATCTTTAATGAAAAAAGATCTTTCTATTACAAATTCTGCCAATATTTCTGAAAGATTATATATAGACAGACAAAAAGCTGAAAAAATACTTACTTATTTGCAAAATCGTGAAAGAATCAAAAGAATTTCTGAAAATATATACATCCCAACATATAGACTGGATAAAATTATAACTTCTGCAATCGATCTTGCAAAAAAAGATGGCTATATTGACATAAAAAACATAAAATCTATCGTAAACGCACCAAGAAAAACTTTAATAGCAATACTGGATTATCTCGACACCACCAATCTTTTCACAAAAAAGGAAAACAAACGATTTTTATCTAATTTGAGTAAAAACTTATAGCTTCAAAATTAACAGTAATTCCACAAAGTTACGGGATTTGGTATAAAACAACCAAAATAATTTCATCGGCGAACCTTATACTTGTATATCAAAAAAATACATATGCAAAAACCTTATTCCATGGGTTCAAGGTTCAACACGTGAAATAATACCGTACGCATTGTAATTACCGAACAATAAAACTTGAGTTGTGTTTAGTCAATATACTATACAAATGCTTTACTACACGTGTTCAAGGTTGAGATGTGAAATGGATGTTTGTAGTTATTTGTACACATTCACCTATTCACCCATCTACTCATTCACCAATTTTTTTGCAAAGAATAGGATAACGTCAGTATAAAAATTATCTTGAATTTCCCATCTGTTTTGTTATGCTATTAGTATGAAAATCAAAAAATTACCCATTGGGCAATCATCATTTGAAAATCTTATTAAAAATAATTGTATTTATATAGATAAAACAGAGAAAATTTATCAGCTAATTACAACTGGTCAATTTTATTTTTTATCCCGTCCGAGAAGATTTGGCAAATCACTCCTAGTTTCAACTTTAAAAAACATATTTCTTGGCAACAAAGAGCTTTTCAAAGGGTTGTGGATTTATGAATCTGATTATGAGTGGAAAAAACATCCTGTAATTACAATCGATTTCAATGAAATACTTTTAGATACCTCGCCTAAATTGCTTCAAGGTCTGGCTAAAACACTAGATAAAATAGCCAATTATTATGAAATTAAATTGTGTGAAGTTGAATATAAATATAAATTTGAAGAGTTAATTGTAAAATTAAAAGGTAAATATGAACATGATGTAGTAGTTTTGATTGATGAGTACGATAAACCGATAATAACCCATCTTGGAGTGGGTGAAGAGAGATTAAAAATAGCAAAAGAAAATAGAGACATATTAAAAAGTTTTTATGGCACTTTAAAAGGTGAAAATGTAATAAAGAATTTGAGGTTTGTATTATTGACAGGAGTTAGTAAGTTTTCTAAAGCTGGTGTATTTTCTGAGTTGAACAATCTAAACGACATTTCGATGCATTCAAAGTATGCTGATTTGTTAGGGGTGACAGAGGATGAGTTGAGACTTCATTTTGACGATTACTTGCAAGAGACAGCGGATGAGCTTGGCATAGAAAATGAGAAATTAATTTCAAAGATAATTGACTATTACAACGGTTATAGATTCTCAGAGAAAAATTTGAAAGTAATAAATCCATATTCTCTTTTATGCTTATTTGACAACAGGATGTTTAGGAACTATTGGTTTGAGAGTGGTACACCTACATTTTTGGTAAATCTGTTAAAGCAGGAGGACTTTTATCTGCCAAGGGTGGAGAATTTAATAGTAAAAGAGAGCATATTTTCCACCTATGAACTTGAGGATTTGGACCCTACAGCGTTGTTATTCCAGACAGGTTATTTAACTATTAAAGATTACTATATTGATACAAATGAATATGTATTAAGCTATCCTAACAAAGAGGTGAAATACTCATTTTTGGAGATACTGTATAAGAGTTATACGAATGATATTGACAATGATAATCGTTTTTTAGAATTAGGCAGAGCATTGAGGTCAGGAAATATAGATAAATTTATTGAGCTAGCGAAACTAATATTTTCAAGAATAGCGTACAGTGTGGGCAGTAAGTTGAATGAAGCTAATTTTCACACATTATTTTATTTGATGGTGAGTGCAGGTGGAGCGCCTGCTGAGATGGAAATTCTTAGTTGTGATGGCAGGATAGATATGGTGGTAAGCTGGAAGGATAAGATATTCATTATGGAGTTTAAATGCGATCAGAGTGCGGAAAAGGCTTTGGAGCAAATAAAAGAAAAAAATTATAGTTCAAGGTTCAGAGTTCAAGGTTCAAAGTTGTATCTGATAGGTATAAATTTTGATACAAACATAAGGAACATATCTGATTGGAAGTCTGAAGTGATTGGATAGATGCGTAGATGAGTGAATGTGACAACCCCGCCCAGTTGCGTGTATATGTTGCTCGATGATTGAATAATATTGTAAACGCTATATAGCCTTTATGAGCTGTGGTGCGGATGAGTGAATGGTAAATATGTAAATGGGTAAATTATAGATTTTTTAATTAAAAACAAATATTAACCGTTAACTCCGCTATATTTAGACAATATGATTTTACTTTACACATTGTTAACATGAATAAAATATTCTTGGTTTACTGTTTTAACTATGGCCTATTTATGGACATGTTTTGTTTCGTTACTCTAATCTGCTGTAAAAACAACTACAGGTAATTTTGAGAAAAGTAATCTTCTATGTTTTATCATATTCCGTAAAATTGCGTAGTTACCGTTTAATCGCAATACTGGATTATCTCGACACCACCAATCTTTTCACAAAAAAGGAAAACAAACGATTTTTAAAAATTAACTAGTAGCCACTTTATCAGTGGCTACTAGTTTAGGTTCAAGGTTCTAATGCATTCTTGCGAAAAGCGATAGCGACGAAGCGATTTCCCTCTACTTTGTCATTGCGAGGAGCGGCAGCGACGAAGCAATCTCCCTCGTTGTTCCGCTCCCTTGTCATTGCGAGGGACGTAGTCCCGAAGCAATCTTCTCCGTCGACAACTATCATCTTTCACACAAAAAATTGCTTCGCTAACGCTCGCAATGACGAGGAGAGGAATTGAACGAGTGATTGCTTTGCTACGCTCGCAATGACAAAACTATTCGCCGTTATCGCAACAACCCTATTCTCCGTCATCGCGAGGAACAAAGTGACGAAGCGATCTCTTGATTTTTAGTTCATATTTTATAAAATGAAATTATGGAAAAGAAAGGGTATGTTTACATAATGACAAACAAGAACAATACTGTGTTAAAGTCAAGTAAAAATCCCCACCTTAGGGCCCTTAAAATTCCCCAGTTACCTTTTAGTATTTTTCATAGATTGTAAACTTTTGATTCTATAGCTTTCACCATTGATTCTAAAAATATGAGCATGATGTACGAGTCTATCTATGATAGCAGAAGCTAAAACAACATCACCAAATATATTACCCCACTCTTCGAAAGGCCTATTAGTAGTGATAATTATAGAATTATTTTCATATCTATGTCTGATTATTTCAAAAAATTCATCAACATGGTTTAAAGGTATTTTCTTAAAACCAACCTCATCAATTATCAGTAAATCCACACTTAAAAACTGTTTTAATACACTAAAATAACTACCATCTCCTTTCGATGATATTAATTTTGATACCATGTCATTGGCGTGAATAAATAAAACCTTGTATCCTTTCTTTAAAGCCTCTAATCCTATGGCATTTGCAAGATGTGTTTTGCCAACTCCTGGATTACCCATGAATATTATATTCTTCTTTTCTTCTATAAATCTGCAACTACTTATATCAAGTATTTCTTGCTTATTCAGTTCAGGCTGATAAGTAAAATCATACATAGATAATGTTTTGGATGAATCCAACTTAGATTTTGAAAATCTTCTCTTAAAAGAATTATTCTGTCTGTTCACTGACTCATCATCAAGTAACAATTCAAGAAAATCCAGGTAACTCAAACTGTTTTCTATTGCATATTGATTTCGGCTTTCTAATGTCTTTGCCATTCCGGATAACTTAAAATTTGTTAGTTTTTTTAAAATATCTTGCATTTATACCCTCCCCCTCATCAATTAACTAATAAATCATATTTACTTAAATCATTCGAAAAACCACCACAGTTAACCGATTCTTTAGATGACGCATCTTTTTGAGTATATAAACCAGTTTCACATATCCTCTTTACTGACAAATAACTAATGGAATTAAACTCATTTGCTCTCTTACATGCCAATTCCACTGTATCTTTATCATAACTCTTCATCAAATTAAAAATTCCTTGCATCATACGGTGATAATGATGGGGCTTTTCTTCCTTTAACCTGTTATAAAATTCAAAGGTGTTTGTACCTATCTCAAGCGATTTTGCTTCATAATCTACAGATTTTAATTTCGGATTATGAGATTCTTTTGTTATGAATTCTCCTACTGATTTAGATATATTGTGAATTGCTATCTCTTCATATTTATCATTGTAAATTTTTAATATATTACCATTGCTGCGAATACTTACTTTGTTGCCTATGTAATTGTAGGGTACTGAGTAGTAATTATATCTGTAAGTAATGTGACCATAGCGGTTTACTATTCTTTCCGATATGTCATAAACCTCGTATCTCTGAGATGGTAAAGGCTGCAATTTACTTTTCTCCTTATCTACAAATTGTTCAAAAGGAATTTTTCTTGTCGTGCCATGTATTTTCTTGTTACATACATTGTCTTGCCACTTTCGTAGAAGACCTTTGACTTTATAATAATCTTTTTCTTGAATTGATTTGAAAAAATTATTCTTCACATATTTAATTCCGCTTTCCACTTTCCCTTTCTCCTGGGGATATCTCACCTTACAAGCAAATGGACTGCTACCGTAATATTCAAGCATTGCAGCATACTCTTTCTGTATTACAGGTTCATAAAAATTTGCTTTCAATACTCCAGATTTTAAATTGTCTATCTTGATTACTCTAGGAATTCCTCCAAAATATTCAAATGCATTAATGTGGCATCTTAAAAATGTTTCTACGTCCTGACTCCTAACTATTTCATAATATTTATATCTGCTATGAGATAGCACCATGCAAAATATCCAGCTCTTTACTTTTTTACCTTTTTCGCTATCATAAAGATAACCTATGTAACCGAAGTCCACTTGGGCTTCTTCGCCTGGTGGGGAAATTAATGGGACATAAATTCCATCCGGGCCTTTTAATTTCCTAACATACTTTTTCACACAACTGTAGCTTACGGATAAACCATGATCACTTATTAGTTTCTGATGGATTAATACTGCTGTTAAACCTTCTGAGAGGTATTCGATTATTTCTTCTTTGTAAGCCTCTAAAACACTTACTCTTGAAAATTTGGGTGTTTCTACTTTACCGTCTTTCACTTTGTCCCTTATCTTTCTCACTGTCTTCCTGTCGATCCCTAATTCCCTGGCTATTTGGGAAATATTTTTGCCTTGCGACAACAATGTCTTTACTGTGTAATACATTTCTACCCCCAGCATTTTATTTCCTCCAACCTGTGTATTTGTTGGAGGATGTTAACATACACAGGTGGGGATTTTTAAGGGCCTTTTACTGGGGAATTATTGTACCTTTAACAACTGTTTTATATACATGTGTTACAAGTAATCTCTTGAAAAGAGTTTATGAACATAAGCATGAATTAGTTGATGGATTTACAAAAAGATATAAGATTAAAAAACTTGTGTATTATGAAGTTTTTGATTCGATTGAAGAGGCAATAAAGAGGGAGAAACAGATAAAAGGTGGCAGTAGGAAGAAAAAGATTGCTCTGATTGAAAGTATAAATCCTAATTGGAGTGATTTGTATTATCAATTGGATTAAATTCTTTACCTATTTTATTATTGATTAAGAGATTGCTTCGGGTCTTACGACCCTCGCAATGACAAGAAGAGGAACTGGAAGAGAAATTGCTTCGCTACCGCTCGGTGGTGGCAAATAAAGTGTGTCGTCGTGGTGAGATCGCTTCGCTAAAACACTCTCTGATGAGAATAATGACATAGATGTGCTGGTGTTACAAAAAAAGCCCGCCATATGGCGGGCTTTTTGCTTAAGACTTATAAAGGAATTAGAAACTTAAGCTGATTTTATGATATGCTCTAATAACTGGATCTGGATCAGACTGACCATCAAGATCAATTTTTGCATAACCGAAAGCTACAGAATATACAAGCCCTTTCTTAATAGTATATGCAGCACCAAGATCTACTTCATAAGCTGTAGCATCTTCAAGATAATTAGTAGTTGTTGAGTTGCCTTCTTGGTTAGAAGTTACGTATGTAAGTGATGCATTAGCTGTTAACTTATCCATAACAGGAGCTTTTGCGTAAACTTGATAAGCAGTCATACCTGTAAGGCCATCACCGCCACCAAAACCAACCCAGTCACTCAATACAAGTGTCAAATCAAAATCATCATCAAAGTCGTAACCTTTTTGAGCATCTTTATCATAACTACCGTATGCAAAAATACCACCTACTTTAACTTTGTCAATCATAGTATATGCATTTACATAAATTCCATATACATCATAATCTGTGCCATAATTCTTATCAAATTCAACGTTGTCATAATCAAACTCAGCTTCAAAACCTATCACTCCAAACTTACCCATTGCAGCAATATCAAATGATGTAGTTTTCTTACCATCTGTACTGTTATCAACATATGCATTGTTTGTGCCAGCACTATCAACAGTATAAACTACCAGTGGCTTAATTGTGATATCCCCAGCTTTGAAAGTCAAACCAATTGCATAAGAATCGCTATCATCTTTTTCAGCATCTTTATATTGAAGTTCTTTACCTTTTTCAGCGTTTTTTTGAACCCAAGCCACTAAAGAACCATAAGGTAAAGCCTGAGTAATCTTTACTCTATATTTTCCGCCAACATCATTACCAAAAGCTGTTCCCCAGCCTCCACCAGACATAAGACCAGCATCAAGTTTTGTACCTGTAGCAAATTTATGTGTCAACCAAGCTCTTTCAGCAGCAATATTGTCATCAGTATCATTTTCATTTGCATTTTTCCAATCTTCATCATGAATAGCAAATCTTGTTGTCACCCATGTGTCTTCATCAACTACTAACTTAGCCCAAAGATTCATATCTTGATCAAAATATGAAAAAGATGGAGCATTACTTGTTTGTAAATCAACTTTCTTATCACCGTCTAAGTCAGAACCGTTTTTAATATAGCTACCTCTTACATAAAAATTACCGCTGAGCTTAAGCTCAACTGCAAAAGATGTTGCTGCAAATGCTAACAACGCTAAAAAAACTAAAAACTTCTTCATACTTCTTCCTCCTGTAGGTTTTTATTTTTTCTTACTATAATTGCCATTTTCAAAACCAATGTTCTAGAATCCTTCATCACTATTATTTCTCTTCATCCCTCCTTTCATTATTAATTAATATAACACATATATTTCTTATCATAATGTTTTAACGGTGTCAACAAGAAGAGTGTATTTTTTATCATTTTACTTCAAGATATATAAATTCACTTTTTGTACCCTTGAATAAACCACTACCAAAATTTCTAAGCAAGACTACATAATTCTTACCAAATCTTTCTTCCCCATAATAATCCACAATAGTCGGCTTAAATGTATCTGACTCCCATATCTTTCTTATCATTTTCCTTTGCCATATCAACCCTTCAAAAACTGAACCTTTAAACTTTAACAAGTTTGGCAACACATCTGAAACTTGCTCATTTTTTAATATATATATTTTACCACCATCATATACATAAACTCTCCCCTTTAAAAATTTTTTATAATGCAATATTTCAAAAGGATCATCTTCATTTCTATTTATATACTCTTTTTTAACTTTTTTTTCATTTTCTAACATAAAATAATATGGGGTCTTACCAAAATAATTATGACTTTTAAAGATTTTCTTACCATCTTTAATGATAATAAGCCTGAATTGTTTATTTAAATATAATATTTCTTTTTTCCCATCGTTATCAATATCACCGTATCCAAAGCCAAAAATTCCGATACCATTTGTCCCGTCAATGGCATCTCCTCTTACATAATCAGCTTTATATTCATAATAATGAATCTTACCCAGATATTCACCATCTCTTGATATTCTCTGACATACCAGTTTCTTATGGCCATTCACCATAATTGTCCTAAAAATATATGGAATACTTCTTTTCAATAATTTTGGCTTATTATCATCAAATTCGTAAATTGCAGATTTTATATTTCTTCCATTCTGCAAATTTGAAATAAAAATTTCATCAATACCATTTCCATTTAAATCAATTGTTTCTACATTCAAAATTTCATCAAAATCACCGTCAATCCTGGTCACATACTCAAAATCATCTCCAGTAAATTTATAGATATATACCGTATCCTCATCAGCTGTAACAATATATTCATAATCATCGTTAAAAATATGACCAACACTGATAGTCCGTAATTCTTTATCAATTGGCTTGCTTCTCAAAATATCAGCAGTCATCAATGATGGCTTACCTTTTGACAAATAGCTTAAATTGACATCTGCATAATATTTTTTAGCAATCAACTTACCATCAAAAAATATCATATATTCAATACCACCTTTTTCATCTTGCACAAAATTAATCAGATAATTGCCACTATCTGAAACAATAAAGTTTGTAGCATCAGCCAAGTCTTGTTTCATTAATAATTCTAATCTTCTATTGAAATTTTCATAATTTACTTTAACCTTGACAGGAGTTTCACTGATTACCACATCTCCTTTTCTAAAATCCTCTTTTTTATCAAATACAGATGCTATAGAGTATTTATCAAAAACTTCAATTATTTTAACTTTACCCAAATATGAGCGTTTTACTCCAAGAACCTCTCCCGTAATTGGGTGAACTATCTTCTTTCCTTCTCTGTATACATTTAACACTCTACCCCTGGTAACACCGTCTTCTTTTGTCAAATCAGTATAAACCGTATCACCTTCCACAGCTACCACATACCCTTTTACGGGGGCAAGTAAATTATCTATTTCTCCTACCAGTTTTTCGAATCTTGCAAAACTCACTAAGGGAACCAATAAAAATAGAATTACAAAAAATCTTTTTAACATATCACCACCTCTTTATTTCAAAAAAATACAGAGTATTACACAGTAAAACATACATAAATTACGTAACTGTTGATGTGTTAAAGATTGCTTCGTCGCTTACGCTCCTCGCAATGACGAAGAAGGCTGTCACCAGCGAGCGTTAGCGAAGCAATCTCAATGCTACAAGTAAATTATGACCATAGCAATTAACTATGCAATACCCTTAAATATTATTAATACTAGATGATGAAAAATGCAAATGGTTTTGATAACTTCTCGTGTAGGTGTGAGTGTGGGTGGAAATGTGGGTGGAAGTGTGGGTGCAGTTGGTGGGTGATGGGTGTTAGGTGATAGGTGGTGGGTAAAAATAAAAAAATGGCTAAAATTTGCTAAAGTTTTTAAAGTTATTGTCGATAGAGTAACTGCAGGGATGCGAAAATTTTGACATGGATGTGACCGTGAGGTTGTGTCCATGAAAATAGATTTTATCCCTGCAAATGGTATTTTAAACAGTATCAATAATTTCACTAATGCAGTAAACAGCTCAGTTGAAAAACTATCTACAGGAAAAAGAATAAACAATGCAAGTGATTCACCAAGTGAAATTAGTTTCACAGCAAGATTAAAGGCTGCCATCGACTCTCAAAAAACGCTTTTAAACAATATTCAGGATGGAATCTCACTGTTTCAAACAGCCGATTACTCTTTAAGTGGTTCATCAGGACTCCTTGATATTCTGAATACTATTCGCGAAAAAGTTGTGGAAGCCGGAAATGTTACACTTACATCCAGTGATATAAATAACATACAAAATGAAATCAACGATCTCATTGATGAAATAGACAATATCACCACATCAATCGAATTTAATACAAAAAAAGTGTTTAACGGTGATTATCTTGCCACAGTAACTTCAAGCTCCCCATACATAAATGCCTACCCCCTTGATAAAATGGATACAGTTACTATTGAACTTTCAACCATTACTGGTGCAAGCTATCATAAATACCAAAACAGCGTGCAACCCAACCCCACAGTCTCAGCAACAACCGATTATACGGCCACACTAGGTACTTTGGGGACTGTAAGTACTTCCGGTACTGCTTCAGCATCAAACAGCTATGAAATTATTTTTCAAGATAGCTCATCATTTAATGTATACGATAACAGTACAGGTACTCTCGTCACTTCAAGCACAACTGACACTCCTTTTACTCTCGATGGAGTAACCATCACCATTAGCTCTGGTGGCACTTATTCAGCAAATTATAAAATCTATCTTGATACAACTAGCGGATCTGCCACAGTTTCTTATGCAGAAGGCAACAGAGGAACATCACCAAGCATTTCAAATGCTACATGGTCATCTGATGTCATGTTAAATTCTTATTTTTATATAAAAACAGATTTTGATGGTAGTACATTAAAATATAACGTTTTTGACAAAGACAACAACGCAATGGGTAATTGGACAACCATTGGTTCTCAGTTCACAGCTTTTTCCGATTCAAAACTTGCAGGAAGTACATTTACCTTCAACGTAACAGATCCCGGCAAAGGAGACATCTGGAAAATAGATTTTGGCTCTTATAACTCCCTTTCAACATCAGGAGGCACATTTGTAATTGAAGGACTGAACAACTCTATTACCGTAAGCTGGAATGGTAATGATAGATTGAGTGATATTGTAAATAGAATTAATAGTTATAATGATGTAGCATCTGCCACAATAACCACTTCTGGTTCAAATACTTATCTTGTAATAAAATCGCTTGAAAAAGGAAGTGCGGGAAAAATCAGAATATACGATTCATTAGGCAATTTCACATCTACTCTAGGCTTATCAGAGGTATCTAACACAGGAGTTGACGCTTCATTAACCTACAATGGTATCACTTATACATCACCAAATGGAGAGTTTAATAATGTTGTAAACAATATTTTAATTAAAGTAAAAGATGAGTCAAATGTAAATAATGCAGTAATCTCTATAATCAATAAAAGCACCATAATTCCACTAAATATCAATGGGACCACTCCATTAGAAGTATATATTAAAGATATGACACCAGAGGCCCTTGGATTAAAGGATGTAAATGGTGATTATGCCATCGACATTTCCACATCCAGTAGTCGCGAAAAATCATTAAGTCTAATCGATTCAATTATTGAAAAGGTCTCAACTGAAGCTTCAAGAGTGGGGAGTATGGAAAACGTTTTGAGCTACCACCTGGATCAGATTACGTCAAACAACACTGCACTTAATTCATCTTACTCAAATCATATGGATACAGATATAGCAGAGGAGCTTGCAAAACTCACTGTAAATCAAATGTTACTTAACAGCGCCACAACAATGCTAACAAAAAGGGAAGAAATTACAACCACGGTAATGACACTATTAGGGATTAATATAAAGACAAGTTAAATATGACTGGAGTCACCCCATTTTTTCATAAAAAACAAATAAAAAATGTAAAATTGGTCAAAGGATGAGATCGCTTCGTCACTTTGTTCCTCGCGATGACGCAGTGGTGAGATTGCTTCGTCGCTATCGCTCCTCGCAATGACGTAGACATGATGTCATTGCGAGCGCAGCGAAGCAATCTCTTTACCATCATTGTGTTACGGCTAAAGTTCGTGTTAACCATATTTTATATTTTTGTATTATGCAACACCCTGTTAGCTTTAATACCAATAAATTACAAGCTTAATGAATTAAAAAATTGGGAAGATGGGAAAGGAGGGAAATAGAACGTTCTAACGTTTGAACGTTCTAACATTTAAAACTTAGTACTTATCACGTACACTTACACCTACACTTACACTTAACACTACTTAGCTTTTGCCAACTCTACCAGTGGCTTTCTACCTCTTCTGTTCTTTTTAAAGATTGATAAAATATATTCTGCTTCTTCAAAAGGCACAGTAATAAATGAAAATTTTTCAAAAACCTTTACGTCCCTAATCTTCTTTAAATCCACCTTGCATTTATCAGCTATAAACTTCTTAATATCAGTTTCATTCATACCGTCCATTCTACCCTTTGCCACAAAAAGTCTGGTTTTTCCTTTTCTATTGACTGATACTTCCTCAATCTCTTTATAACTTTGAATATCTAAATCATCACTAAACCTATATTTCAACATAGCAGCCACCACAGATTCTGGCGCAAAATTTTGCAATAGCTCTTTGGCAAAAAATTCAAATTCTTTATATTCCCCGTTTTCAATTATTGAAGTAATATCTTGCTTAATCATCTCCTTCTTATTTTGAATCAGTTCATCGATACCGGGCAATTTTTCCTTTTTTATCTTCGTATTTGATATCCTCATAATATACAATAGATTCTTATACTCCGATGGCGTAACAAAGGTAATAGCCATCCCTTTTTTACCAGCCCTCCCCGTTCTGCCAATCCTGTGAACATAGCTTTCGGGATTTTGAGGAAGAGAATAATTAATAACATGGGTAAGATTATCAATATCTATCCCTCTTGCCGCCACATCGGTGGCCACGAGCATATTTACTCTTTTTGTCTTAAACTTATGAAGAATTCTCTCCCTTTGATACTGGGACAAATCACCATGCAAACCTTCAGCATTGTAGCCTCTGTCAATTAACTTGTTTGCCACTTTATCCACATCTACCTTTGTTCTACAAAAAATCAATCCGTAAAATTCCGGATACAAATCCCTTATACGACATAAAGCTTCAAATTTATCTTCCTCATTCACTTCAAAATAAATCTGTTCAGTCAAAGCGGTGGTAAGTTGTTTACTCTCTACTTTGACAACTTCATACCCTTTCATGAAGTTTTTAGCTAAATTCAAAATCTCCTTCGGCATTGTAGCCGAAAAAAGCAATACTCTTCTATTTTCAGGCGTATACCGGAATATTGTTTTTATGTCATCTATAAACCCCATATTCAACATTTCATCAGCTTCATCAAGAATGAAATATTCAATACCAGAAATCTTCAAACTGCCACGTTTCAAATGATCAAGAATTCTGCCCGGTGTTCCAACTACAATATCCACGTTCCCGCTCAATCTTTTTAATTGCAACTCCATAGATTGACCACCATAAACCGGAACAACGGTTATTCTTCTTCTACCTTTTAAAGAATTTATCTCTTCAGCCACCTGATTTGCAAGTTCTCTGGTGGGAGTTAAAATCAAACAACTAATTCCTTCATTCTTTCTGTCAATTTTCTCAATCACAGGAATTCCAAAGGCAGCTGTCTTTCCTGTCCCGGTCTGCGCTTGAGCAACGATGTCATTCTCACCATTTAATATTTTAGGTATTACAAGCTTCTGAATATCAGTGGGCTCTTCAAATCCTTTCTTTTTAAGCGCTTCAATAATACTTTTTGATACTCCAAGTTTTTCAAATTCTTTCATACTTTGCATAAATATAACCTTCCTTCTTTTTTTATTGGCAAACGAATTCGGCATTTTTAAACAAACTTCTACACAAACCCATTCTGTTTAGAACACCTAATTCTGTTTGCATATTGTAAGAAGAAAATGAAAATCGATTAACTTTAGATAAGTTGCTCTAATTTTTTTTGAAAATAGATTTCTTTCTCTTCAAGCTCACTCAGTTTGATTTCGTATCGACTGTAAAGCTCATCGATATTTTTTTCAAGATTTTTCAATTCCTTGCTCAAAGAAGCAATCTCTTCAAAATTGCCTTCCACTGAATACTTTAAAATCAAACTGTTCAACTCTTCTTTACGACTTTCACTTTCTTCTATAGCTTTTTCCAGCTCTTCTACCTCTCTTGCCAGAGGATTCAGTACCTTTGACTTCTCGGCAATCAGTTCTGCCTTAAGTCTCCTAATATCCTTTTTAGAAAGTTTATTTTTCTCCTCTTTCCTGTCCCTTTCAAAATCCTCTTCATCCCATCCAATCTTTTCTAAAAACTCATCATAAGTTCCTTCAAACAAAAAAACTGCGTCCTTTTTAAATACAATTAGCCTATTTGCCACTTCTCTCAAAAAAGTTTCATTGTGGGTTACCATCAATACGGCACCTTCAAATTTTAATAACGCCTCAAGCAACGCATCGGTGGAATAAATATCCAGATGATTTGTGGGCTCGTCTAACATAAGCAAATTTACAGATTTTGCAATAACTTTTCCTAGCATTACCCTACTTTTTTCTCCACCTGACAAAACACTGATTTTTTTTAATGCATCATCCCCACCAAACATCATAATACCTGCAATATCCCTTGCTCTTTGCCTGTCCACTTCCGGCGCCGAATACATAATCTCTTCCTCAATACTTCTATTATCCACCAGACTTGAAATGTTACTCTGTTCATAAACACCAAGCTCCACTCCGTTGTTGACCACTATTTCACCCTGCAACGGTTTCAATTTCCCGGAAAGCACCTTGATTAACGTTGTTTTCCCTTTTCCGTTCGGTCCCACAATACAAATCCTATCTTTACTCCCCACTGTAAAAGATAAGTTTTGAAATAATATTTTATCTTCTGAATATCCAAAAGATATATCCTTTACATGCATCAGGTTTTTCCCTTCAAAGGGCTTATAACTGAACCGAAACTTTAGGTTTTTAATCTCCTCCAACTGTTCGATTCCTTCCAACTTTTCAAGTGTTTTAAGCCTAGATTGAACAAGATTGGCCTGTCTTGCCTTTGCTCTAAACTTTGAAATAAACTGCTCAATCTCTTTTTTCCTTTTCTCTACGTTTTGTCTTGTCTTTTCATACAGTTCATCATCCAAAGCTACTTGCTGGTAATATTTTTCTGTGTTTCCCTTTATTTTCCTAACTTTTTTCCTATGAATACCAAGTATATGGGTACATACTTCATCCATAAATCCTCTGTCATGGGTAATCAAAATAAATTCTTTTCTCCACTCTTTCAAAAACCTTGCAAGCCACCTGATAGACAGGATATCAAGATAGTTTGTTGGTTCATCAAGCAAAAGCATATCCGAATCAGCCACAAGCACCTTTGCAAGATTTATCCTTACCTGATAACCACCAGAAAAATCATGAGGATTTTTTTGTAAATCCTCTTTGGTAAAACCAAGACCAAACAATACCTTTTCTGCCTTCCATCTATTATCTTCCAGATTACTTTCTACCTCACTGTAAACTTCATCAAGCAAATTGCTTTTTGTAAACTCCAGATGCTGCTTTAAATAACCAATTTTATAATTTTTAGGAATATTTACTCTACCCGTATCAGGCTCTTCTTCTCCTGTAATTATCCTGAAAAGGGTGGTCTTCCCTTCCCCGTTTCTTCCCACAAGCCCAACTTTCTCACCACTACCAATGGTAAACGATATTGAATCAAAAAGAACTTTATCCCCAAATGTTTTACTCAAATTCTCTACACTTATCACAACACTCACCCTACACGAATTAGTTCTTAGTTCAACGTTCAATGTTCAAAGTTTTTAAATATTAAACTTCAAACAATTTTTAACTCTAAAATCCATTTTTACAAATCACAACTATTCATCATAAGGTTGCGTAAAAATATTTTTACGCAACCTACTCTCCCATTATTCCAATCTCTAACCATCAAACGTTGAACCTTGAACATTGAACTATTCTTTAATTTATTTCCTCTTTTATAATTTTTAAAAACTCCTCTAAAAGTTCTTCCTCTTTAACCTTTTTTAAAACTCTGCCCTTTTTAAAGATTATACCTACCCCTCTGCCACCAGCAATCCCATAATCAGCTTCCCTTGCCTCACCAGGCCCATTTACCACACACCCCATAACTGCAACAGTCACCTTTTTATCAAGTTTAGCGAGTTCATTTTCCACTTTAGATGCCAAATCCATCAAATCTATTTCACATCTACCACAGGTAGGACATGATATAATTTCAGCACCTCTATCACGTAGTCCTAGAGCTTTTAAAATCTCAAAACCTACCTTGACTTCTTCTACGGGATCAGCGGTAAGTGATACCCGAATTGTATCCCCTATTCCTTCTGCAAGAAGTGTCCCGATCCCTACTGCTGATTTCATGGTACCAGAAAAAAGCGTACCCGCTTCTGTTACTCCAAGATGAAGCGGATAATCTGATATTTTTGAAAATTCTCTGTATGCCTCAATGGTAGTCATGACATCACTACCTTTTAATGAAAACTTCATATTGTAAAAACGCTCCTTTTCAAAGAAGCGCATATATTTAAGAGCAGATTCCACCATTGCCCTAGCACAAACCCCATACTTTTCCCTAAATTCTTTCTCCAATGACCCGGAATTCACCCCTATCCTAATGGCAACATTATGTATTTTTGCCGCATCAATAACCTTTCTCACTTTATCTTCGCTACCAATATTTCCAGGATTTATTCTGATACCATCTGCACCATTTTCCATAGATAGAATAGCAAGCCTGTAATCAAAGTGTATATCAGCTATCAAAGGTATTTTTATAGCATCTTTTATTCTTTTGATACATCTTGCCGCTTCTTCATCTACCACGGCCACTCTTATAATCTCGCACCCTACCTCTTCAAGTCTTTTAATTTGCGCCAGAGTGCTCTCTACATCTCTGGTATCCGTATTTGTCATTGATTGGACGGTAATGGGATTTTTCCCGCCTATCTTCAAATTTCCAAGTGTAATTTCCTTTGTAACTCTTCTCATTTATATTTCACCTTTACTCATAGGATGAGTTTTATCATAAACTTTTAAAATCTCACTCAGGTTGAGATGAGTATACTTTTGCGTTGTGGAAAGGCTGGAATGCCCAAGCAGTTTTTGTATTGTCCTCAAATCCGCACCGTTTTCCAGAAGATGAGTAGCAAATGTATGTCTGAATGAGTGAGGACTATAGTTTAGCGGCAATCCTGCTATCTTCAAATATTTATCCACAATCCTTCTTACAGAGCGATCCGTAAGCCCGGTACCAAGTCTGTTTATAAAAACCTTATCTGTTTTCACCATTCTTTTTACTGCTATTCTCTCCCTTTCACTCAAATATTTTGATAATAACTCAAGTATATAGTCCGATAATGGAATTATTCTCATCTTTTTACCTTTTCCATAAATACGCACCCTTTTACCACTAAAATCGATATCATCCACTTTTATTCCCACCAATTCTGAAACCCTTACTCCTGTTCCGTAAAGAAACTCCAAAATCAGCGCATCTCTCAATCCTATGGGCTTGCTTTTATCAGGCAATTCAAGCAAATTGAAAATAGAGTCTATATCAAATACCGTTAAAAGTTTTTTATCTTTTTTTGGGAACTTTAACATCCTTGCCGGATTATCTTCAATAAATCCACGCTTTATGAGAAACTTGAAAAATGAACGCAACGAGGCAATCTTTCTTTCAATACTTCCTCTAGCAAGCCCCTTCTCATGCAAAAAAGCCACAAACCCTCTGAGCATGAAATAATCTATTTTATTAAGCATTATATTTTCATCCTCAAGATACAAAACTAAATCATTCAAATCATTCAAATACGATTTAACGGTATGCTGACTGCACTGCCTCTCATTTATAAGATACTGCTCAAATTTCATTATTGCATCATTTAATCGTAACATAATAACCAATTCCTATGAAAAAATCCTTTCGAACAAAATGCAGGGGGCAAAACCCTCGCACCTTTGAATATCTCGCTTTATCTTTACTGTTTATTAACAGAATATACAATAAAACCTACAAATTAAGCAACATTAAAATGTCTATTGAGGTGCTCAACAGAGCGAATTTGTGCACTTACCAACAACAAAATACAAAATCTGGCGTCACCCCATTTTTTACAAAACTTTTTTTAATGAGTTTGTGGGAAAACATTTCAACATAATTTAAGAGTTTTGCACAGTTATTTGCTATGGTAATAATTTACTGATAGCGTTGAGATTGCTTCGCTTCGCTCGCAATGACAGCTCCCTTCTTCGTCATTGCGAGGAGCGGATGCGACGAAGCAATCTTTTACACATCAAACAGTTACATGATTTATATATATTTTACTGTGCAATACTCTCAATTTGTTGATATATAATTATAATTCAAAACAGTCTCCGAAAAAATGGGGTGACCCCAGAATACAAAGTTCAATATTTCTACTATATATAACAGAACAGAAAAGTTAAAGGTTTTTTTAACTATTTTTAACTAAATAATCCTCTAAATCCTTTAACGCCCTTTTGCTCAATGCTATCTTTCTATCCTTTTTAGAGCGAATTTTTTTGGTAAGTGGTGGTAGCATCCCGAAATGAAAATTACTGGGAACATAATCCTTTTTAGGTGTGGAAACATACCTTGAGAGAGCACCCAATGCGGTGGTCTCAGGAAAAGGCAAAATTTTCTTGTCTGCAAAATAATTTTTCAAGAAAAAAGAGATTATCAATGACGTGGCAGCAGACTCAATGTAACCTTCCACTCCAGTAATTTGACCTGCAAAAAATAGAAGTGAATTTTTGTATCTGAAAAAACTATCCAGATAATCACAACTTCTAACATAGGTATTTCTGTGAATAGAACCGTAACGTAAAAACTCGGCATTCTCAAGACCAGGAATCAATCTGAAAACTTCCTTTTGAGCACCGATTCTCATTTTGGTCTGAAACCCTACAATATTGTAAGCTGTGCCTTCTCGATTTTCTTTTCTTAATTGAACCACTGCAAAATATTTTTCACCGGTAACAGGATGCTCAAGCCCCACAGGCCTCATCGGACCGTAAAGCAAAGTCTGTTTGCCTCTGCTTGCCATTACTTCAATGGGCATACATCCTTCAAAAATAGCTTCTTTTTCAAACTCTTTAAACTCCACTTTTTCAGCCTTCATCAGTGCATCGTAAAATCTGTCAAATTGCTCTTCAGTCATTGGACAATTTAAATAGTCGTCATCACCTTTTCCATATCTGCTTTTGAAAAAACATTTCGAATAATCAATGGACTCAGCATCCACTATAGGTGATATGGCATCATAAAAAAAGAGGCCACCGCCAAAAAGTTTTTTTATTTTTTCACTTAAAACTCTTGATGTTAAAGGACCAGACGCCACTACACAAGGTCTATCATCAGGAATATCTTGCACTTCTTCCCTGATAATTGATATATTATCAAAACCTTCCAAAATCTCGGTTATTCTTTTGCCGAATTTCTCTCTATCAACAGCCAGAGCATTACCAGCAGGCACCCTTGTTTCCTTCGCTACTTTGATAATAAGACTATCCATCATTTCCATCTCTTTCTTCAAAAGTCCCGCTGCAGTATCAAGAGATTCTGATTTAAGAGAATTTGAACAAAGAAGCTCTCCTAAATAGGACGTCTCATGAGCCTCTGTCATTTTCACAGGTCTCATTTCATAAAGAGTTATTTGAAAACCTGCTTTAGCAAGCTGATATGCAAGCTCGGATCCGGCTAATCCGCCACCTATGATTACTATTTTTTGCTTCATAGTCTATTTCTTTACGGTTATGGTACCATCATCAAGGGTTATGGCACTTTTTGTATTTTTACATTCAGGATAATTTTCACAGGCAAAAAAACTTCCCCTTCTGCCTCGCTTTAACACCATCTTACCGCCGCATTTTTCACACTCAATCTCATCCACCTTTTTCACTACAGGTACAATTTTACCATTTTCCACTCTAAAATTGGCGGTAAACTTACACTCCGGATAGTTACTACAACCTATAAACAGACCGTTTCTCCCTTTCTTTATGTAAAGATCACCACCACATTCCGGACATTTTTCATCTATCTTCTCATTATTTTCAATAACTTTAATTCCACTTTCAAGCTTTATAAAATTTTTAATGTTTTTACAATCAGGATAACCGCTACAGGCAAGTATTTCCCCGAATCTGCTCTTTTTTATCACCATATCTTTACCACATTTTTCACACTTTATCCCAGTATCCTCTCCTTTTTTACTTTCCACAAGCTCTATCTGACCATTCTCATCACGTTTGAAATTGGATGTAAATTTACACTCAGGATAGTTATTGCATGCTACAAACGCCCCGTTTTTACCATATTTTATCATTAAATCTCCATTACATTGAGGACACTTTTTATCAATGGTCAAATCCATAACAAGCTTGTCTTCAGCCTTTTTAAGCTCCTTTTCAAAGCTTGAATAAAAATCCCTCAAAACCTTTTTCCAATCAACTTCCCCTTTTTCAATTTCATCCAGATCCTTTTCCATATTGGCTGTAAATTTCACATCGAATATTTTCGGAAAATTAGAAATAAGCAGGCTATTTACAATCCTACCAAGCTCTGTGGGATAAAACTTTTTATCTTTAATGGTGACATACCCTCTCTCAACAATGGTAGAAATAATAGTCGCATAGGTGCTGGGTCTTCCTATCCCTTTTTGCTCAAGAGTTTTCACTAGAGTAGCTTCGGTATATCTCGGAGGAGGAGTGGTAAACATCTGCTTTGAACTTATTTCCTTCAATACTGCCTTCTCATCCTCTTTCACATCAAATATCAGCCCGTTTTCCCCTTCCTCATCACCATTATCTTTCCCTTCAGTATACAACTTCATAAAACCATCAAATGTTAAAATTTTTCCTCTTGCCACAAAAGTGTAAGTACCATCACTGATTTCTATAACACTTCTGTCATACTTTGCAGGTGCCATTTGACTTGCTACAAATCTTTCCCAGATAAGCTTGTACAATCTATACTGATCGTTAGAAAGAAATTCTTTTACCTGCTCAGGCTCCCTCAAAACCGATGTAGGTCTTATAGCTTCATGGGCATCCTGAACATTTTTAGCACTTGATTTCCTTCCCTTTGAGTTTCCAACGTATTTATCACCAAATTTAGTTACTATATAATTTAGTGCTTCATTTTTTGCATCATCGGAAACCCTTGTAGAATCAGTTCTCATGTAGGTAATTAAACCCACAGGACCTTCTTTGCCAAGCTCCACACCTTCATACAATTGTTGAGCAATCATCATAGTCTTTTTCGCACTAAAACCAAGCTTTCTTACCGCTTCTTGTTGTAAAGTAGATGTGATAAAAGGAAGTGGTGCAGATTGCTTTGCCTCTTTACGCTCTACTTTCGAAACAACAAAAACGCTTTTTAAAACTTCTTCTTTTATTTTATTAACACTATTTTCATCAGGTATTTCAAACTTCTTACCATCTTTCTTCTCTAATCTTGCCTTAATACTGTTTTCACCAATTAAAAACAATCCGTCCACAAGATGGTATTCTTTAGGGACAAACTTTTCTATCTCTTCTTCACGCTCACATATGAGTCTTAAAGCTACACTTTGTACCCTACCGGCAGAAAGACCGTATTTTAGAGGCTTCCATAATAGAGGGCTTACAAGATAGCCCACAAGCCTATCCAAGATCCTTCTTGATTGCTGTGCATTTACCCGCTTGAGATTTATCTCTTTGGGATTACTAATCCCCTCATTAATCCCTTTTTTTGTGATTTCGTGAAATTCTACCCTTTTTATATTGGAATTCTTCTTTTTTATCTCCTCTGCAATATGCCATGCTATAGCTTCCCCCTCCCTATCTGGATCTGGAGCAAGATACACCACATCACTTTTTTCAGCTTCTTTTTTTAGAGCATCAATTATCTTTTTTTTCCCTTTTATGATTTTGTATTTTGGCTTAAAATCCTTTTCTATATCTACCCCAAGTTCATTTTCAGGTAAATCTTTCACATGCCCCACACTGGCCATGACCTTAAAATCTTTTCCAAGATACTTTTCAATCGTCCTTGCCTTGGCAGGAGATTCCACAATCACAAGATTTTTAGACATAATCAACCTTTATAAACAATTTTGCAAAAACCACTTTAATCTTTATCAATTCAATAATTCATCAATATTTTTATTTATATCCATATAAAATCTTCGCTTTTCTATAAGTGTCATCAATAAAGTTTGTTTAACCATCTCCACATCAACTTTATTATCACTATCCATACACCTATCAATCACCTCTTCAATCACCATCAAATCAACAGCTCCACTGAGCTGTAACTTCTGAATGTATTGCATTGCTCCTTCACTGAATTTATCCTTCTCCGAGGGAGAAAAATATCTCACACCATTTACTTCGGTGAAATTTCCGAAATCAAGATAAGTTAATGCCTGCCCGATTTCATATTCTTCAAATCCAGAGTTGTAAAGCATATCTGTTATACCCATCTCATCTATATTATCGTAAGCTTCCACAAAATCTATTATTAGATTCAGTGCAATTAATATTTTATCCATCAAACTCTCCTAGCATAATATTTGCCATCTATATCAAGGCTTAATAACCCTTTTAATTCCATCTCGCTCAGCTTGTTCATTATCTCCACCAACTCTTTCCCTGTTTCAATACATATCTCATCTATGCTTTTTGGAGATTCTGCAATAAGCTGGTAGAGAACCTTTTCAAAATCATCATTAAAATTTATATTATTGTCATTAATTTTTTTGTCAATCATTTTCAAAGAATCCACATATTTGACAAGCTCTTCCACTACATCATAATAATTTTCTATAAGTTTTGCACCTTCTTTAATCAGTTTATTAGTACCATTATTTTTTTCTTCTGGCCAGATCGGTACTGCAAAAACCTCTCTGTTTTCCTCCATCGCCAAGCTTGCAGTAATCAGTGAACCACTTTTTTCTGCCGCCTCTACCACAATCACTCCATAGCTCATCCCTGCAATAATCCTATTTCTTCTAGGAAAATTGTATGCATCAGGTTTAGTATCTAGAGAAAACTCAGTAATAATACATCCCTTTTTAATAATCTCCTTAAAATATTTTTTATTTGACTCGGGATAAACATATAAAAAACCGTTACCAAAAACCGCCGTCGTTTTCCCTTTCTTGATAGCACCAAGATGGGCTGCAATATCTATTCCTGCTGCAAAACCACTTACTATATTTAATCCGAGCTCAGCCAAGTCCTGAGCTAATTTCATTGTAAAATTAACAGCTTTTTTAGTAGCCTTTCTAGAGCCTACAATGGCTATTGATGGCATTTTCAAAGTTTCATAATCCCCAAGACAATAAAGATAAGCAGGCGGAGAATTTATCTCTTTTAAAAGAGACGGATAAAAATCATCCTCTAGCGTTATAATTTTTATGGAATATTTTTTCGTTTTCTCTAACTCATTATTTACAAAATCAACATCGGCATTTTTCAAATCAATCAAAGATGCCGTACGCTCCCCCACCACCTCTGCAAGGTTTGCTTTATCAACTTCAAATATCCCGCTTAAGCTCGTATACTTTTTATAAAGGGTAAATATAATGTTATCAGATATTCCCTTTATGGTTTTTAATAAAAGATAATTTTTTACAGTTTCCTTGCTAACCATAAATTATCCATAATTTACCAATAAACTAAACAATCAAACCTTATTCTAAATTTTTCAAAAGTGTTAACCAAAAATTAATAGCAAAATCAACCACCCTATCTGAAACTTTGAAATTTATATTATGCAAAGGTATTATCTCATCACTCTCCTTCATACCAAGCCTTACAAAAAGACCTGGAATTCTTTCCTGGTACAGTGCAAAATCCTCACCCCCCATACTTTTTTGAATATCAGATACATATTTAATCCCATTTTCATCACAAATGCTTTGGACACAATTTGTTAATACTCCGTCATTTATCACAGGAGGTGTTCCCTCCTTTATATCCACGTCTATTTTTATATCGTAAAATCTCGACACCGACTCAGCACATTTTTTTAACTCATCCATTAAAAAACTTTTAAGCTCTTTATCAAAATATCTGAAAGTACCCAAAATTTTCAATCTATCTGACAAAATATTACCTGCTGTTCCGCCTTCTATTTTACCAAAAGTAATTAATTTCTCTTTCAACGGATCAATCTTCCTTGATACAATCTTTTGAGCCATATTTATAAAGTCTGCCGCAGCCACAATAAGATCATTTCCAAGATGAGGATATGCTCCATGAGTGCTTTTACCTTTAAAATCCACTTCAAAATGATTAGAGCCTGCCATCAACTCTCCAGGTTTTATCCCCATAACCCCAAGCTCAATATCAGGATCCACATGAAGGCCGTAAATCTCATCTACTCCATCAAGCCCGCCCTCTTCTATAATCACTCTTGCACCTGATACTATTTCTTCAGCAGGCTGAAAAATATATCTAAGATTTACATTTAGCTTTATTTTTTTCGTAACAATCTCATAAAGGGTAAATAGAAGAGCTGTAGTATGAAAATGATGACCGCAAAGATGCCTACATTCCGTTTTTTCAGCATTTATAGGCAATGCATCGATATCAGCCCTAACAGCCACAGTCCTTTTGGCATTAAAATTAAGGGTGCCAAAGCACCCCGTCTCAAGTCTTTTATCAACCTTAACATCAATATTTTCTAAAAATTTAGCAATATATTCGGTAGTTTTATATTCTTTAAATGAAGGCTCCGCAAGCAACTCCAAATCATGTAATACTTCGTATCTATCCAAATTCTCCTCCGATTATAATCCGAGAATATTATAACCACTATCCACGTATAAAATATCACCTGTTACGCCGCTTGCCATATCGCTACAAAGGAACAAAGCCGCCTTTGCCACATCTTCTTGAGTAACATTTCTTTTTAAAGGGGCTCTCTCTTCAATAAGTGATAAAATTGTCCTGAAACCTGCTATACCGCTTGCAGCCAATGTTTTAATAGGCCCTGCTGAAATAGCATTTATCCTGATTTTCTTTTCACCCAGATCATTGGCAAGATATCTCATAGATGATTCAAGAGCAGCTTTGGCCACCCCCATTAAATTATAATTTTTTACTACTTTTACCGAACCATAATATGTCATTGTAACAATAGAGCCCCCTTCATTCATCAAAGGCTCTGACAATTTTGCTAGTCTCACAAGGGAATATGCACTTATTTCCATTGCCTTAAGAAACCCTTCCTTGCTTGTATCTATAAATCTCCCTTTTAAGTCTTCAGCAGGTGCAAAGGCTATGGAATGAACCAAAATATCAAATTTCCCAAACTCCTTTTCCACTACTTCAAATGTACTTTGCAATTCATCTTCATTTGTCACATCACATTTTACACAAAATTTACCACCAAGCTCCTCTGAAATAGGCTCAACCCTTCTTTTAAGAGCATCACCTGCATATGTAAAACCAAGCTCGGCACCTTCCTCTTTAAATTTTTTTGCAATTGCATAGGCAATAGATTTATTGTTTGCCACACCGAAAATCAAAGCCTTTTTCCCAGCAAGTAATCCCATAATAACCTCCTACGAATAATTATTTTTGTGTAAGAGAATGTGTAGGTGTAGGCAAAGGCGAAGAAACCCACACATTCGCATTCACAATTCATATATAATTCACAAGTTCATTTATATTGTTGATATTGATAACTTCAACATCAAAGTCTGAAATATCGTTCATCTTTGCGATAATTTTTTTAAAACCGTAACGTTTTGCCTCTTTAACACGCAAATTCATGGAAAAAGGGGTCCTAATTTCACCTGTCAACCCCACTTCTCCAAGAAAGACAATACTCTGTTCAAGAGGGATATCTTTAAAGGATGAAATAACGGCAGCACAAACAGCTAAATCCACTGAAGGCTCGGTAATTTTCAATCCACCAACTACATTCAGATAAACATCACAACTTGAAAGGTTAAAACCACACTTTTTCTCCAGTATGGCAAGAAGCATATTCAATCTATTCAAATCAAAACCTGTTACATTTCTTCTCGGATAATTAAAGTAAGTATGGGAAACCAATGCCTGAATTTCTACGAGGAAAGCCCTTGAACCCTCCATGACAACAGTAATTGCTCTACCACTTGCCCCTTCATCCTCATCCACTAATGCTTTGTTCGTATATTCCACAAGCCCGTATTCTGACATTTCAAAAATACCTATTTCATTGGTAGAACCGAATCTATTTTTTACAGCCCGTAAAATCCTTAGGCCTCTCTCATAATCACCCTCAAAATAAAGGACTGTATCTACCAGATGCTCCAAAACCTTTGGCCCTGCAATCACCCCATCTTTTGTAACCTGTCCGATTATAAAAATAGAAATACCATTTTTTTTTGCCACTTCCACAAGCTTATGAGTAACAAATTTTACCTGACTTACGGTTCCTGCCGCAGAATTTAATTCATCAGAATAAATGGTCTGTATGGAATCTATAACAGCCACATCTGGTCTTTTTCTTTGAAGAATATCATATATTGCCTCAAAACTATTTGTAGCTGAAAAAAAGACATCACCCTTTGTTAAATTAAGTCTCTCACTTCTTATCCTCAATTGTGGCAACGACTCTTCACCACTAAAATAAAAAACTTTTTTCCCTTTATTCCCCATATAATAAGATATCTGAAGCATAACAGTGGACTTACCAATTCCAGGCTCACCTCCAATCAAAACCACACCACCTTTAACAACCCCACCACCTAATACCTGATCAAATTCTTTTATCCCGCTGGAATATCTTTCAACCTCCACCCCTTCTACTTCATCAAGCCTTTTCAATTCTACCTTTTCAACTGATTTAATGGTTTCTTTCTTTACTTCTATCTCTTCCACAAAGGAGTTCCAACTGCCACACTCACTGCATCTTCCCACCCATTTTGGCGTTTTGTATCCACAGGTTTGACAAATGAAATACGTCTTATTCTTTTTCATCTAAAAACTCTTCAATGGTCATCTGATACCCTTTAAAGGGGATATTTAAATGCTCATATGCAAGCTGCGTAACCACTCTACCTCTAGGGGTTTTCTTAATAAAACCTTTATATATCAGATAAGGCTCAATCACATCTTCTAATGTATCCTTCTCTTCAGAAAGCGTGGCTGATAAAGTATCAATCCCCACAGGACCGCCATTATATTTATCGATAATGGCGAGTAAGAACCTTCTATCATTCACATCAAGCCCTTTACTATCAATCTCCAGTCTGTTTAATCCAAACTCCGCAATCTCCTTTGAAATAATACCATTGTTCATAATCTCAGCAAAATCTCTGATTCTCCGTAGTATTCTGTGAGCAATCCTTGGTGTTCCTCTGCATCTTGATGCAATAATGGAGGCAGCCTCTGCATCTATGGTAACATCTAAAACCTTTGCACCTCGCAGCACTATTTTTTTCAAATCCTCTTCATCGTAAAACTCAAGGCGAAAAATCATACCAAATCTATCTCTCAAAGGAGAGGTAAGTAAACCAGCCCTTGTAGTGGCACCAATAAGTGTAAATTTTGGTAGATCGATTTTAATCGTTCTGGCTGCTGGCCCCTGTCCAATAATTATATCTAGTTTGTAATCCTCCATAGCCGGATAAAGAATCTCTTCCACAGAGGAATGCAATCTATGAATTTCATCAATAAACAAAACATCCCCTTCAGATAAATTAGTTAAAACTGCTGCTAGATCTCCAGGTTTTTCTATTGTAGGTCCGCTGGTGGCTTTTATACTTACTCCAAGTTCATTGGCAATAATGTGAGCCAATGTTGTCTTACCAAGTCCTGGAGGGCCATAAATGAGACAGTGATCAAGACTGTCCCCTCTTTTCTTTGCCGCTTCCACAAAAATTTTGAGATTTTCAATAATCTTTTTCTGACCGATATAATCAGAAAATGACTGTGGCCTAATTTTTAAGTTTTCCCTGTCCTCTTCCCTTCTTTCTTTATCAAAAATATTATCCATTAAACACCCAACTCATCTGCATTTTTACTCAATGCTTCAATAAGAAATGCAATATGTTCATCTAAATCAACTCCAAGCTCACTGGCCCCTTTGAAAATATCATCTCTGTTTACGCCCCTTGCAAAGGATTTATCTTTCAACTTCTTCTTTACACTTTTCACTTTCACATTTGCTATTTTCTTATCAGGTCTCACATAAGCACAGGCAAGCAGAAAACCACACAACTCATCCACAGCAAAAAGTGTCTTAGCCATCAATGTCTTTCTCTCTACACCTGTATAATCCGCATGACCAAGTATTGCTTCTATAATATCATCAGGATATCCCTTTTCTTTTAAAATTTCAGCCCCTTTGTACGGATGATCCTCTGCCGATGGATATTTTTCATAGTCAAAATCGTGTAACAATCCCACAATCCCCCATTTTTCCACATCCTCATTAAACTTTTCAGCATAAGCTCTCATAGCTGTCTCCACCGCAAGAGCATGTTTAATAAGGCTCTCAGATTTTGTGTACTCAGTTAACAACTCATAAGCCTTTCCTCTACTCAACTCCATTTCTATACCCCCTTAACACGATTATTAGACCAATCACTATCATTGTAAAACTTGCCAGATGCGGTGCCCTAAAATATCCTATCATCAGATCATCCGCTCTAAAAAAAGTCACAACCCCTCTAATGACTCCGTAAAAAATAAGATACAAACCGGCAATGACACCTTTTCCCATATTTTTATCATCTTTCCAGAGTAAAAGTAGTATAAAGGCTCCAATAAAATTTAAAATCATTTCATAAAAAAAAGTAGGATGCACCGGCAATGTTCCAAAATCCTGATATGCAGGTGGATTATATTTCGGTGGAAAACTAATCCCCCAGGGTACATATTCTTTTAATTGGTAAATCTTATCATGAAATTTAACTGTTAACACTCCCTTTTCTTTAATAAAATCCATAAGTTTTGAAACTTCCTCAGGTGTATTCTTCAATCCGAAACTGTTTAACACCTGTTGCCAAAATTCTGGAAAAACATTTTTCATTCTGAAAATTATGGATGGTGGCGTAATTGTGGGGACTCCATGTGCCTCCCCATTAGCAAAGTTTCCAAATCGTCCTATACCTTGGGAAAGCAACAAAAAAGGAAGCAACATATCACCAAACTGCAATAATTTTACCCCTTTTTTCTTACAATAAAAATAGGCAGCAAGGATACCACCTATAATCCCCCCATGAATTGCAAGCCCCCCATGCCAAATAGCAATAATCTCCTTTGGATACCTACTATAAAAATCCCATTTCAAAACCACATAATAAATTCTTGCTCCGATAATCGCTCCGATAAAAGTCACGATAATGATATTTTCAATCAACTCAGGATGAAAGCCAAGTTTTTGCCCTTTCTTTTTAACAAAATATATGGTTATCAAAATTCCAATAAGATACATCAAACTGTAAATTCTGAGCTCAAAAGCACCTATTTTAAATAAATATGGAAACATCTACTTTTTCCCCTTCCTAGAAGCTATTATAATCGCTGCAAATATAAGAATTATCCCGATAAATTTGTATTTGTCAATAGACTCACCAAATATGAAATAAGCAAGGACTGATGCGATTACCGGTTCCCCTAGCGTGGTAATTGCCACCATACTTGTCTTTAAATACCTCAGTGCCCAATTAAAAGCTGTATGCCCCAAATTTTGAGATACTACAGCAAGTAACACCATAAAAACATAGGACTTTGGCTCATACCCAGTAAAAGGAATTCGCAAAATTAAAGACGTAACAAGTAAAATAATAGCAGCAAAAGTATAAACAAGCACAATATAGCTCATAATATCCATTTTTTCACGCAAACGGCTACCTATTAAAAGGTACAAACTCACAAAAAATGCTGCCATTATGGCAAAACTATCTCCGATTAAAGCTTTTTCACCAAATCTAATTTCAAAATTGGTATCCCCAAAGGCAAGAACCGCGGTACCTATTATTGCAAAAATAATGGCAATGATAATCTCTTTTTCCTGTTTCTCTTTTAATATCAGATAAGATAAAATTGCCACAAAAATAGGTCCTGTGGAAAGCAATACAACACTACTTGCTACAGAAGTATACTTCAATGACTGAAACCATGCGATAAAATGAAGAGTTAAAAATCCACCTCCAAGAAACCCATACACAAAATCTTTTTTTCGAAACTGAAATCTCTTTTTCCCTTTTCTAAAATAAATAACATTCAAAATTACTGATGCAATAACTAGTCTATAGGTTGCAATCATTATTGCAGGCACATCATCACAAAATCTCACAAATATAGCTGCAAAGGATACAGAGATAATACCAAATAAAAGGATAAAATAAACTTTAAGCATCACTTTCACCTTTAAAAATATATGAACCCACTTCAGAAACTATGATAGAGAATACTATCAAAGCTGAACCAATGTATTGGTGCAATGTCAAAATCTCTTTTCCAATAAAATATCCAAAAAATGCAGATGAAACCGGCTCGAAAGTAAAAATTACGGCTGCCTTCGTGGGGGTGGTATATTTTTGCATTGCTGTTTGAACAAAAAATGCCACCACAGTAGCAAAAACCCCTGTCAAAATAACTGCGAAAATAACATTACTATTTAAAATAATCCCTTTAGAATTATCTGTAAAAAACAGTGAAAAAAGCAAAGAAAGTAAAAATACAACTGTTAACTGAATAAAAGTTAGGGCTGTAACATCGTAAATTTTGGAGTATTTATCTATCATAATTATATGTAAACCAATAAAAAAAGCGTTCAATATTAGATATATTATCCCAATATTGATCTCAAAATCACCACCATTGTAAGATATAAGCATTAGTCCAAAAAATGCGAGAAATACGCCAACTATTGAGGCTTTTCTGGGAAATTGTTTGAGTAGTATTATGCTTAAAAACGGAACAAAAACAACATATAACCCTGTAAGAAATCCTGCAATGGATGCAAGGGTATATTTCAATCCTAGAGTTTGTAAGGCAAATATACTAAAGAGCACTAATCCTAAAATTACACCCGGAATAAAAGATCTCCTCACATCTCTAAACTTTTTAATAACGAAAACCAACATCAAAATACTTGCAAGACCAAATCTTAAGGTCAGAAATTTGAATACATCGATATTTTCCAATGCTTCTTTTACAATAATAAAGGTAGAACCCCATATTAAACTTATAAAAATTAGTGATAAATCAGCCAGATACTCTTTTGTTTTCCCAGCCATAAACTTTCATCCTGTATATATTAGGCAATATTATACCTGAAATTATTAATATGCCACCGATTAGTTGAAAAAATCCAACTCTTTCTTGAAAAAAGATATAAGAAAAAAGTAAGGTAGCAAATGGTTCGATTGTGGAAAATATTGAAACAAGACTGCTACCGATTTTATCCACAGCAACATACAGTAAAATAATCCCCAGAGATGTTGGAATTAAACCTAACATTACAAAATAAAACAAATCATTCCAAAACAATATATTAATATTATTAAAACCAAATAAACCGAAAAAAAGTGTACCGAACAACAATACATAAAATGTAAAAGTAAAAGAATTAAGATCCTTTAAAAAAAGTTGAACCACTATCAAATAACTGGAAAATGTTAACATAGCTAAAAGTCCAAACATAACTCCAACAATAGGAAGATGAAAATTCAACATATCAAAAAAAATAAAAACAATACCCGTAAAAGTAACAATCAACGTAGCAATTATGATTCTTTCAATACGTTGTCTGAAAATAATTACAGATAAAACTGTGACTACAAATGGATACATATAAAGTATAAAAGACGTCATTGACGCACCAATATATTTAACCGACAAAAAAAAGAAAGAAGCCTGTAACCCGTAAAATAAAAACCCCACTATGAAACATTTTAAAAGTCCTGTTTTATCTATTAGGAACAATCTTTTATCTTTAAACAAAATAAATACAAAGAATATTAATGTCGCAAAGAAAAATCTGTAAAACAAAAGAGTATTTGTCTTATACCCCTTTATATAACCTAATTTTGCAAAAATTGCCAAAGATGCAAAACATAAAGCAGATAAAATAGAAAAAACAATCCCCTTTAAAAACCTGTTTTCCATTCTGTCCTCATTTTACTATATAAGAAAATGTTTATATTTTATTTAAAAAATTTGTTCAATAATTTTCATATTATGTTATGTTATTCTATAAAATAATATAATTGAGAGAAAAGAAAATGACTATTCATTTATTTTAGAACAATATGATATTGCTGAATGAATGTAAATTATTTAAATTTAACTAAAAATTTTACATTAAAACTTGACAGAGGAAATTTTGCGCTTAAAATAAAAAAAATATTTTATTTCAACCTATAAGGAGGTCAATATGTCTTTGATGCAGGAATATTGGGAAAAAGCAAAAGAATTAAAAAAAACAATCGTACTACCAGAAGGAAATGATGAAAGAACTATTGATGCCGCAAACACACTAGTGAAAAATGGGCTGGCAAATGTAATCGTACTTGGTAATGAAGATGAATTAAAAGGGAAATTAAAAAATGATATCCAAATTATCAATCCTGAAAATAGCAAATATTTAAAAGAGTTTGCTGCTGCATACTATGAAAAAAGAAAAAATAAAGGGATAACTGAAGAAGAAGCTTTAAATACTATGAAAGATGTAAATTATTTTGGCTGTATGCTTGTTGAAAAAGGTTATGCCGATGGGGCAGTAACCGGCGCTCGCCATACCACTGCAGATGTTTTAAGAGCAGCAATAAGAGTAATCGGTACAAAACCTGGTATGAATAACATTTCAAGCTGCTTTATCATGGTTACACCAAAAAAAGAATTCGGAAAAGACGGAGCAGTATTGTTTGCCGACTGTGCAGTAAACCCAAATCCCGATGCAAGAGTCTTGGCAGAAATCGCTATTGCCACAGCGGATAGCTGCAGAGCTTTCCTCGGCGAAGAACCTCGTGTTGCAATGCTTAGTTTCTCTACTAAAGGCAGTGCAAAACATCCTGATGTGGAGAAAGTAATTGAAGCAACAAAAATAGTAAAAGAACTCGCCCCCGAACTGAATGTGGATGGAGAACTGCAAGCTGATGCGGCATTAATTAAATCCGTAGGTGAAAGAAAAGCTCCTGGAAGCGATGTGGCAGGCTCAGCCAATGTCTTAATATTCCCTGATCTTGATGCAGGAAATATCGCTTACAAACTGGTAGAAAGAGTAGCCTCTGCCGAAGCAATTGGTCCTATTATTCAAGGGCTTAAAAAACCTGTAAACGATTTATCAAGAGGCTGTAAATATATGGACATTGTAAACGTGGCAGTAATCACTTCACTGCAAGCACAATAATCCGGAGGTGAAAATGAAAATTTTAGCATTAAACTGTGGCAGTTCATCCGTAAAATATCAGTTATTTGACTGGGACAACGATAAACTGATGGCAAAAGGTATTGTAGAACGAGTGGGAATTGGAGACTCTTTTATCGTGCATGAAGTTCCAGGACGCGAAACATGGAGAGAAGAGTATGAATGCCATGACCACAACACTGCCATCAACCTAGTAGTTCATACTCTTACAAGCAAAGAACATGGTGTTATAAGCGATATGAGTGAAATTTCAGCGGTTGGACATAGAGTTGTCCATGGAGGAGAAAAGTTTAAAAGAAGCACATTGATTGATGATGAAGTTATAAAGGCCATTGAGGAAGTTCAACATCTTGCACCACTTCACAACCCACCAAACCTGGCAGGGATAAGGGCTGCACAGAAAGTGTTACCTGACGTTCCTCATGTGGCTATATTTGATACAGCTTTTCACCAAACTATGCCAAGACATGCTTACCTTTATGCAGTGCCTTATGAGTGGTATGAACAATATGGTGTAAGAAGATACGGTTTTCACGGTACAAGTCATCTTTATGTATCTAAAAGGGCTGCCGCGCTACTTGGTAAAGATCCAAAAGATTGCAATATAATTACAATGCATATAGGAAACGGCGTTTCCCACGCAGCCATAAAAAATGGTATATCAGTTGACACGTCTATGGGACTTACACCGCTTGAAGGTGCCGTGATGGGAACAAGATGTGGTGATTTAGACCCTGCTATTCCTCTTTTTATGCAGCAAATTTTAGATGTGGGTCCGAAAGAGATGGATACCTTACTTAATAAAAAATCTGGTATACTAGGACTCACTGGTAAATATACTGACAGAAGAAATGTCCTTGAAGGTGTCGAAAAAGGGGATGAACGCTGCAAAATTGCTCTTGAAGTGGAAGCTTACAGACTTAAAAAATACATTGGTGCCTACATGGCTGTACTTGGAAGAGTAGATGCCATAGTATTCACCGCAGGTGTTGGAGAAAATGCTGGAATCATCAGACAAATGGCATTAGAAGGGTTAGAAGAATTGGGAATTAAAGTAGATAAGGAGAAAAATTTGAAAACAAGAAGCAAAGACGGAGAAACAGAGATATCCACACCTGATTCAAAAATAAAAGTTTTCGTTATCCCTACAAACGAAGAAAGAGTTTTTATTGAAGATGTAGTAGCTATTTTAAATGGCACCTACAAAGAACATACCGAATATCCTTATACATTTCTTAAATAGTTCTCACTGAAAAAGTGAGAACTAATTAGTTGCCACTGAAAAAGTGGCAACTAATTAACAAATAATATTTTTTTATGATTTTACTAGTTTTTATCCAACAATTAATAAAATTTCATATTTTATATAATTTTTTGTAAACTCAGTATTTTCGGGGGTTCTAAAGGGGGTATCCCCCTAAATTAGTTTTCGTTAGAAAACTAATTTTCTAAAAATAAGTATTTACAGTATTATCCACTTTTCGGGGGGTTCTAAAGGGGGTATCCCCCTTTAAGTTATACCCTTACAAATGCTCCCAAAAAAAATATTTGTTTAATAAAAAATTATATCTATAATTTTTACCATATCTTGGGGGATTTAAAGGGGGGTTACCCCCTAAATTAGTTTTCTTTAGAAAACTAATTTCCTAAAAATAATTATTTACAATCTTATCCTATTTTTGGGGGATTTAAAGGGGGTTTACCCCCTTTATGTCCTGTGAAAACTATCCAAAAATGGTGGAATTTTTATAAGAATGAGAATATTGCACAGTACACAGTTAAATATCATGAATGCACAGCCAAGTGTTTAACATATTGATAATAATGAGATTGCTTCGTCGCTTACGCTCCTCGCAATGACGCAAATAATGTTGACACCCTGAGCGTCAGCGAAGCAATCTCTTGTTTATCATAAAGTTACACACTTGAAACGTTTTTTATTGTGCAATGCCCTCAAGAATATTATAAAAAGATCAATTATTATTAAACAGTTGCCACTTTTTCAGTGGCAACTGTTTAATATGGAAAACAATCCAAACAAACTATTTTACCATCCACAATTCTAGCATAATTTTCAGCTATAGCATCACCACAAATTTCACAAATTTGAAGATTGAAACACGATTTCCCCTTAGAAACCTTAAATTCAAAAGGTCCTTCTACATTAACGATATCTTCGAGTTTTAATGCAAAAGGTCTTTTAAATGCAGGCTCAGCTACTTCAGCCGGCACATCTGTAGGCTTCACGCCCTTTATCCTATATTCGGTTATAAAGGGAGCAGAAAAAGCTTTTTTAAGCAATTCAGGTTTTATTTTTACTTTAACAGCCTTTTCATTTACCTTATCAACAAGCATAAATGTCCATTTCCCTTTTGCCTCTTTTTTCATTACCCCTTTACCAAAAGTACAACCGGTAGCAAACTGCACTCCATCTGCAAAACAGCCAGCAGCATGTTTATCCCCCACATTTATAATGACAAATTTATCCATATTTTTTTCTCTCTCACAACTCAGAGCCTTCAAAGCCGCAAGACCTGCCACATATCCCATAGGCATACCTCCGCAAATATGCCCATGCAAATTAAGAGCCGAATATAGAAATTCTTTTTCCCTATCATCAAGCCCTTCAATAGAATTAACAATCTCTCTGTGCCTATCAAACATAACTACCTCCATAATTTAAATTTTTAAATTTATTCAAACAGCTTAAGCAACATCTTTATCGCCATAAACAACAATATCACTCCTAACAACTTCTTAACTGTGGCAGGTTTCAACCTAAAATGCATAAAGTGAGTACCTAGATAACCACCTGCATACGCGGCAAACCCAACAGCTATAAGCAGAATAAAATCAACATGCCCCATAACAAGGTAAGCAAAAAATCCTGTAAGGGATGAAAAAGGTACAACAAAGGCGGTCACAACTGCCACCTTTTTGGGATTAAAACCAAGCATAATCATAAGTGATGATATAAGACCGCCACCACCCACACCAAGGAGTCCTGATAAAAATCCAGCCATACCGCCTATAAAACTCAAAACTATAATAGGCCTATCATCTCTAAATTGATTTTCATACTTAGATGATCTAAAAAAAAGCATCATCAAGCCTGAAAATAATAAAAATGTAACAAAAACAACAATAACAACTCTTTTAGGTATTATTGTGGAAAAATAAGCGCCTGTAGGTGCAAATAATAAAGATGAAACTATAATAGGTACTCCCAATTTCACATCAAGGCGCTTATTTTTAAAATTGGAATATGTAGCACCTAACAAACTAATTGTATTGATAAATAAGCCTGTGGGTTTTGCTTCATTTAAAGGAAAGCCCAGCCAATACATCAAAGGAACCAAGACTATCGCAGAACCAACCCCACCCAAAGCAAAGAGAAAACTGAAAACAAACGCCAACAGGACAACTACAGCAATCATTCTTTTTTCCTACTATATTTTTATAATTGTAGAAATATAGATAAGATATTATCAATGTCAAGTGGAAATTTCTATGATATTATTGTATAATGAGAATATGCTTGAAATGGAGGATGTCATGGAAAAAGTTTTGATAGCCATAGCTCTTGATAAAAATGGAAACCTTGCAAAAACACATTTTGGTGATGCGGATTTTATACAATATATTCAAATGGAAAATGGTGAAATTACATTTTCTGAAAAAAAAGAAAATATTTTAAAGAATTTTAATGAAGAGAAACACGGTGGTCACGGAAAAATGAAATTTGCTGCGGAAGTTTTACAAGATGTCAAAATTGTGATTTCCGGCGCAATGAGTCCAAATTTTAAAAGATTAAAAACGAATGCCAATTTATACCCCATCGTATCCAAAAAAGACCTTGAAAACACCATCCAGTATTTAAAAGATAACCTACAAAAAATTATGAAATTTTTCTCTGGAAAAGAAAATTTAGTTTACTTTATCGAGTAATATAACTTTAACTGACAGATAAGAATGACATTTCTCCCGTTATTATAAAGACTGAGCACCTCACCTCAGTTCTAATTTTTATTAAAGCCACACGATCAATAAAATTAGGCAATGTAAAAGATGCTTGAACCGAAGAATCTCTTTTTATAATTTTTCATTCTTAAAATTGTACTGTTTCATAATTTCAACTTCTAAATCAGAAGGTGAAACATCTAGTTTTTTTGATATTTTTTTTAAATCTTCCCATTCTACCGCTCTTTTCTCAATTCCGTTCCACGCTGCCTTTTTTATTTTTACCTTTTCACCGGCATACTCAATCTCATCAAAGCTTCTCTGCATAACAACCCTGTTTTTCCTTATAAATCTCACTCCGATGGTAGAGCTAATCTTAAAAACAGTGGATATCATATCATTAATTTTTGATTCATCACACAGTACGGTTATCTTATACGCCGGACGGTTTTTCTTCATAAAAATAGGGGAGAAAAATAGATCCACTGCACCTCTATTAAAAAGCTCTTCCATCAAAAAACCCAACACCTGCCCATTGGTATCATCCACATTGAACTCCAACTCCATAACATCTTGCAACTGAGAATCTTCTTCAAGTAAAAAACCTCTCAACATATTTGGAAAATTTTCAAACTGTTTTGTCCCCGTAGAATATGATGTTTCCACCAATTTACCAGAGAAGCTGTTTTTAACACTCTTTATAAACTTTTTATAAAGTGCAGCTCCCGTAGGAGTCGTAATTTCATCGTTAATATCTATCCTTTCTATATTTAAGCCTTTTAAAATTTCTACGGTGGCCGGTGCAGGAACAGGTAAAATACCATGCTCCATTTTAACCGTACCAAACCCCACTTTTGCAGGAGAAGCCTCAAGTTTATTTATACCAAGTCTATTCAGCATATATGATACACCCACAATGTCGATTATAGTATCCACCGCTCCCACTTCGTGAAAATGTACCTTGTCAAGGGTTGTATTATGAACCTTTGCCTCTGCTCTTGCTATAATCTCAAATGTATCCACAGCATCACTTTTCACTTTTTCAGGCAAATCAACACTCTCAATCATATCAACAATATTATGCAAATGCCTAAAAGGTTTTTTAACATTCTCATCAATCCCCAACCTTTTACAAACAATACCATTTACCATAACATTCTCTATCGAAATATTTACTTCTCCGCCAAGCATTTTTGAGAAAAGTAGACTTAATTCTTTAGAATAATCTTTAAACCCCAAAAGCAAAGCTAAAAACATATCACCTGAAATACCTGAAACTATATCCAAATACAGCTTCATTGTTTACATCACACCCTTTTTGTCCAAATAAAATCCGCAATATTTTGATAATGGACAACTTTCACACTTAGGTTTTCTCGCACTACAAATATCTCTACCAAATTCTATCATCTGATGAGACCATTTTGTCCATTTTTCTTCAGGTATTAACTCCATCAAATCTCTCTCAATTTTATCAGGGTTATCATTATCCGTTAGGCCCAACCTTTGACTGATCCTTTTCACATGGGTATCCACCACAATACCAGGCTTGCCAAAACAGTTTCCCAACACCACATTTGCAGTCTTTCGACCAATTCCAGGCAATTTAACAAGCTCATCAATATCTTCAGGCATTTTACCATCATATTTTTCTACTACAATTTCGCTCAACTTTTTTATATTTTTTGCTTTGTTTCTGTAAAAGCCTGTGGGTTTTATATCTTCCATAAACTCTTCTATATCAGCCCTAGCAAAATCTTCAAAACTTCTATACTTTTTAAAAAGTGTACATGTCACCTTATTCACTCTTTCATCTGTACATTGAGCACTTAATATCGTGGCAATTAATAGTTGAAAAGGATTTACATAATCTAGACTACATTTTGCATCAGAATATCTTTCATCAAGAAATCTGATTAATTCTTCAACTATTTTCTTTTTATTTATCATCTAATTTAATTCCGTACTCATCCCATTTTTCATCAACAAGTTTTTTAATATCTTCACTCATCACAATATCATCAGGCCACTCTCTATTGTGCCCCTCCTCAGGCCATTTTTTGGTGGCATCAATACCTATTTTTGCACCCCAGAATGCATAAGGGGATGAATGATCAAGAGCATCAAGAGGACCTTCCATAATCACAATATCTCTTTTCCAATCCACATTGTTACCCATTCTCCAGAGCACCTCAGAAGTATTCTGTACATCTACATCCTTATCCACCACCACAATCATCTTTGTAAACATCATCTGACCTGTACCCCAGACAAAATTCATAATCTTTTTTGCATGCATTGGATATTTTTTATCAATGGAAATGAACATGATATTGTGAAAAACTCCTTCCAATGGCAACGCCATATCCACAATTTCAGGCACCTGTTTCTTCAAAAGCGGCAAAAATATTCTTCCTGTTGCAACCCCCATATAACAATCTTCCATAGGGGGCTTACCAACAATAGTGGTAGGATAAATGGCACCTTTTCTGTGAGTAATACAAGTGACATGAAAAACGGGATACATATCAGCCAAAGAATAATAACCTGTATGATCCCCAAAAGGACCTTCCAACCTCAATTCATTTACATCTACATAACCTTCTATGACAATTTCACTATTTGCTGGCACTTCTAAATCAACCGTCTCACATTTTACAAGCTCCACCGGTTTTTTTCTGATAAATCCGGCAAGCAACATTTCATCAATACCATCTGGAGCCGGAGCAGTGGCTGCATAAGTCACAGCAGGATCCGCACCCAATGCTACAGCCACTTCTAATTTATCAAGCCCCATTCTTTTTGCTTTTCTAAAATGATCTGCACCATGATGATGAATGTGCCAATGCATACCTGTGGTGTTTTTATCATAAACCTGCATCCTATACATTCCGCAATTTCTTGCCCCTGTTTCCGGATCTTTGGTAAAAACACAAGGCAATGTGATAAAACGCCCCCCATCTTTCGGCCAACATTGTAAAATAGGAAATTTGAAAAGATCTACTTCATCCCCTTTTAAAATAACCTCTTTACAAACTCCCTTTTTCACAATTTTTGGGATAATCTGATTAAGTTCCATTAACATAGGCAAAGATTTTATTTTATCAAAAAAGTTTTGAGGAACATTTCTGTCGATAAGATTAATTATTCTCTCGCCCAGCTCATCCAAGCTCTCAACCTCAAGGGCAAGGTTCATCCTTTTAAAAGAGCCAAAAGCATTTATCAAAACAGGATGCTCACTCCCTTTTACATTTTCAAAGAGCAAAGCCGGACCATATTTTTTTGACACTCTATCTGTAATTTCGGTAATTTCTAAAATAGGATCTACTTCTGTTTTTATTCGTACAAGTTCACCTTTTTGTTCTAAAACCTTTATAAATTCTCTTAAATCTTTATAAGCCATCAATACCTCCTAACATTCTTTTACTTACAACAAATGGTTGCATCGCAAATCCCAAAAGTAAGAGGGTTAAACTCAACTCTTTTAAATCCGGCGTTTAATATCATCTCCCTGTATTTATCCTTTTTGGGAAATTTATATACGGAATCTGGTAAATATTCATAAGCCTTTCTATTACCTGAAATCAAACCACCGATAAATGGTAAAATTTTAGTAAAATAAAATCTGTAAATAGAGGAAAAAAACTTCTTTTCAGGCTGAGAAAACTCCAAAATGCATACTTTCCCACCCTCTTTCAAAACCCTAAACATTTCTTTCAATCCAACATCTTTATCAGTAACATTTCTAAATCCAAAAGCTATTGTAATAAAATCAAAAGACTCATCCTTAAAAGGTAACCTATGGGCATCAGCAACAGACAAAAACACGTTATCAACTTTTTTCTGAGCAATTTGCAGCATATTAAAGCTGAAATCTCCACCAATCAGTATGCTTTTCTTAGTCCTTCTCTGCAACTCTATGAGCATATCCCCTGTACCACATGCAAGATCAAGTATTTTTGCCCCATCATGAATATTTAAAAGCTCAATTGCTTTTTTACGCCAATAAACATCCCTTCTGAAAGAAAGTAGTCTGTTTAACAGATCATAACGATGCGCAATGCTATCAAACATATTTTTTATTTTTTCGGATTGTTCGTTCACACAGCCTCCTCAATAATCATTTGAAATAAGTGTACATGCAGGTAAAATCATCCCTTTGGGTATCTTTATTTTTTACAAGTTCTTTATATAAATTCAAAACAAAATTTTTTTCATATTTTCCATTATTTTTCAATTTAAATTTTATTTCATCATATTGAATATACTCTACAATTCCATCTGAATATATAAAAAATGTATCTCCAGGATCTATTTTTATCTTCTCCACAACATACTCTTCTTCGGAAATTCCAAGAGGTAAATATTCTGAATCTAACTCTACAATTTTTCCTTTTTTCAACAAGAAAACTGGTTCATGGCCAAACGATTGATAATAAAGACAGGAACTTACCTTATCGAAATAAGCAATAAAGGCTGTTATAAACCTACCATCCAAATTTTTTTCACATAAAAATTTATTTAATTTCATTAATTTTTTTACAAAGTCATTTTTATCAAAAGCTAAATCTGAAAAAGTGCTTAATACTACAGTTAAGATAGAAGCCGAATACCCCTTTCCACAAACATCCGCAATAGCAAAATAGTAATCATTATCAATTTTCCTAAATTCTAAATAATCACCACCAGCCATTTTAGCAGGGATATTTATACCAGTAACAATTATATTTTCATCTTCATAGTCGATTTTTTGCCTACTAAATTTATTTAAAATTTCTATTGTATGGTTAATCTCTTGCTCTTCTAATTTATACTTTAAAATATCCTTCAGTCTTTTAGCATTTTCTAAAGCAATCTTTAAGATTAAGGAAATAAGCTCTGCAAACTCCTTGTCTGGAATAAAATCGTACTTAATATTAAATAAACAAATTTTTATTTGCTCTGCTTCAAGAGGAATTAAAAAGATATTATCTATATTATACTTATTTGTAGATATTCCACCTTCAATAAAAACAGTATCAAAACTCTTATCAATATAATTTTTCAACGATTCACCTTCTAGAAAAATCTCATCTAAATCATTTTCCTGTAAACCAATAAACCTATATTCTTCTCCTTTCTTTAATAATGACGCTTCTGCAGAAAAAGTATCCATAAAAAATATTAATGACTTTGATAGTATTTCATCTTCTTCTAATAGCCCCAATATATATCTTGCTTTTTTAATAAATTCTATCTTCTGTTGATATCCAATAAATGCTTTTAATCTCTCTTTAGAGGCAACCAATTCATAAACTTTTCTACCAATGGAAGGCATCACCATATCTAAGTAATCAATAATCTCATTATCTAGTTTTTCTTGTATAAAAACTGTGTAAAAAAATTGATTTTTATACTTTAAATTTAGAATAAGATTAGCTTCTAAAAGCTCATCGAAAACATTTAACCTCACGTCTTCTAAGATAACAAAGTCCCTTTCAATATCGCTCAAATCTATAAACGAATTGAACTCAATTCCATTATTTATTACAGGTTTTGCTATAACCCCTTCAACTTTGAAGATGATAAACTTATTTATAGAAAGATTTTTAAGAAATTTAGAAAACTTTTGGATAAAAATATTTAATGATTCCGTTTCATATAATGATACCAAACTTTTTAAATCAGAAAAATTCATCATAATTCTCTTTTAACACCATTTCCACCCTTGGACTTAAGTCAAAAAGACTGATACCAAGCTTTTCACATAATTCATTTATAATATTTTCAAAATCAACATCAGCTTTACTCAACAAATTTGCATAATAAATTGCTAAAGAATAATGGTCATCATTAACTATTGTATGATGATTTCTCACTGCATTTACGATAGAATCATCCACATTCCACTTTTTTAAAATTAAGGCAGAAGTTTCAGCATGATTTATACCAAACATCTCATCTTCTTCTCTAGCAGAACTAATTGGTTTTGTTAAAAAGTCCACCAAAACAATTTTCCCTAAATCATGCATCAAACCAGCTAAATATAATGAATCTGCATCTAAATTATTATGTAATTTGCCTATCTCCTCAGCAATCCTTGCTACAACAAATGAATGTAACCACAAGCTTTTAGAATCTGTGTTATAGTTAGCTAAATTTTTATTAAAAAGATCCATACTAAAAGCCGCAAGAGCAATATTTTTTATTGTGTTCATACCAAGGAGTATCGCTGCTCTATCTATACTTGTAATTTCTTTTCTAATCCCATAGAAAGGAGAGTTTACAATTCTTAAAACTTTTCCCACAAGCCCCTGATCCTTTTTCACCTCAACTATTACTTCCTTGAAAGTGGACTTATCATTGGTTGTCAATTGTAACAGCCTGTGGATTATACTTGGTAAAGCGGGTAGACTCTCAGCTTTAGCAATCACTTTTGACTTTATGATTTCAACACTTTCTGACAATCTATTTAGGTTAATATTTAACTTTTTTATGATTTTATCCCTATCTAATGGTGGATATATTATACCATTCACTTTATATAAACTTAATTTTTCAAAGATTTTCTGATCCTTGACTTTAACATAAAAAAAAGTCTTTTTTTGAAATGACTTAGGTATTTTCAATAAAGTCTTTACATCATCAATCACATATATTTGAAAATCAAAATCATCACTACTAACTATAAGGGACTCTGGAAGAATCCTCTTAAAATGAGCGATATCTTCCAGAGTCCCAAAAACTCTATACTTCATCAATAATGAACTTTTAATATATTCACACTAGAAGTAAGCTCTCTCCCTTTTTTCTCATTAATGATTGTAGGCATAGCTATTTTTACATTTTTGTTTTTATCTATCTCCACTAATGCAGTCGCTTCGTAAACACCATAAATAGCTCCCACAATTGCACCAGCTGCAGCACCATAAGTAATATATTCAAGATGATCTCCTGGATCTTCTTGAAAAACTAAAAGAGCAGTCCCTATTATTGCACCGGTTAATGCACCGTATGCAGTATCTTGGAGTATTACTCCACCTCTTGTCTCTGCATAAGAATTACTAAAAACTCCTACCATAAAAACAAACACAAGTACAAAAATCATCTTCTTCATACCAACCCCCTAATTTTATTTATTAATTCTTTTGGACTAAAAGGTTTTGTCAGATAATGAGCAGCATTCAGCTCATCCCCTTTTTGCATCGATTCCATATCAGATCTTGCAGTAAGAAATATTATCGGTATATTTTTTAAATTATCTTTCCTTTTAATCTCTTCTGCAGCTTGAAATCCATCCATAACAGGCATATTAATATCTAAAACAATTACATCCGGAACTATTTTTTCAACTAACTCAACGGCATCTTTTCCATTATTTGCTTCGTAAACCTCAAAACCGCTCTTTTTCAAATGCATAGCAACAATTTTTCTAAGTCTCAGTTCATCATCAGCAATTACTATTTTCATAATACTTTTACCTTAACGTATCCATTTTTATATATCGATATGTTATATTTTTCCAGCAAATTATTTATTTTAAAGAGAAAAGAGTTCAACTTATCTCCATCTACTAATAAGTTGACAGACATCTTATCAACCTCTATTTTTACTTCACCAAAAGATTCTTTAACACATTCTGCCAAAAGAACCCCTATAACATTTTTGAAAACATAAAGATTTAATTTTACCTTACAATTTTCTTTTTTCTCTAAAATAAATTTCACATTGTTTGATTTAAAACTGTTAAACATACCAATCAGCTTTTCAACAGGATCAGATAACTCAAACAAAGTTGTTTCAGCTTGAATTTTATTTGTTAAAATATCTAATAAGTTACCCATTAAAGCATCATAAATATCTAACAAAAAAGCTGAAAAACTTATAGAATCTCGCAAATTTTCAAACTCTTCATCAAAGTCTAATAATTCTATACCACTTATTATTATAGAAAGCTGCGTTCTGATATTATGTAAAAAGTAATTGTTTATTTCTTTTAAAATATTCCAATTATCCATATCTATTTTTTAAAGAATTTTCCAAACACCCCTTTTTTCTCTTCAACCAATTTATCTTTTAACTTATCTTTTGGATAACCAAGCTCTATAGCTTTATTATAATACTCTTTTGCAGCTTTATATAATTTTTTCTTACTGTAGATATCTCCCAATAATACATAATTCTCTGGATCCCACTGCTCTTCCCTTATCAACTCCAAACAGAGTTGCTTTGCATCAAAAAGACGTCGATCTTTATACATGTAGCACTTTATTATCCATTTCTTATACTTTGTATTTTTGTCTCTTCTGTATGCTTCTTCAAACATATATAGCGCATTGTTTATATCACCTTCTTTATAATGCTTTACACCTGTAGCAAAAAATTTTTTCGCAATCTGTTTATAATTTATTTCTCTTTTTGTTTCATATATCTCTATATTTGGGTCCGTTACTTCTTCTCCTTTCATCACCTGCATTAAATATTTATAAGCCTTTGTAACTGCAATAAATTCTTCTTGTGTACTTTTATTCACATCTGGATGGAGCAATTTTGCAAGTTCAAAATACCTTTTTTTTACCTCTGCAATAGATGCCTTTTCATCCAAACCCAACAAATTTAGGCATGTTTTGATATCATTCATCTGTCAAACCTTGTTAGTAAGTAACTTCAATTGAATTATATCATAAATGGAATCAAAATTATAATCAAAGTTTACATTTTTTTTCCAAACCAAAGCAGTTTTAAAGCCAATCTTTTTAGCTCCATTAAGGTTTACTTCCATATCCTCAAAAAACAAGGATTTTTCCGGCTTCACTTTACTCTTTTTTAAAAAATTATAAAAACTTTCCACAAAAGGTTTGGGTTTATAATCTAGATCCTCAATAGAATAAATTGCATCAAATTCTTCAAGTACTCCCAAATGTTTTAAAACTTTGAAAGCGTGTTTTCTTGAACCGTTTGTATAAACAATCTTTTTCTGATCAAATTCTCTCAATATCTTTAGAAGCAACTCATCTTTTTTAATCAATCTGGAATAATCTATATCATGCACATAATCTAAATAATCGTTAGGATTGATGGAATAATTCTTTATTAATCCATTCAGGGTTGTTCCATAATTATCACGGTATTCTTTTCTTAATTCATTTACAATATTCGGCGGGATACCAACCTTTTTAATCATATAATCATTAATTAAGGTATCCACTTCTTTAAGAACATTTTTCTTAGGATTATAAAGGGTATTGTCTAAATCAAAAATTAGATACTCAAATTCATTCATAACTATATTTTAAATGAAAAATAAAATAACTCAATATTTATATAAATTTTGCCGTTAACCCATTTTTTCAAATAACCTTATTTTTCAAGGAAAGTAGGAAGGTGGAGAAGTGGAGAAATAGAAAAAGCAACTCTGTAACAAAAACTGCGTAATTTTTTTTCGTAAATCGTGAAGCGTGACAGGAAAGCTGTAACAACGTGAAGTGTAATGCGTGAAATAACCATCAACTAACGTCTCAACGTTCAAAAAACATCATTTACCTTAACTTCAACCTTGAACTTTGAACCTTGAACATTGAACTTTGAACTTTGAACTTTTTCTATATCCCCTTTTATAATTGACAACTATAAGAAATAATTCTCCTGTTAATAAAAGTTGGAAAAACTCTAACCTTCCCTACTCTTTCCTATCTACCCACAAAAATCTTTAAAGGTTTTAGTCATTTCTCTCCCAATAAACCCTAGTAAATATATTATCATCTGACCATCTTATTGTTAATTCACCTTTATACGCTTTAAAGAGGGCTTTTCCTATTCTATAAGCAAGTCTATCATTTGTAGTGTAAACAACTATTTCTTCAGCATTCTCTACAATTTTACCAATTTTTGAAAGTGCAGTCCTAGCTCTTTGTTTTTTTTCTTCATTTCTTATTAAATTCAATATTTCATCTTTACGACCGAGTACAAAATTCCCTTTTAAATACAAAATACCTTCGTAGTATTCTTCTTTTATTTTTTTACATGCAGGACACACAATGGGATTCTTTTTAAACTCATTATCAGCTTTAAGTTTCCAGTTTTTGTCAATATAGACAATGTCACATTCTGTGCAATATGAATTGTTTGGATACTCACATCTGTAAGGATCGTCAGAATCTTCAGTAAACTTCAAATATGAAAGCATTTTTATCTTTTCTCTTCTCATAGGACACCCCCATTATTTAATTATACCACAATAAATAAACATTTACCAGTTTATCGCATATTTTCTTTATCAAATTTCTGTCCCCATCCACACTCACACTTTTCAACTTAGCTTTACCTATCGTGAATTCAACCCACACTCTCTCCATCATCATATCTTCATTAACAAAAATCCACCAATACCCTTTAGGCACTAATAAACCAGAAGTTTTAATGTCAGGTTTTAGTCTAATTTTTCTGTAACCTTCTCTTTTAGTCTCATTAGTTGAAATGTTATAAGTCCTTTTATCGTAAAAAAGATTAAAATTATTTCTATGTAACCCACACTGTAAATTTAATGAATAAAAATACGGATCAAAAACATACTTTTTGTTCACCACTCCTTCTTTAATATGCTTTTTACCCTTTTTAAACTTTATAATCTTATAATTAAGCTTTGTATGGCTGTACGTATAAATATGATCCCTTTTATAATTTCCTTCCCTCTGAAAAAAGTTAAAGTGATATACCCCTCTTTTCAAATCAAGGAATGAATATCCTTTATTATCAATCCGTTTAATTAATGAAATCAGCGTATTCGTCTTGATATAACTTGATATTTTAATTTTGTCTGAATCAAAACTGTATTCAATACAAGCTTCACCAAGAGGTATAAAGTAGTAAGCTTTATAACATACAGTTAACTTTTCTTCCGCTAATACTTGCGAAGCAAAAGTTATACAAAAAATAATAAAAACTATAAAAAAAATATTTTTCATTCTTTTATCAAAGTACTCACAGCCAAAGCAGCTACACCTTCACCTCTACCAGTAAACCCCAATTTTTCAGTTGTAGTTCCTTTAATTGTAATGTCATTATACTCAATTTTTAATATTGCTGAAAGAGTTTCGCGCATCCTGTCAATAAATGGTGAAATCTTGGGTGCTTCAGCAATAACTGTACAATCAACATTAGATATATAAAAACCTTTTTCAGTTACCATATTGACAGCATGTTCCAACAAAACTTTTGAATCGATATCCTTATATCTTTTATCGTTATCAGGAAATACTTTCCCTATATCAAGTCCACAGGCTGGAGATAATATGGAATCAATAATGGCATGAATTAGCACGTCAGCATCCGAATACCCAAGAAGCCCATATTTATATGGAATTTCTACACCGCCGAGAATCAATTTTCTGCCTTCACAAAACCTGTGAACATCAAAGCCTATCCCAGTCTTAATCTTCATCTTTTTTCTCTTCTATTTCTTCTTTTTCTTCTTCATCTTCTTCAGGAATTGTCAAATCCCTTGTAAAATCAGGACAACGTGCTGGATCTTTTATATAGTATTTTTTCTGACAGTGCTCTCTCCATGCACAAACAGCACATGTTATCTTACTCTTCTCCATTCAACCACCCCTTTTAAATTGAGTCTACTTTTATTAAAAAGTTTTCAAAAATTTTTACAATCTCATCTATACATCTCAATAATCTGTGTTCATCATCAACTAGATGAAGAGGTATACTGTATTTTTTACAATAATTAAAGATTTTGTCTACAGAGATAATACTATCTTTATAACCATGAACTACTTCAATTAAACTCTTCTCTACAAAAGGCTCCTTTTCACAATAAATTTCATTTTCTATCATCACAGCTGGAGCTAGTAAAAATATCCCATCAGGCTTAATCTTTTTACCTGCTACAAGAGAAATATAACCTCCCATACTTGAACCAACTAAAACAATTTTTTTATAATTTTCAGGAATGTAATTTAAAAGCTTTTTTACCCTTTTTTCAGGGTCATAAATACCTTGATAATCTATACTAATAACATTCCAACCTCTTTCAATTGCTACATTGGATAATTTCTTAATTTTTATTCCGTCTGGTGTTCCTTCTTTACCATGAGAAAAAACTACTAACTTCATATTTACTTCAAATACCTATCAATGGTCTTAATGAGCTCTTCAATTATCTCTTCTGACTTATCTGATTTTATAGCATTCACAACACATGTATTAACATGTTTCTTTAAAATTTTTAAAGCCACCTTATCCAAAGCTCCCCGCACAGCTGAAACTTGGTTTATTATATCAATGCAGTATTTATCACTTTCAATCATCTTTGCAATCCCTCTTACCTGTCCTTCAATTTTGGCAAGTCTTGTCAATAAATCCTTTTTCAAATCTTCACCAAACATAATAACCTCCCTTCCTTTTAATTTGGCTTTTAAATTATAAGAAGTCAACACTATTAAACCTGATGTCCCTTCAATTTTTGCTAATAACCCTATTTCTCAAGTAAAGTAGGGAAATGGAGAGGTGGAGAAATAGAAAAAGATACTCTGTAACAAAAACTGTGTAAATCTTTTCTCGTAAATCGTAACACGTGATGCGTGAAATAACCATGAATAACTATAAATATCTATTTCCCATCTCAAATAACCATCAACTAACATCTCAGCAAAAATCATCAATTACCTTAACCTCAACCTTAAACATTGAACATTGAACTTTGAACATTGAACATTGAACTTTGAACGTTGAACATTGAACTTTGAACGTTGAACATTGAACTTTGAACTTTAAAGTAAAAAGAATGTTTTTAGTTGTTTAAAGATTTTGTTTATGATATTAATTAATTATGAATGAATTCTTCGCTTCGATGATTATTTTCGCAATTGCTTTTTTTAGTTCACTCCTTTACCTTGCTAAAGGTAAAAAAGATAACCTTCTGTCATACTTACTAAATCTTAACTTCGAATATATCTTAGTTGGAATAATTATATACTATTTATCAAAATACTATCTCACTGATAAATACGATTTTTTACCCTATTTAGCGTTTTTAAATGTCCTTGTTGGTATGTTGCTTGGCTCCCAGTTTAAATTATCTCTTTTGAAAAGTATAAATTACCGTTTTTACATTTTTCTTTTTTTGATATATATTTTACATCTCTTATTTCTTTGTACAATTTTCTCATTCTTCAGCGATAAATACATTTCTTTATCCATTGCTTTTAATACCACTTTTCCTTTTAGCTATATTTTACTTAACAAATTGTTAAAAAATAAAAAAACAAATACTTACAATAATATGGTATTAATCTCTTTATATCCTCTCTTCTCTCTCCTTTCATATACGATCTTCTTTTCATTAAAAATACAGTATTACAATCTCATCTTTACTCTTATTTTAGTTTCAATAATAATTCTTGTAATAACCAAAACAATGCATTTTAACGACAAAAGAGTAATTTATACATTGAACTTTTTAATTGTAATAATTTTTACAGGAATCTCTCTGTCTATAAAGTTATCCCCACTCATGACCGGATTTATTGCCGGATTGTTAATGGCAAATATTCAACTTGGTGATATATTTTTAAATACCATCAGTTTTATAGACAAATTCATTTATATCATTATTTTTATAATTACGGGAATTTTCCTGGCATCAAGTTTTAGTATATTTAATTTTAATTATTTACTTCTATCCATATTAATTTGCCTATCATTTTTGATAGTTCGAAAAATGTTAGCAAAAATTCTTTTTGAAAAGCTAATTTACAAAGATAGTGATACAAAAATAAATCTTTCAAATATTGGAATCATACCGGCAATCATTATTTTTGACCTAAAAATTATGAATATATCCAATCTGATAATCTTTTTAGTCCCTCTGATTATAACTTTTATAATCCTTGAAATTTACAACTTTGTGGAACTGAAAAATGAACTTAGTCAATAGACTTTTTCTTATTATTATATTAACATTAATTGCTATTATTATTAATAATACCATAGAATTGCATTACACACTGAGTATTGGAATCTCATTTCTCATTGCACTTATCACAGCAGAAACATTTTATCCCATAGGAATTCCAAGATTATCCTCTTTTCTCATAATTGGTTTAATATTAGGCCCATTTGTATTGAATATTTTTAACAATGAACTTCTTCTAAAAACAAAGTTTTTAGATTCAATCGCCTTAGGAATGATTGCATTAGTAGCTGGATGTGAAATAGACTTTAAAAGTAACCTAAAAGAATTTTTAAATTTTGGAAAGTTTACAATTTTACAAGTAATCATTCTATCCATATTTGCAGCACCGTTGCTTTTTCTGGTTTTTAAAATTTTTATACCCGACTTTGCCTTTTTAGCCCCAATTCTCTTTCTTACATTAATTTTCAATGCCACATCTCCTTCCACCACTGTATCAATAATAAAAGAGACTAAAGCTCATAACACACTTTCCTCATTGGTTCTTACATCAGCTATAATTAAAGATATAATGATAATTTTATTGTTTACCTCAATCCTTTCCTTTTTTTCTACAAAAGGTGGAAACTCTGTATTTTCTGTTTTTCTAAAAGAAGTATATTCAAGCCTTTTCGGAATCGGTATAGGAATAATTATTATCCTTTACATGAAGTTTATCAACATTAATAATGGTTCTTTCTTTCTGCTTATACTTGTTGGTACAAGCCTTGTTTCATCCGTTATTCATTTAAATAACTTGCTAATATTTCTTTTCGCAGGCATCATTGTAAACAATCTTTCTAAGTTTGGACATCAAATTAATGAAATTTTCGAGACAAACTTTGAGCTTATCCTTCTTGTTTTCTTTTTCTCAGCAGGTGCTTCTATCAACTTGGGAGCACTGAAAAACATGATTTTTATTGCAGTTATAATATTTCTTTTGAGGACGCTGTTACTCTATATCTCCGCATACCTATCAGGTAATCTTTGTAAAATCGATAAAAAAGCATCCTCATATTCCACATTCGGTTTTATAAGCCAAGCTGGAGTGAGTATCGGTTTTACAAAAATCATTGCAGATTCATTCCAGTGGGGAAATCATTTCAGCACCCTTCTTTTTGCTATTATCAGTATTAATCAAATTATAGGTCCAATTCTATTCAAAATTTATCTCAACAAATACGAATAAAAAAACCATTTTGATAATATTCATTTGCTAAATAGTGCCTTATAATATAAATTAACTATATATCGATGAGGAGACTTCTGTGAATATTAATGAACTTGTCAGAATCCATGACAAAAATCAGTTTGAAATAAAATTAGGTTACCTTATTAACAATAAAAAGAAAAATACTGAATACAATATAAATATTTATTTTTTTATCCCTAAAAATCTTGGTATAAATAAATACACATATACAAATCATCATTTTTTTGAAGACTTTTATAGCTACGTAAGATTAATTACACCAAAAGACACACTTAAAAGTCTAATTTCAAGGCTTGAAAAACTTCACATATTTTTAAAAGAGCAAAAACTAGTTATAGACAAGCATTTTGATCACATTAATTATGAACTTAAAATGACTATATGCTCTTATAGAGCATATTTAAGAGATTTTTCAAAAATTTTAAATAAAGCTGAGTGTAAAAAAGAATCTATAATAGAGCTTCTTAAAGATGTAAGTACTTTCAGAGAAGTCATCAAGCAAATTTCACTTTTTTACCAGTATGCAAAAAATGAAAGATTAATTGATTTATTCAAATTTACAGATGAATACAGTAGTCTTTTAACAGATGTTTATCTTTTCCGTATTCTTAAACTTTTACTTCCTGAAAACAAAGTTGAAATAACATCAAAAATTAAGGATTTTCTAAAAAAAGAATCCCAATATAGAGCTGAAAAAGGAATGTCAGTGGTGACATCAAACGATGCAAACAATGAAGAGCTCATTTACAAATACTCTGTATATAAAAAGTTTTTTTACAACATTCTTTTTTTATCACAGAAGAGAAAAGAAGATGCCACAGAACTTAGACATTTCGCCTATGCTATTGCGGCAGGCATTGCAATGATATTTGCCACTTCAATAGCTTTCATTTCACAAAAAAAATATGGCAACCTGACCATGTCATTTTTTGTTGCTCTCGTTGTAAGCTATATGTTCAAAGATAGAATAAAAGATTTCTTTAAACAAATGTTTGACAATAGATTTATTTTCAAAAAAGTCTATGATTTTAGAAATAAAATATATGACCTTGAAAGATTTCGACTATTTGGCTTTTATAAAGAAAGGGTACGCTTTGTTTCTGAAAATGACGTACCAAAAAGAATTCTTGAAACTAGGCTAAAAAAAACTGATAGCAATCTCACAACATGGTATTTAGGAGAAAATATTTTAAAATATGAGAAAAAAATCAAACTTTATAACGATAAAATAACTAATTCTTTTAAAGATAAAATTGAAGGATTAAATGACATTGTACGCTTTAATATTAATAAATTTACAAAAAAAATGGATGATCCTACATTAATTTTATATTCTATCTCTGAAGATTCTCTTAAAAAGATTGAAGCCTCAAAAGTATATCACATTAATCTAGTAATTGAATTTCAGTCTGAAGATAAAAAACATCTTTACAAAGTAAGACTTATTTTAACAAAAGAAGGGATAAAGAGAATAGAAATCCCAGAGTATGACCTAACAATAAAAAATGAGCACATTATTTGATTATTTTCACTTCAGGCTCTAAAAGTATACCAAATTTTTTATAAACAGTTGATTGTACATGATCTATTATTGCAAGAATATCCTTTGATTTTGCATCGCCACAATTTACAATAAAATTCGCATGTTTTTCAGAAACCTTGGCTCCACCAATGGAAAACCCTTTTAATCCGGCTTCTTCAATCAACCTACCAGCATAATCTCCAGTTGGCCTTTTAAAAACCGAACCACATGAAGCAAACTCAAGAGGTTGCTTATCTTCCCTCCTAACAAGGATATCATTTTTAATCTTTTCTAACTCTTTTATCTCACCTCTTTTTCGTAGAAACCTGGCACTCAAAATTATCTTATTTTCCAGTCCTTTTGCCTTTCTGTATGAAAAAACGCAATCTTCATTTTTAATTACTTCAACATCGTTTTTATCTATATCATAAACCAGACAATCAACCAAAATATCCTTCATTTCGATTCCAAAAGCACCTGCATTCATCTTAACAGCTCCTCCCACAGATCCAGGAATACCGGCAAGTTTTTCAAATCCAGCTATTCCTTTATGAACAGCAAACTCCACAAGTTCCATCAAACCCACACCACATCCAGCGACAAGAAATTCTTTTTTATCCAGAATCCACCTATTTAATAAAGCTGTAGAAACAACCACCCCTTCAAACCCCTCATCCATAAAAAGGACATTTGAACCAAAACCAATTATTTCATAAGATAATTTTTTACTTTTTGCCCATGAAATAGTTTCAATTAACTCATCATTGGTTACAGGCATAATAAAATATTTTGCAGGCCCACCAACCCTGTAAGTCGTATGCTTAGATAAAGGTTCGTTCTCAATAATTCTTATCATTTGCTAATCTTTGTATCCTTCAGTGCTCTTTTACATTCACACTCATTTTTTATCAACTTAAGGTTTTTTGTAATATTTTTAACAATCAATTTTATTTTTTCATTATTTTGTTTCATTACTTCAAGCACTTCATTCACAGTAAGTTTTTCAGTAGTTGTTCCTGCTGCAAAATTAGTGACTACACTAACATTTGCATAACAGATTTCAAGCTCCCTTGCCAATACACATTCTGGAAATAATGTCATCCCCACAATGTCAGCTCCTAAATTCCAAAAGGCTCTAATCTCTGCCGCAGTTTCAAGTCTTGGACCATTTGTACAAATGTATGTACCTTTTTCATAAAACCTCTCCTTAACAGATATCACACTCTTCGCAAGCACATTTCGAAGCTCAGGACAAAATGGATTAGTAAAATCAATATGGTATATCTCTTCCTCATCATAATAGGTGGATTCTCTACCACTTGTAAAATCAATCGCATTATCTGGAATCAGTATATCACCAGGTTTTAAGAGCCTATTAATTCCACCTACCGCAGTAAAAGCTATTATATGCTCCACACCAAGCTCTTTAAAACCATATATATTTGCCCTGTAATTTACTTTATGAGGTGGAATTTTATGACCATGTCCATGTCTATTTAAAAAATAAAATTCACACCCTTCAAAATAAAACTTTTTATATTTATCAGTTGGTTTTCCATAACGGTTTACAAGCTCTATATCTTCTACAAATTCAAATCCATCAATTTCATAAAGACCACTTCCACCAATTATCCCTATTTTCATACAACACCCCACTGAAAATATAAAATCTATTTTGGTCTCGGCAAATTCCAGTTTTTCAATATTGCAAGCAGTCTAATACTGAAAACTATCATAACTGACACAAAAACACTTATCCCTTCCGATACTCCCATTCTCATAGCAATCACAAAGAAAAAACCTCCCACCAGACAGGCAGAAGCATAAATTTCTTTCTGCAAAACCAGTGGAATTTCATGCTGTAAAACATCTCTAATCATTCCGCCAAAAGTTCCTGTCATCACACCTAAAAATACAGAACCAACTATTCCGATATTATATTCAAGTCCTATGGACGTGCCAATCACAGTAAAAATTCCAAGACCAAGGGCATCCATGATGAGTAAAAACTTAAATCTTCGCTCAATAATATGATGGAAGTAAAATGTTAAAACAGATACAGCTATGGAAATAATAAGATAATTGTAATCTTTAAATATAAATGGTGGAATTCTCCCCACAATTATATCTCTCAAAGTCCCACCACCCACTGCAGTAACAACACCAAGAAAGATAATTCCATAGATATCCATTTTTTTACGCACACCTGCAATGGCACCACTTGCTGCAAATGCTGCAGTACCCACAAGATCAAAAAGGTAAATAATCTTTGGAAAGGTCAAAGCTTCTCCACCCTCAAAATTCTTTTTGCAACAGAGGCAATTTTTTCATCATGAGTTACAAGTATTATGGAAAGCCCTTCAGCGTTTAATCTTTTAAACTCTTCAATTACAATTTTACTGTTATCCTTATCAAGATTTCCTGTAGGCTCATCTGCAAAAAGCACGGACGGACTATTAATCAATGCCCTTGCAATGGCAACCCTCTGCTGTTCTCCACCTGAAAGCTCTTTTGGAAAATGATTTATTCTACTTTCAAGCCCCATTTTAGCCAAAATATCTCTAGCCCGCTCAAAAGCATCCTTTTCACTGCCGTTAATCATACCTGGAATTGCCACATTTTCCAAAGCAGTAAAATCATCCAATAAATAGTGAAATTGAAACACAAAACCAAAATGCTCATTTCTTATATTGTCAAGATTTTTATCATTGTTATAAATATTTTCTCCGTTAAAAAGTACAAATCCATCATCAGGTTTTTCTAATCCACCCAGTATATGCAATAAAGTTGACTTTCCTGCACCAGACGGTCCCACCACCGCCACAAAATCTCCCTTTTCCATCTCAAAACTGAAATTTTCCAAAACTTTAATGATAGAATTACCTTTTGTATAATTTTTATATAAATTCTTCGCTTCTAAAATCATCATTCATTCCTCAACAACTCGATGGGATCAAGCTTGGCAGCTTGTCTTGAAGGAAAAAGAGAAGAAATATAAGTAATTATAACAGCACAGACAGTTACTATTACAAACACACCAGGCATTATCTTTACAGGTATTCTATCCATATAATAAATATCTTCAGGTAAACTGATAATTTTGTACTTTTCTAAAACAATACATATGAGATATCCAAGAACATCACCAATTAACGTCCCCACTATACCTATAAAAAGCCCTTGTTTGACAAAGATTTTTCTTATTAAAGATTCACTCGCCCCAAAAGATCTCAAAATGGCAATATCCTTTCTTTTATCTTTTACCGTCATTGTGATTAAGCTAATTATATTAAAGGAAGCTACTACCACAATGAGAGTCAGGATTACAAACATGGCTGCTTTTTCCAGCTTTAATGCAGAAAAAAGATTTCTGTTCATACTAAGCCAATCCCTAGCCCAATAAGGAAACCCCAATACCTTTTGAATATCTGCAGCAATTTTACCGCTCTTATTAAAATCAACGGTTTTTACGGATAATCCCGTAACTCCATCTCTGGTTATTTTAAAAAAACTCTTCAAATCATCCAGAAACACAAATATTAATGAATTATTGTATTCGTACATTCCGGTATCAAAAATCGCTGCCACTTCAAAATGTTTCATTATAGGAGTAAATCCAAAGGGACCTTTTTTGCCAAAAGGAGAAATCAACACCACATCATCACCAATAGCAAGCCCCATTGTCTGCGCAAGATCTTTCCCCAGAGCTACTTTCGGCTTACCCTCCTTTTTTGAAAGATAGTATATATCCCCTTCTTTTATAAATTTTCCTAAATTTGTAGCTTTCACCTCAAGTTCAGGAATTATCCCTTTTACAGCCACACCGTTTACAGCATCTTTGGTACTCACAAGCACCTGGCTCATTATAAATGGAGAAACCGCCTCCACTCCCTTAACAGTTTCAACCTTTTTTACAACATCCTGCCAGTTTTCAATGGGCGTGCCATCAAGTCTGTTTATCACAATATGTGAATTTGCTCCCACAATCTTCTCTTTTAGATTTTCCGAAAATCCTGTCAAAACACTTGTGACCACTATAAGAGTGGCTACCCCAAGCACAATTCCTACTATAGAAATAAAAGATATAAAAGATAGTACTTTTGATGACTTTTTAGAACGCAAATATCTATAAGCAATAAAATTATCTATTTTAGCCACAAATTACTCCCATTCAATGGTAGCAGGTGGTTTTGAACTTATATCATAAACTACTCTGTTTATCCCTTTTACCTCATTAATAATCCTGTTCGAAATCCTCGCCAGCACATCATAAGGGATTCTTCCCCAGTCTGCTGTCATCCCATCAAGACTTGTAACCGCTCTAAAAGCCAAGACATGCTCATAAGTCCTCTCATCCCCCATTACTCCCACACTTTTAACGGGTAAAAGTACTGTAAATGCCTGCCAAATCTCCCTGTAAAGTCCTGCCTTTTTTATCTCTTCAATTGCTATAAAATCAGCTTCTCTTAAAATGTTAAGGCGCTCCTTCGTTACATCCCCTAGCACCCTTATTGCAAGTCCTGGTCCAGGGAATGGATGCCTATAAACAATATCTTCAGGTAAACCTAGTTCTAACCCCACCTGTCTTACTTCATCTTTGAACAATTCTCTTAGAGGCTCAATCAGTTTAAAATTCATCTTTTCTGGTAATCCACCCACATTGTGATGAGTCTTGATGGTAGCGGAAGGCCCCTTAAAAGATACTGATTCAATCACATCAGGATAAAGAGTCCCCTGTGCCAAAAAATGAAACTCACCAAGTTTTGATGCTTCCCTTTCAAATATCTTTATGAATAGATTACCAATAATTTTACGCTTTCTCTCAGGCTCTGTTACACCCCTAAGAGATTTTAAAAACTCTTCTTCAGCATCCACATACACAAGATTTATCTTAAAATTCTCTTTAAATGTTTTTACTACCTGTTCAGGCTCATTTTTTCTAAGTAAACCGTTATTCACAAATACACAGGTTAGCTGGTCACCGATAGCTTCATGTAAAAGTACTGCCACCACAGAGGAATCGACACCACCACTAAGTGCACAAAGAACCCTTTTATCACCCACCATTTCACGTATTTTTTCAATCTCATTGAGTATAAAATTTCCTGGAGTCCAGACAGGAAGACAGTTACATACTTTTATAGCAAAATTTGCTAGAAGCTGACTTCCATAATCTGTGTGAGCTACCTCTGGATGAAATTGAATTGCATAATAAGGTTTTTCTTTATGCTTCATGGCTGCAATGGGGGAATTTGCAGTAAATCCAATTACTTCAAAATCTGATGGAATTTCCTCGAGTCTGTCCCCATGACTCATCCACACCTTTAATTTTCCGTTATCCAAAGGGATATCATCAAAAAGAAGATCATCTTTTTTAATCATCAGTTCTGCATGGCCATACTCTCTTTTTTGCGCTTTTGCTACAACACCTCCGAAATGAGTACACATCAATTGCATACCGTAACAGATACCAAGTACAGGGACACCAAGTTCATAAATATCTTTATCAATTATCGGAGCACCAACATCATAAACACTTTTTGGACCACCAGAAAGTATGATTCCTTTCGGATTAAAGTCTTTAATTTTATCTATACCACAATTGAATGGAAAAATTTCACAATAAACTCTGCTTTCTCTAATTCTTCTTGCAATGAGCTGAGTATACTGCGAACCAAAATCAAGAATTAAAATTTTATTATTCAAATAATCCATTTTTCACCTCAATTAACATATTTTTTGTTTTAAAAATGAGATCCTACTCCGCCCCAGAGCGAACTCAGGATGACAGATGAGTATCGTCATTCTGAACGAAGCGTAACAAAGTGAAGAATCTAAGATTCTTCACTAACTGGGGCGGACGAAAAACCTCATTTTATTTAACCATACTAATTTATCATTTATCATTCATAAAATTTAACATTATAATCTTTAAATAGTTCTCCAATAGTTTGGTGCTTCTTTAGTAATTATTACATCATGAACATGACTTTCCCCTAATCCAGCATATGTAATTTTAACAAACTTTCCTTTTTGTTTTAATTCTTCAATGGTAGCACAACCACAATAACCCATTCCAGACTTCAATCCACCTACAAGCTGATAGATGGTATGACTCAAATCCCCTTTATAATGAACTCTACCTTCAATTCCTTCAGGCACAAATTTACTCTCCATCTCCATTTCATCTTGAAAATACCTGTCTTTGCTCCCTTTTTTCATAGCTCCCAAAGAGCCCATTCCTCTATAAACCTTATAACTTCTTCCCTGATACAGTTCAATCTCACCAGGAGATTCTGTAGTTCCTGCAAGGAGTGAGCCAATCATAACCACAGATGCTCCAGCAGCTAATGCTTTTACAATATCACCAGAATATTTAATACCACCATCAGCAATTATAGGAATGTTGTATTTATCAGCCACTTCAGCACAATCCATTATAGCTGTTATCTGGGGAACCCCAACTCCAGCCACAACCCTTGTGGTACAAATAGAACCAGGACCGATTCCTACCTTCACACAATCAGCCCCAGCCTTTATCAAATCTTCACAAGCTTCAGCTGTAGCCACATTCCCAGCCACAAGGTCAAGTTCAGGATACTTTTTCTTTATTGCCTTTACCGTTTCAATAACTTTCTCCGAATGACCATGCGCAGTATCAACCACTATCACATCCACATTTTTCTCAACCAAGGCGTCCACTCTATCCATCGTGTCAGGTGCAATACCCACAGCAGCACCTACCCTTAACCTACCAAGTTCATCTTTAGTTGCATTAGGATATTTTAATTTTTTATTTATATCTTTGATTGTGATTAGCCCTTTTAATTCAAAATTATCATCCACAACTAATAATTTTTCTATTCTGTGCTTCTGCAAAAGCTCTTTAGCCTCATCAAGAGACGTTCCAACAGGCACTGTAATAAGATTATCCTTCGTCATAAATTCTTCTACTTTTCTATGATACTCCTCTAAAAACCTCAAATCCCTGTTTGTAATAATCCCCACAAGCTTATGCCCTTTAACTACTGGAATACCACTAATTTTGTATTTTGCCATTAAATCAAGGGCATCTTTCACCGTCTTATCCGGCTCTATGGTTATAGGATCCACAATCATTCCACTTTCTGATCTTTTAACCTTGTCCACCTCTTCAGCTTGTTCCTCAATACTCATATTTTTATGAATAAAACCCAAACCTCCTTCCTGTGCAATTGCAATAGCCATTTTTGCTTCGGTTACTGTATCCATGGCAGCACTGACAATGGGAATATTCAATTCGATTTTATCAGTCAACTTAGTCTTTGTAGAAACATCTTTCGGCAAAACACTGCTTCGTTGTGGTACAAGTAAAACATCATCGAAAGTCAATGCTTCTTTTATAATCTTTTTGCTATACATATAACACCTCATATATTTTTTTACACTTTTTAACCAAAATAATCAGACAAAATAAAATCGATAAATTTAATATCCCCAGTCTCTGCTGTACCTGAAGTCTTTACCAATAGTTCTGTTACTCACCTTTGCAATTACAGGTAGTTGTCTTTTAAACTGATTACGTCTAATCCTTTCATAAACATCTTTTACAAATCCCTCGTCAAATCCCATTCTTACTAGCTCTTGTTTACTTCTCCTTTCATCAATCATTGCATACAGCAGTTTATCCACATCTTTATAGGAAAATCCAAGTTCATCCTCATCACTTTGACCAACCCATAAGTCTGCTGTAGGCTTCTTCTTTATAACCTTTTCAGGGATACCTAAATACTCTGCCAAATCCCAAACTTGTGTTTTGTATAAATCACCTATTGGATTAAGTGCCGAAGCCATATCTCCATACCAGGTACCATATCCAAGCAACAATTCGGTTTTATTGCTTGTACCCAATACCAAGGCATTGTTTTCAGCAGATTTGTCAAAAAGAACAATCATCCTCATCCTTGCCATTACATTACCTTTTCTAACCCTGGAAATATCAGCAAACTTCTCAAAATAAGGATCAACAAAAGGTGTTATTTCAATAACATCAAAATTAACACCTAAAAAATCAGCTACCAGCTTAGCATCATTAAGACTTTCTTCACTGCTTGTTTTATAAGGTAGTGCATATGCATACACTCTCTCTTTTCCAAGAGCTAATGTGGCCAAAGTAGCACTTAAAGCAGAGTCAATCCCCCCGCTAAGTCCCACAACTACATTTCTTAATCCCACTTTTTCCACTTCATCTTTAATAAAAGATGTAAGAACTTTCGTAACATATTCATGATTGAGTCTCATGACACACCTTTATCTAATTAGTTTTGCAATAATTGAAGCTTTATCATCTTTTAAAAATGGAGAAACAATTCTTGCTCTTCTAACTTCATCTTTATCCAATCTGGTCGTAGCAATTTCCTTATCGAAAAGACAACATTCCTTTATAATTTCACCCATTGGAGAAAAAATCACTGATCCACCCCAAAAGGTAACCCCTTCTTCCACGCCAACTCTGTTTACAAAAACAGTATAAGCATTACAACTAAGTGACATATATTTTAGAGCTGTATACCAGAAATCTTTTGAATAAAACTTATTCTCTTCCAACCCTCTTGTAGGACTGTTTGATATCACAAAGATAACTTCAGCCTTTTGAAGTTTCATTGCATAGATTGAACTAACCTGTAATGCATCTTCACAAATTAGTATCCCGGCCTTAAGATACCTAGTACTGAAAACACAAAATGAATTGCCCGCTGTAAAATATCTTCCCTCTTCAAACATTGTATAATCAGGCAAATAAACCTTCCTATGAATATACTTCAATTCCCTATCTTCAAAATAAAAAGCCGCATTGTATAAAAGATAATCCTCATCCTCATAGACACCACCAACTACGATAGAAATATATTTGGAAAACTCTTTCAACTCTTTTATTATATGGGAATGTATATTAAGACTTGTCTCTTCCACCAAATCTCTTAAAAAATAACCTGTAAGAGATAATTCTGGAAAAACAATCACATCAGATTTTGATTCAATAGCCTTTTCGATTAACTCGAAATGTTTTTCTGCATTTTTATTTAAATCACCCAAAACCGGACTCATCTGCGCTAAAGTTACCTTTACCATATTTCACCACTCATAATTTATTAAATTAGTTATCTCTACAACACATCCTTACAACATCTAAAACCTTTACTACCCCTACTACTATTTCCCTACTTACCCATTTCCCTCACAAAAGTTCCACTTTTTCCGCCTGTTTTTTTCAAAAGCATGATATCCGAAATTACCATTTCTTTATCCACCGCCTTGCACATGTCATATATGGTCAAAGCCGCAATAGACACTCCTGTGAGAGCTTCCATCTCAACTCCAGTTTTACCACTAAGCTTTACTGTACAATCGATTCGTATTCTGTTTTTTTCTTTTTCAGGGGTAAAAAATATCTCAACTCCAGTTATATTTAAAGGATGACACATAGGAATCAAATCTGATGTCCTTTTCACTCCCATAATACCTGCTACTCTTGCCACCTCAAAAACATTCCCTTTCTCAATTTTCTTATCCACAATCATCATCAACGTTTCTGGCTTCATATAAATATAGCCGCAGGCATGTGCCTCCCTTTTCGTAACGGCCTTTTCCGTTACATCCACCATCTTACTTCTGCCTTCTTCATCAAAATGAGTAAATTTCATAGTTCCCTCTTTATGATTTTATTTCAGCAAATAACGAATTCAAAGAAACATTGCTCTCAACATAATCCCAAATCTTACCATCAACATTTTTAATTTCAAAAAACCTGTTATCCATATCAGTATATCTCAATTTTGCATATAATTCAGTATTTTTACCTTTTTTATTTTTGTCATAAATATAAATCTCATAGTACTTGGACTGTTCCATAAACATCTTAAAGAACACCACTTCCAAAAATTGCTTCAATAAATCTTGAAAAGGGTTTTCTTTCTTTTTTATCTTCACACCCTTTTTTATATTCCAAAAATAGTAAAGTTCGACCCTTAATGTACCATTAAATTTCTTTACACTTTTCAAACCAAAATTCGGAACATATCCCATATCTAAAAAAAACTTAGATTCCGTCATATTGAAATTAAATCTTTGGATAAGGCTTTTAAGATCAATCTGCAGTTTCTTTAGCTGGTAAGGACCTCTTTTAACTTCTTTTTTAAGCGTATATCTCATTTCAATATTCTTTTTAAGAACAAATCCTGTCCTTACATTGTTATATTTTACCTTATACCATTTATCATCATAATCTTGGATTACAATAATTTTCGAATCCCTATATAATCTTCTCAATTTTTTTGACTTTATATTAGGCTCTTTATAAACGTAGGTAGTTACTTTCACCTTTGCTAAGGTTTCAATAAATTTTGTCACATTATCAGATTTTGAGGACGCATTATCACCAGCAATAGCAGATATTGAGAAGCAAAAGAAAAAAAGCAAAAATATTAAAAGTTTTCTAAACATTGAATCTAAAATAGATGATATCACCATCTTTTACAATATATTCTTTTCCTTCAAGCCTTAATTTACCAAGCTCTTTTATTTTTTGCATCGATTTATATTCTTTAAAGGTTTCAAAGTCAACCACTTCAGCCCTGATAAATCCTCTCTCGATATCTGAATGAATTTTCCCTGCTGCTTTTACCGCTGGAGTACCCTCTTTTATTGTCCAAGCTTTTACCTCTTTTTCTCCAGCAGTAAAAAATGTGATTAGACTTAAAAGCTTATACCCCTCCATTATCATATACTCCAGTCCAGATCTCTCTAATCCCATCTCTTTCAAAAACTGTTTCGCCTCTTCTTCATCAAGCTCAGTCAGTTCCGCCTCTATTTTACCACAAATCTTTACCACCCTTGCATTCTCTTTTTCAGCAATCTCCTTTACTGCTTTAACATAATCGTTATCCTCATATAGACCTTCTTCATCAACATTTAATACATACATCATCGGTTTTAGAGTCAATAAGTTGTACTCTTTCAGTAATTCCTTTTCATCTTCATTCACAATATTTTTCAGCATCACCCCAAGGGAGGCTCGGTTATAAATATCTTTCAAAACCTTCGCTTTTTCTTTAAGCTCTTTATTTCCACTCTTTGCATTCTTTTCCACCTTTACAATGGCCCGTTCAAGTACTTCCAAATCTGCCAATAAGAGCTCTGTATTTATTATCTCAATATCATTTTTAGGATCAACTCTACCATTTACATGCACAATATTTTCATCTTCAAAGCATCTAACCACATGGGCAACGGCATCAACCTGTCTTATATTAGAAAGAAATTGATTCCCTAACCCTTCACCTTTACTCGCACCTTTTACAAGCCCAGCAATATCAACAAACTCTATTGTTGTAGGGGTAACCTTTTTAGGTTTTATATGCTCAGCTATAAAATCCAACCTATCATCCGGAACATTTACAATACCCACATTGGGATCTATAGTGCAAAATGGATAGTTTGCACTATCTGCCTTCGCTCTTGTAAGTGCATTAAAAATTGTCGATTTCCCTACATTCGGTAAACCGATTATTCCACAATTAAATCCCATTTCAACCTCACCTTTTAAATAATACTATTTTAATAAAATATTATAATGAGATTCTTCTCAGGCCACATTCGAATCTCTGAGAGTTATGCACCTTTCTTTAGTTGTATTGCTTTCTATACACTTACAACCAAAATCAGAAAACTTATCAATTTTGAAGTCCTATACCAAGGACCCGGCCGAAGAATCTCGTTTCTCAAACATAAAATTGTATAATATACAAAAAAAGGCCGCTTTTAAGCGGCCTTTTTGTTAAAGTAATGGAGCAATAATTAGAGAAACAATACTCATTAATTTTATCAAGATATTCATAGCAGGACCGCTGGTATCCTTGAATGGGTCACCAACTGTATCCCCAACCACAGCAGCCTTATGCGCTTCTGAACCTTTTTTCTCTCCAGGAATCTCACCCTTTTCAATCGCCTTTTTGGCATTATCCCAAGCACCGCCGGCATTAGCCATTAATAATGCAAGTAATACACCTGTAACTGTTGCACCAGCCAACATACCACCAAGAGACTCTTTGCCGATTCCAAAGCCTACGATTATTGGAGCAATAACTGCTATCACACCTGGTAAAACCATCTCTCTTAAAGCAGCTTTAGTTGAAATATCTATACATGTTTTTGAATCAGGTTTTACACCTGGTTTGCCTTCAAGTAAGCCTGGAATTTCTCTAAATTGTCTTCTAATCTCTTCTACCATTTCTCCAGCAGCTTTACCAACCGATGTCATAGTAAGTGCTGCAATCAAAAATGGTAAAAATCCACCAATAAGCATACCTATAACAACATTTGGATGAGTAATATCTATAATATCAATTTTTGCACTACTGCTGTATGCCGCAAAAAGTGCCAATGCTGTCAGAGCTGCTGAACCAATCGCAAAACCTTTACCAACTGCTGCAGTTGTGTTACCCAATGCATCAAGACTATCTGTGATCTTTCTTACCTCTGGACCAAGTTCAGCCATTTCTGAAATACCACCAGCATTATCAGCAATTGGTCCATACGCATCAACAGTCATTGTAACACCAACAGTGGCAAGCATACCTACTGCTGCAATACCTATACCGTAAAGGCCTGCAGCACTATTAGCCACAAAAATAGCTACACAAATCATAATAATTGGAAGTACGGTACTCTCAAGCCCTACTGCAAAACCCTGAATAATGTTTGTTGCTGGACCAGTTTTAGATGCTTCAGCAATTCTATAAACAGGTCTTGATGAAGTATAGTATTCTGTAATCAAACCGATAACAATACCTGCAATGGTACCAAGAAACAGTGCCCAAAATACTCCTGTATTTATTCCAAATGAAGAGACTGCTATATAAGCGCCTGCAATAAACAGAATAGCTCCGATAAATGTTGAATATCTCAATGCCTTTTGAGGATCTGTATTTTTAAGCACTTTCATTGAGAATACACCAATCAATGATGCAACCAAGCCAATCACTGCAAGAAATACTGGTAAATACATAAGATTTAAACGTAAATTTTCACCACCTAATTTGGTAAGCAAATCGGTATTAGCGGTAGCAGCAATAGCAACAGTGGCAATAATCGATCCCACATAAGACTCAAAAATATCTGCACCCATACCTGCAATATCACCAACATTATCACCAACGTTATCTGCAATAACACCAGGGTTTCTTGGATCATCTTCAGGGATTCCTGCCTCAACCTTACCCACAAGGTCTGCTCCAACATCCGCTGCTTTTGTGTAAATTCCGCCCCCTACTCTTGCAAAAAGTGCGATGGAAGAAGCTCCCATAGCAAAACCATTAATGTATTTTGCATTCTCAGGATCGCCAAACAGTGCAAAAAAGATACCCACTCCAAGCAAACCAAGGCTTGCAACAGCAAGTCCCATTACGGCACCACCATTGTAAGAAACAAACAGTGCAGCATCTATACCTTTACTTCTTGCAGCTTCACTTGTCCTTACATTGGCGCGAGTTGCTGACTTCATACCAAAAAAACCAGCAAGAATTGAACAAACAGCACCACTTAAAAAGGCAATAGCTGTTTTATACCCAAGATCTTTGGAAAGTATCATAAGAATAAATACAATTATAACAAACACAGCAAGGACTCTGTATTCCCTGCTTAAAAATGTCATAGCACCATCATGAATCATATCAGAAATCTCTTTCATCTTCTCGGTGCCCACAGGTTGCTTTTTGACATAGTTATAAATTATAAATGCGACGATAAGACCAACAGCCCCCATAATAGGAGCGAGATACATTAAGGCTGACGACATTGTTTTTCCTCCTTATCCACTTTTTTATTATTAAAATTATTCATTGCTACCCTATAGCCATCATTCACAAAACATAAAACTGCATTTCTACATAACTCTATCAATTCTGGCAACACTTTTTTCTCACTAGTATTAAATTCTCCAAGAACATATTGAGATGTATATTCAGATCGAATAGGTTTAGAAATCCCTATTTTTAGACGAAAAAAATTGCTATTTCCAAGATGATTTATTATAGATCTGATTCCGTTATGCCCTCCATCCGAACCACCCTTTTTAAACTTAATCTTACCAAATTCCATATCCAAATCATCATGGATTATAAGAATGTTTTCTGTATCGATTTTGTAATAATTCACCACATCCTTTACCGCTTCGCCGCTTCTGTTCATATATGTAAAAGGTTTCAATAAAATCACATCGCCAACCTTTGCATACCCTCCTTTGAACCCTCTCTTATAGTTAGCGTCAAGACACTCCGCCACGGCATCAACAACCATAAAACCGATATTATGCCTTGTCCTTTCGTACTCTTTTCCTGGATTACCCAGGCCAACAATCAAATTCTTTATCATTAGTTCACAAAAAGAGAACTTATACTCTCTTTCTTATGTATTCTTCTTATCGCCTCAGCAAAAATTTCAGCCACAGATAACACTTTTATTTTGGAAATAGCAGCTTTCTCTTTTGTTAATTCAATAGTGTTTGTAACAATCACCTCTTCAAGACAACTATTTACAATTCTTTCAATAGCAGGACCGCTCAATACAGCATGAGTAGCAGCAGCTCTTACAGATAAAGCCCCCATTTCAATTACTGCATTTGCAGCTTCCGTTAATGTACCTGCAGTATCTATCATATCATCTATAATTATTACATGCTTGCCTTTTACATCACCTACTACATGCATTGCCTTTGCTTCATTTGGAGCAATACGTCTTTTATCAATAATAGCAAGACTAGTTTGTAAAACTTTGGCATACGCTCTTGCCCTTGGCACACCACCAGCATCAGGAGAAACCACAACATAATCATCACCCATCATTTTATTCTCAATAAGATATTTCGTAATTATGGGTGATGCATAAAGATTGTCTACAGGGATATCGAAAAATCCTTGAATCTGCCCTGCATGAAGATCCATTGTAACCATTCTATCAATACCTGAAGTCGTCAAAATATTTGCCACCAGTTTTGCCGTAATGGGAACTCTTGGTTCCACAGTCCTATCCTGTCTTGCATATCCGAAATACGGCATAACCGCAGTAACAGAATTTGCAGAAGCACGTCTCAAAGCATCCACCATTATCATCAGTTCCATCAAATGCTTATCAGCAGGATAATTACTAGACTGAATAACAAATACATCCCTGCCCCTAACACTTTCATTTATCCTCACAAAAATCTCACCATCACTAAACTGTGTTACCGTAGCATCACTTAGCCTCATCCCCAATTTTTGTACAATTTCAACAGCTAAGCTTTTATTTGAATTTCCTGAAAAAACTAAAAAGTCCATATCTTTACCCATATTCCTTACTCCTACAATGTAGTTGTTTTATAAACAAAGTAATCTTTATTTAAATCCTTAAAATAACAATATGCTTTCTCAAGCTTATACTTGGAAGGGAATATACCAAAAATCGTTGAACCACTACCACTCATTAAAGACCTAACAGCTCCAAAATTCAACATCTGTTTTTTTATCAACCTTAGCTCACTAAATTCTTGCAAAACAACGCTCTCAAGATCATTGTGCATATATGAAATCAGGGTTTCAAAATTCAAAAGCGAGTGAATATTAGTAATTCGAGGCTCACTTGTCAACGTTAAATTTCTACTATTATACACAGCTTTCGTGCTTATTCCAAAAGAGGGTTTTACCAACAATAAATAAAGAGGACACAAATCTAAATCGGCAACAAACTCATCACCTATCCCCTTTGCTATAAGTGCTTTTTCTTGCAAAAAAAATGGTGCATCAGCACTCACATCTCTCAAAATGTTTTTCATTTCATCCAGACTCAACCGCAAATTAAAAATTTTATTTACCAACTTTAAAAAACCTGCCGCATCACTGCTGCCCCCACCCAAACCGGCTTCTATCGGAATATTCTTATAAAGATATACTCTTACACAACCATCAAAACCTGTAGTTTCACATAACTTATCATAAACTTTATAAATCAAATTTTTTTTATCCACAGGAATTGAAGGATTATTACATACAATCTTAAATTTTTCAGCAGGCTCAACATATAAGACATCAAAGAGATTTATACGGCTAAAAAGTGTAAAAAGATTATGATAACCATCTTTCCTTTTACCGGTGACATACAAAAATAGATTGATTTTCGCATAACATTTAATTGTATTTGCCGTCACTATAAAACTCCTTACAAACAAAACTCAAAGGTTTTGTCTCTGCCATCAGAAGAATTCTCAGAAATAACATAGATTGCTTCGGAACTATCATCCTTTGCAATGACGAAGCAATCTCCTCTGCCTTGTTTTTTGTTCTCCTCGGGTTTTTGCATAATTGGGCAAAAATCCAAGGAACTTGTTTATTGAGTTATAATCATTCATTAATTTATAATTTGTTAGCACCTTTTCAGGGCTAAAGAATTCATCAAAGGAAGGTTATAGACAATTTCTGTGAAAAATCAACATAATCTATTTCTTTAAGCCTTCCATTTTTAAATTCGTATGAAATATTAAAATTATCCGTCTTAATTTCTACGATTCTAAACTCGTTATCAATTTTATACAAAATATTGTTTTTATCAAACAGCAACAAATAATTTTCAAACACTTCTTTTTTCAAAATCCCTTTTGGTAGAAAAGCCGGAGTGTTAAATAGCTTAATAATTTTCTCAATCCTATCTTTATCCAAAACGTCTGCATATTCTTTTGAAATATCTTTGTTTTTCTCCAATACAATAACCTGAGTTCCATCATAACGAACAGTTGCTATAACCTGATTCAACAATCCAAAAATAAACAACCTTATAGAATTGTTACAATCCTTTACCAAGGCACATCTAAACTTTACTTTGAAAAACCTATCCTCATAATATATGATAAATTTCCCTTTAACATTGCAAACCAATTTATTATTTTCATAAATTTTCTTTAAAAGAACACTATCCGAATAATCAAATCTTACAACGTCCTTCTTTGCACAGGAAAAAGTTAAAAACAAAGATAAAAATAAAAATAAGATTTTTTTTTTCATTCTTTTTCTTTTAAGATTTCGTCAGGCGTTTTTTCTGGATGAACCTTTTTCAGCACTTTTATAAAATGTTCTTTTATCTCCTGCTCATCAGGAGCTAACAAAAAAGCTCTCTTCAGATATTTATAAGCTTCTTCATATCTTTTCATCTGATAAAGCACCCATCCCATACTATCAATGTATGCAGGATTATCTGGCTCAATCTCAAGGGCTTTTTTAATCAGATCATAAGCTTCATCGAGATTAATACCATGCTCTGCAAACATATAGCCTAAGAAATTCAAAGCGGTTGCATTTTTAGGATTATATTCAAGAATCTTTCTCAGATATTTCTCAGCATTTTTATAGTCTTTCATCTTTTCATAATTTATAACAAGATCAAACAGCAAATCCTCATCATCATATCCTGCTGCTAATCCTTTTTGCAAAACTCCTATGGCATCCTTATATTTCCCCTGCTCATAGTAAATTACAGCCTTTAACCTGTAATAATCCACATCCCTATCTTCCACTTTGATACTATCCAATATCTTCTGTGCTTTATCATAATCTTTTCTTTTGGTATAGATTACAGATAACCTTTTTTTAGGTTGAACATAATCGCTATCAATTTCTAAAGCTTTTTTATAAAAATCGATTGCATCATCATCCTTATTAAGTGCCTCGGAAAGAAAACCTGCAAAATAGTAAGCCTGTAAATCATCCTTTTTAATTTCAAGGACCTTTTTAAAATACTCTAGCGATTTTTTATAATCTTTTTTATCAAAATAAATTGCGGCAATCTGTTTTAAAGCAGTAATTTTTATCAAATTATCTTTACTGTTTTCCAGTGACTTAAAAACAGATAACGCCTCATCATATCTCTCTTCATCCACCAAAAGTCGCCCAAGTTTAAAACTGAGACTCCTCTGATTAGGATGAGCTTTGATCACCTTCTTGAGCATATCTATTGCTTTTGCCTTATCCCCCTTCTTTATGTAATAATCGGCAAGCCTATACAAAGCCAACGGATACTCATCGATTTCATAGGATTTTTTGACATCATCAATTCCCTTCTTCTCCAATCCCAGCTTTAAGTATAAAACGCCCCTTCTATAATAATATTCTGAAGACGGATTAATTTTTATCAGTTTATTATAGATTCCAACGGATGAAGAGAAATCACCTTTCATCTCATACAAATTTGCCAGTTCAAAAAGGTATTCCTCTTTCTCATTTACCTCGATAGTCTTTTTCAAATATTTAATAGCCTCGTCGATATCCTTATAATGAGTACGATACAGATATGATAAACTATAATAAATTTTTTCATTCTTATATTTTTGAACATATCTTAAATATAGTTCTTTTGCCTCATCAAATCTTTCTTCTTTGATTAAAATATTACCCTTTTTAAGAACAAGGTATGGATCATTATCAACTGCTAACAACTCATCAAGTAACTTTAAAGCCTCATCATATCTACCTTCTTGCTCAAAACTTAAAATTTTCATGAATGAATTGTATAATTTTGCTGTATCGGTAATCTTTGCCTGATTAATCGTACTACAACTTATAACAAACAGCACAAAAAACAGTATTTTTCTCATTTAAAATACTTCTCCAAAAAATCCGTACTCACATCCCCTTCCATAAATTTGTGATGTTCCATAATTCGTTTATGTAGAGGAATTGTTGTTTTTACCCCTTCTATAATAAATTCATTTAAAGCTACTTTCATCTTGGCTATTGCTTCATCTCTATCCTTGCCATGCACTATGAGTTTTGCAATCATTGAATCGTAATACGGCAAAACTGTACATTCCTGATAAGCTGCAGAATCTACTCTCACACCAAAACCACCAGGAGTGTAATAGGCATTTATCGTACCGGGTGAAGGCATAAACGTTTCTGGATCCTCAGCATTTATTCTACATTCTATTGCATGTCCTCTAATCTCAATATCTTCCTGCTTAAAAGGTATCTCTTTTTCTGATGCTACAAGTAATTGAAGTTTTACCAAATCAATTCCTGTAATCATCTCAGTGATGGGGTGTTCAACCTGAATCCTTGTATTCATCTCCATAAAATAGAAATTACCTGATTTATCCACAATATATTCTATTGTGCCTGCATTCTCATAACCAAGTTTTCTAACTGCTTCTACAGAGATTTCACCCATTTTCTGGCGCATACGCTCAGTGAGAAATGGACTAGGAGCTTCTTCTATTAATTTCTGATGCCTCCTTTGGATAGAACATTCCCTTTCATAGAAATGCACTACGTTACCAAAAGAATCCCCAAAAACCTGTATTTCAATATGTCTTGGCGACTCAATAAACTTTTCTATGTAAACATCACCACTTCCAAAAGCTTTCTCACTTTCTATTTTAGCCATCTCAAACTGATTCAAAAAACTCATTTCATTATGAGCCACCCTCATCCCTTTGCCACCACCACCAGCTGATGCCTTAATAATCACAGGAAATCCTATCTCTTTGGCAATCTTCAATGCTTCATCCGGATCATCCACAGCACCTTCGCTACCAGGGACAACAGGAACACCAAATTCTTTCATTGTTTCCTTAGCCTTAGCTTTATTCCCCATCAGTTCTATATGTTCAGATTTTGGACCAATAAATTTGAATCCACAATCTTCACAAATCCTTGCAAAATCAGCGTTTTCAGCAAGGAAACCATAACCTGGATGTATACCATCCACATCAGCAATTTCAGCTGCAGAAATTATGTTTTTAATATTGAGATAGCTATCACCTGCCTGATGAGGACCTATACATATTGCCTCATCAGCAAATGCCACATGAAGTGATTCCCTATCTGCATTAGAGTAAACAGCTACTGTTTCTATACCAAGTTCTTTACATGACCTTATTATTCGAAGCGCAATTTCACCTCTATTAGCAATCAATACCCTTTTTAACATAGTTTACCCCTAAAGTGGTTCCACTATAAATATAGTCTCACCATATTCTACAGGCTTTGCATTCTGTCCAACTTTCTTAATGATTTTACAGTCAAATTCTGCCTCTATCTCATTCATAATCTTCATTGCTTCAATTATACAAAGGGTTTGCCCCTTTTTCACTGTGTCCCCTTCTTTTACAAATGGTTCAGCACCTGGAGCTGGAGCCTCATAAAATGTTCCTACAATAGGTGCCTTTACTTCAACATAATTAGTATCCAGAGCTACATCTTTTTCTTTTACTTCAGTTGGCTTAGCTTCTACTGCGACTTCTTGCTCCTTTAACACAGGCTGAGTAACTTGCTGCGCGGCAGTCTGCGGTTGAGCTGTAACTGTAACAACTTCTACATTCTTTGATAGATAAATCCTTTCATCACCATTCTCATATTCAAATTCAGTAATATTTGATTTGTCGATTAACTTAACTAATTCTCTAATAACTTTTAAATTCATAACATACTCCTAATTTATTTAGCACTCTTTACTCTTTCTATATACTTACCATCTCTCGTATCAATTTTGATAACATCCCCTTCAGAAATAAAAAGTGGCACCTGTACTACACCACCTGTTGCTACTTTAGCTGGTTTTGAACCACCACTAACAGTATCCCCTTTTACTCCAGGATCTGTTTCCACCACTTCTAACTCTACAAAGTTTGGCAACTCAATTCCAACAGGTTTACCATTAAATATCAAAACAGTTACATTTAAATTTTCAGGCATAAAAAGTGCTGATTCACCCACTTCATCTGCACTTACAATAATCTGCTCATAGGTATCATTATCCATAAAATAGTAATTTGCCCCATCATTATAAAGATATTGCATCTCTTTCTCTTCAAAATCAGGCTGCTTTAATTTTTCATCAGATTTGAATGTTTTTTCAATAACGTTACCTGTTAATAAACTTTTTAACTTTGTCCTAACATTTGCACCGCCTCTTCCCATCTTAAAGTGCAAATATTCCACCACAACAAAAGGTTCTCCATCAACTTCAATCTTTGTACCTCTTTTAAACTGATTTGGAGTAATCATATCACACCTCTTCTTTTTTTATATTTTATAAACATAATCTTTTAATAAACCGTTTAATGTTTCACACCCATCTTTTTTAACTATTACCGTATCTTCCAATCTTACACCAAATTCTCCATCAAAATAAATCCCAGGCTCAATGGTCAAAACCATCCCTTCTTCCAAAATAGTTTCATCACGCTTGTTAAAAGCAGGTAATTCATGAACATCTATACCTACCCCATGACCTAATCCATGATTGAAAAAACTTCCATACCCTTTTGAATCAACATAATCCCTGGCAATCTTATCAATCTCCTTGCACTTAACTCCTGCTCTTACATTCTCTTTTGCAAACATTAAAGCACTCTTAACAATTTCAATAATCTTTAACACATAACTATCATTTCCATTATAAATGACCCTTGTTATATCGCTACAATAATTTACTTTACAACCATAATCTACGATTACCGGTTCATTTTTATTTATCTTCTTATCTGAAGCTACACCATGCGGTAAAGCACCTCTAAACCCTGATGCAACAATAGTATCAAAACTTGTGCCCCTTGCACCAGCAACTTTCATGTTATATTCAAGCTGTGCAGCCCATATATTTTCCGTCTCACCGTAAGAAAAACTTTCTAAGCTGTTTAAAAAAGCAATCTCTGCAACTTTATAAGCATCTCGAATCAACTTTATTTCATTTTCATCTTTTATCATTCTTAATAACTTAACCTTATCTTCTTCGCATACTTCAACATCTAAATTAAGATTTTGTAAACTGATAAGCAATCTTATTTCACCAGAAGGCTCAAGCCAAACTTTTCTATAACCCTTTAATAAACTTCTAAAAGTTTCTTTATAATCTTCGGCAATTTTTATTTCAAAATCATCATTTACTTCTTTTTTCGACTGAACCGCGTACCTTCCGTCTGTAATAAAATAGTTATGATTTTCTGTAAGAATTATAAAAGCTGTACTTCCAGTAAAACCTGATAAATAGTAAATATTTGATACATCTGATACAATATACGGATAATAGCCACAATTATCCAAATAATCTCTTAATTTATCAACCCTATTCACTTAAAGCCTCTTAAAATTATTTTTTTAAAAGATTGTTCAAAAAATCTATTGCATATATGTACGAATATTTACCCAAACCGGCAATCACACCCTCAGCAATATCTGAAATATATGATTTGTGTCTGAAATTTTCTCTTTTGTAAACATTACTTATATGAACTTCCACAACAGGTTTGCCAAAAGCAATTAAAGCATCTCTTATAGCCACACTTGTATGAGTATAACCGGCAGCGTTAATTACAATCCCATCAGCCCATTTTCTTAGCCGATGAATTTCATTTATTATTTCACCCTCTATATTCGATTGAAATACAGAAACTTCTATATTATTATTCTTTGCAAAATTCAAAATATCTGTAGTTAATTCATCATACGTAAAGCAACCGTAAAACCCTTTTTCTCTCTCACCAAGCAGATTTAAATTAGGACCATTTATAACAGCGATCTTAATCAATATCCAGCTCTCTTCTTAAATCTTGCTCAAAATACTTTATATAAAACCTGAGTTTTCCTATTATAGCATTTCTATCCAAGAGGGCTACAATATAATAAAACTTGTTAAGTTTGTGAAGATAAAAAATTTCATTTCCACAATCAATAACCATTTTTTCCATTTTACCAGTAACCAAATAAGTTGTTACCTTATCAATATATCTTAAAACGGAAGAAAATTCCGCAGCCAATTCCTCCGCGGTTCTTTCAGACTTTTCCTCTTTATCCACAATTATACCGTCTTTATCAAATATGGCAAAAAGCTTTAATCCTTCTACAGAGTTAAAAATAGATTGAATTATCTTTTTAAACACTTCTTGATGCCTTTACTTTTCTAATATTTTCTAGCCAACCTTCTAATTGTTCAATCAATGCTGCGTTTTTAACCTTTTCTACCTTAAATTCCTCTACTTTTTCTTCTTCATCTAAAATACCCGTAGATAGTTCTTCCTGTTGTAATATGGTTTCAGGTTCGATCACGCGTTCTGGAATTAAATCTTCTTTTAAATCTTCCGCGCCTAATTTTACCTCTTCATCAAGCCCCTTTTCAATAAACTCATCAACTTCTTTAACAATATCTTCTTGCTGCAAAACTTCAGCAGAAACTTCTTCCCCTATATCTTCTTGAACCTCCTTAATAACCTCTTCAATTTTTTCCTTCTCAGGTATCTCTTCAATGTCTCTCGGAACTGCTTCGATGTTTTCAGCCAACTCTTCTACAAGCTCTTTTAGGTCTCTATCCTCAGGAACTATATATAAAGCATTACGATAATAATAAAGCGCCTTGTCTAAGTTATCTTCAGACCTGTAAATATCTCCTAATAATTTATTAGCTCTGTAATTATCTTTATTCAATGTAGTAACTTCAATTAAAAGAGCTTTTGCCTCTGCAATCATCCCTTTTTCAAGATAAGCTTGTGCAAGAACTGTTTTAGCAGCTAAATAATTTGGATTTTTATCAAGCCCTTTTATGCAAGTATCTATAGCTTCATCATATTTACCAAGTTTCAAATATGCAATAGCAAGAGGCATGAACACTTTAGAATCGGGCTGTTCTTCAAGTTTCTTTGAAAAATATTCAATATCTTTGAGATATCTATTTCTTATTTTCTCATCCATTAAAAACTCCTGTTTTTTCAAGAATTAATACCACATCATCCAACTTTATACCTGTTATAATTTTACCAGCCCCAATTCTATTAGTCAAGGAGAGTACTAATCCGTCATTTTCAATTTTTTTATCACTCATCATGGCATTAATGAACAAATCTTTATTTTTTATTTTATATGTATAATCAAATCCATATAAACTCAGTATTTTCTTTACAAAATCCAATGTATCTTCGGATACTTCCCCAAGCTCAACCCCCACCAATGTTTCAAGATACATCCCTATGGCTACAGCAAATCCATGTTTTATACTGTAATTGGAATCCACCTCGATGGCATGACCTATGGTATGACCAAAGTTTAAAAATTTTCTTATGCCTGACTCAAGCTCATCCTGCCTAACCACATCAGCCTTATGCTTACAACATCTATAAATCATCTCCATTACAGTTTCATTCTTTTTCATGGCTATTTTGTTACGATTTGATAATAAAAACTCATAAAACTCCTCGTCAAACATCAAGGAATATTTAATAACTTCAGCCAATCCATTTTTATATTCATCATCCGCAAGAGTGGAAAGGAATGCAGTATCTATAAATACTTTTTCAGGCTGTTTAAAACTACCTATAAAATTTTTTCTATTTTCAAAATTTACACCTGTTTTTCCACCAACACTACTATCTACCATAGACAAAAGGGTGGTAGGTACTTGAATAAAATTAATACCTCTCATATAAAGGGAAGCCGCAAATCCCCCTACATCACCAGTAATCCCACCTCCGAGCACAATAAGTTTTGAACTTCTGTTTGCCTGTTCATCCTTCAGCCATTTTAAAATTTCCAGCACGCTTTCAATTTTTTTGTTTTCTTCTGATGCTTCAAATATAAATTTCTTATCTATATTTTCAAAAAAACTCTCATAAAGAGAGTACACTTTAGAATCAATCAGATAAAAGGAATTATGATACATCTCTAATACATTTTTTATGCAGCCTTTCTCGATAATTATTGGATAGGAATAATCGACTTCTTTTTTTAAATTTACGAATAAATTATAACTCATCTAAAAACTCCATAATTTCAGCAGCCACTTCATCGGGAGAAACATCGGAAGTATCAACAATATAATCCGCCTTTATATAAAGAGGTGCCCGCTCAAACATCAGTCTTTTAATCTCATCAATAACATTCTCCACCATAAGCAGAGGTCTGCTTTCATCACCTTTTAGCCTCTCATAAATCGATTCGGCACTAGCAGCAAGAGTAATTATAACACCACTCTCTTTCATCACTTCGTAGTTACCTTCCGTAGTCAATAAACCTCCACCTGTAGCAATAATATAACCTTTCCCTCCTGCGACCTCTTTTAAGACCTCAGTCTCAATTTTTCTAAAGTGCTCTTCGCCATCATCAATAAAAATATCCCTGATTGATTTGCCTGCTTTTCTCTCTATAAGTTCATCAAGGTCATAAAATTTCCTTCCTAATTTCTCAGCAAGTATTTTCCCCACCGTTGTCTTTCCTGTTCCCATAAAACCTATCAGGTAAATATTCATAAAACACCCCAATAATCGCTATTTTTTTACTCTTTTTACCATTAAATCTTGTGCACATTTCCTCGGCAGATTTTCTTTTTTTAACATTTCATAATAATAATTTCCACAATTATCTGAATAAAGCAAATCCTCATTTCTCACAACTTTTTTAAGAGCAACACCCTTTGGCACTTTAAAACTCACCTTTTTTACGTTCTTTAACAAATTTTTCTCTATCTTTGCAATTATTGGAGCTGCAATTTTACCTCCTGTTGCATCTTCGCCAACAGTTCTAAAATCATCATACCCCACCCACAACACCGCCACATAAGGGGGGAAAATTCCCACAAACCAGCAATCTCTACTATCGTTGCTTGTCCCGGTCTTGCCGGCAGTTCCTGGAATTAACCCCTTCCTCCTGGCTGTTCCATATTTCACAACTTTTTCCATCAAAAACAAAACCTGATAAGCAGAAGTCTCATCCACCACCCGTCTACACTTTTTATCAGGTTCTATTACCACACCATCATCATCTACTATTTTCTTTATAAATGTAATTTCACACTTTTTACCATAATTTGCAATTGCAGTGTAAACCTTTGCCACTATCAAAGGTGTTTGCGGAATCGATCCAAGAGGCATAGCGTGAAATGGCTTTACACCCTCAAACCCCAATCTTGTAGCTATCCTAGACACCCTTTCCAGACCAACAATTTCAGCAAGTTTTACGGTAAGATTATTTAGTGAATAAATCAGGCCGTTTCTTATATTTGTCTTACCCATGAAATAGTTTTTAAAGTTTTTTGGTGAATATAGTTGCTTACCTTCTTTGAATTTATACGGCTTATCCTCCAAAACGTAAGAAGGTCTAAAGCCATAATAAAAAGCTGTAAGATAAGTAATCGGTTTAAAAATAGACCCAACTTCCCTTCTAACATTTACTGCTCTATTTTTTGAAAAATCATCCCGTATGGAACCGTTAACTGACACAACTTCATTTCTAAAATAATCCACCAGGACAAAACCAGCTTCAATACCTTTAAATTTACTCAAAGAATTTTTAATAATTTCTTTGCTCATTTTATACAGTTTCTCATCAAAATTTGTATAAACCACATAACTCTTACTCTTCAAATCAACATTTAAATTTTTTAATTCTGCCAAAACACCATCAAGATAATCCGGATATTTTTTCAATGTTTTAGGTTTATGAAACTCTACCCTAGCATCATCCCCGCTTAAAATATCTGCTATCTTTGATAAAAAAGGGTAATTACTCTCTGCATTTTTTAAATCATAAATCACGCAAAAAACCAGAAAAACCTTCTCTTTATAGGACAAATTTTTAAAATCTTTGCCAAACAAACTGACTGAATATCCGTTAACCCCTTTGATCCCATTTGCAAAAAGATAGTTGTTTAATTCTATTTCATAAATTTTCTCTAACGAATACTCTTTTAACAGACGACTGATAAAATGTTTTTTTAAAAACTCTTTATATTTATTATGCAAAATATATTTTTTATTTTTGGAATAAAACTCATCCCAATATTTATTTAATAAAAGGTCTTTTCCAATAAAACCAACGTAATCTTTGTAAAACCTATCAAACTCTTTGAAATCCTTACTGATATTAATCAATCCACCAAAATTCATATACCCCGAAAAAATAACATTTCCATTTGAAGCAAATATTTTCAAAGTCGTAGTTTTAGAATCATTTTGAAGAGCTAGTTTTGGAATTTCGATTCGAGCTAATAAAAAATCTTCATAAGTTTTTAAAGCAAGTAAAGAAAAAGAAATAGCGATAGCTATTAACAAAAAAAACAATAAACTTTTAGCAATAATTTTAAAATTCATTATTCAGATAAAATTTTAACTGCTCCAAAGCCTTTCTTCGATGACTAATCTCATTTTTTTCTTCAGCTTCAAGCTCGGCCATTGTTCTACCATCTGAAAGCAAAAATAGAGGGTCGTAACCAAACCCGTTACTTCCCCTCATTTCAAATGCAATTCTGCCTTCACATTCACCTCTAAATGTAGCAACTGTCTCTCCGTCTTTGCAGAGGGCTATCACGCAGACAAACTTTGCCCCCCTTTTCTCCAAAGGAACACCCTTTAACTTATCAAGTAGCAATCTGTTATTCTCCTCATCAGTTGCATTCTCTCCGGCAAATCTTGCAGAAAACACTCCAGGTGCGCCATTAAGTGCATCCACTTCCAGCCCAGAATCATCTGCAATTATATAACCTTCCACAAACTTTGATAAAGTCTCACCTTTTAGTTTTGCATTTTCTTCAAATGTAGCACCACTCTCTTCGACATCAACATTTTCATTAATAACATCAAATGCAGAAAGCACCTCTATAGGCTTTAATATTTCTGCAATCTCTTTCAATTTTCCCTTATTCTTTGTTGCAACAAAAAGTTTCTTCACTTTTTCAATGCCTCTTTTTGAGCAGATATAATATTTTTTATCCCAATGAATGCAGTATCAAGCATTTTATCAAGCAACTTTCTATCAAAAGGTCTTTCTTCTCCTGTCCCTTGAATTTCAATAATCTCACCATTACTTGTAGCTACTACATTCATATCCACTGTAGCTGCAGAATCCTCTTCATAGTTCAAATCCAAAACTACCTCATCATTTACAAGCCCCACACTCACAGCAGCCACAAAATCATTAATAGGATTTTCTTCCATTTCCCCGCTTTCCACGAGTCTTTCAAAAGCTAAATAAAGTGCCACAAAACCTCCTGAAATGGATGCTGTTCTTGTGCCGCCATCAGCCTGGATCACATCACAATCTATAACCACGGTTCTCTCACCAAGTTTGGTCATATCCACCACAGATCTCAACGACCTACCTATAAGTCTTGATATCTCTTGAGTCCTTCCTGATAGTTTACCCTTTTGAGCCTCACGCACATTTCTTGTATGTGTTGCTCTTGGAAGCATAGAATACTCTGCCGTTACCCAACCTGTGCCAGAACCTTTTAAAAACGGAGGTACGCCATCGGTTACCGATGCATTACAGATAACCTTTGTTTCACCAAACTCTATCAATACCGAGCCCTCCGGATATCTTATATAATCAGTAGTTATTTTAATAAGTCTCATTTCATCATTTCTTCTGCCATCACTTCTCATCGCAACTCCCTTCTATAATCTTTATTTCATCATTTTCTAATGTCATAGCACAATTATAATCTATTTGTGTAAATGCCTCACTATTTACAACATCAATCTTAAATACCTTTATGTTACTATCAAAGGATTTTAAAGTTTTAAGTAAGGATTTTAAAAAAAGATACTCACTATTACTACCATTTTGAAACCCTTTTAAAAAACTTAAACGTATTTTGCAGAAACCGTTTTTAATATTCACATCTTGAAACTTGACAAATTCTCCTACGGCTGAAATGGTATGATCACCTTTTTCCACTTTTAGTTTATTTAAAAGCAAAAATGCATACACATTTTTTTGATAAAAAGGGTTTATCACTACAACTTTTTTTGGTATTAACTTGTTACTTTCAATATCTATAAAATATGCATCATAAATTCTAATAGAAAATAAAAAAAACAAAATAACAAGAAAACCAATTATCAGGTATAAAAATCTTTTCATAAAATAAGAATTACCACATCACCCTTAAAATTTCAATGTTATTATTATTCTGACGTCACTCTAAAATTTTAAAAAGATGTTAAATTATTTTTACAGCATTTTTATCTCGTTAAAAATCGCCATAAATAGGGAGATTTCGAGGCAAATCTCTACAGAATTAGAGTATGTCTTTCAATAATTAGCAAGAAAATTATTTAACACTTTCTTACACAGCATTTTTAATATTATCAAAGTATTACTACACTTTGGCTTCAAAAAATAATGTATTGCCATTCAAATTTTAATTGACATCAAAAGCTAGTTGAATTATTTTTCTGCCATACTAAAAAGGTGTTTTAGATGAAAAAGTTTCTTTTAAAAATTCTGTTTTTTTTCTTTAAGCGTTCTCTAATATTTCTTTCAAAGCATGACAAAAATATCAAAGACGAATTGAGTAATTTACCCGAAAATTATCGAATAATCTTAAAAATACACAATATGACTTCCCCCATGATTTCCCTTATGAAAGTTAACGACAAATTTGTGGAAAATATCGATACATCATCTGCTGATTTAATTGTTGAATTTAAAAATATTAACAGTGCTTTTTTGATATTCACCGCTCAAAAAGGACTCGAAAAAGCATTTGCTGAAAAAAGAATAATTTTAAAAGGGCTAATAACATATGGGATTATTTTCACAAGAATATCCATAATTGTTCAAAGGTATCTTTTTCCGGCTTTTATATGTAAAAATATCATGAAGCATATTATGCCTATCAACAATATGCTAAAAATAAAACTATACATTTACGGAATAATTAAGGGATAATGCCATGAAAAATAATTATTTTGAATTCCATGCACCCACAAAGATTCTTGCCGGATTTGATGCTTTGGACAATCTCCTCTTTGAGCTTGAAGTATTGCACTGTAAAAATCCGCTTATCATTACTGATTATGGAGTTAAACAAGCTGGGCTCTTAAAACTTGTTGAAAAGATACTCTTTGAGCAAAATATTAACTACCACCTCTTTGATAATGTACCACCAGATTCATCCCTTGAAACTGTTAAGGATGTTGCTAACCAATTTAAAATGTATCAATGCGATTGTCTTATAGCAGTTGGCGGTGGATCAGTTATTGATACAGCTAAAGGCGCAAATATAGCTATCAGTTATAATGAAAATGATCTTATAAAATTAGCTGGTGCTGATAGATTAGATAAGAAAACAAAACCTTTGATTGTCATACCTACCACAAGTGGTACAGGTTCAGAAGCAACCCTTGTAGCTGTGATATCCGATGAAAAAAGAGGGGTAAAACTCCCTTTTGCCTCCAATTTTCTTTTACCTGATGTAGCCATTTTGGATGCAAGAATGACGGAAACCTTACCACCAAAACTAACTGCAGCTACAGCTATGGATGCACTCACCCACGCCATTGAAGCATATTTGTGTTTACAAAAAAATCCCATATCTGATTCTTTTTCCATAACCGCCATCAAGCTAATCAGCCAAAATTTGCTGAAAGTAATTGAAAAACCAAAAGATAAATATTTGAGATTAAATCTTGCCGTCGCATCCACATGTGCAGGGATAGCTTTCTCAAATTCTATGGTAGGAATAATCCACGCCATAGGACATTCTGTTGGTGCAGTTTCCAAGGTCCCTCATGGCATTGCTATGGCAATATTGTTACCCCATGGAATTGAATTTTATCTTCAAAATAAAAAAGAAGATATTGGCAACCTTTTGCTTTTTCTTTCAGATGAAAATAGTTTTATTAGCTCGCAGGATAAATCCGGTGATACAATCAAAATTATTAAAGATTTATTAAAGACATTAAACGAAAAAACCGGATTACCAATTACACTGAAAGAGGCAGGTGTAAAAAAAGAGGATTTTAATAAAATTGCTGAATTATCCTTAAATGACGGTGCAATTACATTCTCCCCTGTATATGCCGACAAAAATAACATACTACAATTACTTAATGAGGCATACGAATGAAAGTGGTTGAAGGCTTCTCTAATAAGCTGCTTACTATAGACCTTACCAACAAGAGTTTTGAAATCTCTCAAATACCAATGGAAGATAGAATAAAATACCTAGGTGCAAAAGGGTTAGGTTTAAAATTATTTTACGACAATTTTCCCGGTAAAATCGATCCACTCTCTCCCGAAAACATTATAGTAATAATGCCTGGTATTTTAATGGGTACAAATGCGCCTTGCTCTGGAAGATTTCATGCAATCACCATCTCTCCTCTTACCGGGATTATCGGCACATCATCTTGTGGTGGTCCATTTGGCATGTCTCTTAAAAAAAACGGCTTTGATGCACTGATAATTAAAGGTAAAGCTGAAAACCCTACCTTTTTAGTAATTGATGAAAAAGGCGTTACATTTGAATCGGCTTCTGAAATATGGGGAAAAGATACTCACCACACACAAGATTATCTCAGCAAATATGGCGATGGTATTTTAGCCATTGGCCCTGCAGGAGAACATCTTGTAAGATATGCGAACGTAATTTCTAGACACAGATTTCTTGGTAGATGCGGATTCGGCGCAGTATTCGGTTCTAAAAATCTAAAAGGGATTGTTGCTAAAAAAGGTGAGTATAAGATATTGCCTAAAAATAAAGTACTTTTTGATAAACTTCGAAAAAAAGGTTTAAATTATATAAATAGAAATCAATTTACAGCATACAACTATAGAAATTATGGCACATCTTCAAATGTAAATTTTACAAACCCAAAAGGTGCAATGCCTGCATATAATTTTAGAGACGGCTATGATCCCCAATCCGTTAACCTCTCCGGCGAAAAAATGGCAGAACTTTTCCATTCAAAGCATCATACCTGCAAACCATGCTCCATACTTTGTGGACACAAAGGTATCATTAATGGAAAAGAGATGGCCATACCGGAATACGAAACAGTTACATTGCTTGGCAGCAACCTCGGAATCTTTGATCCCGCAAAAATTGCAGAATGGAACGACTTATGTTCTAAAATGGGATTAGATACCATTTCTCTCGGCGGTACTCTTGCATGGGCTATGGAAGCTAATGAAAAAGGGATATTTAAAAGCGAATTAACATTTGGAAAAGAAGACAACATTGCTGATACAATTCTTAAGATTGCTCATAGAGTGGATATTGGAGATAAACTTGCAGAAGGGGTAAAAAGGCTTGCCGAAGAACACGGTGGGAATGAATTTGCCATCCATATCAAAGGGCTCGAAATTTCAGGTTATGATCCCAGAGCAGCCTTTGGGCAGGCGTTATCTTTTGCTACTGCTAATAGAGGAGGTTGTCATCTATCTGCATATCCAGTTGGTCTTGAAATAATTTTTGACCTCTTAAACCCCTACAGTGAAAAAGGGAAAGCTGATTACACAATCTTTTTTGAAAACCTTTTTAATTGTATCAATTCACTACAAACATGTCTTTTCACTGCTTTTGCATATCTTTTTGAAGCACCACTAACAAAATATACTCCGCATTTTCTCTTAAAATTTATCATGACAAATTTCCCAAAAATTGCCATATCGTTGGTTGATTTCTCTCTTTATCACAAAATGTGGGTGGCAGTAACAGGACTAAATATAACAGCTAAAGAATTTATTACCGCAGGAGAAAGAATACATGTTCTTGAAAGATATATGAACTGTCTCCTTGGAGTATCTAGAAATGATGATATACTTCCTGCAAGATTAATTTCAAAGTCAAGACAGTCAGATAAAAAACAAAAACTTCCGCCCATCGATAAAATGTTAAAAGCTTATTATAAAAAAAGAGGATACGATAAAAACGGTAAACCAACGGAAAAATTACTAAAAAAATTACAAATTATTTGAGCAACTCTTTTCTTTTAAGCCAAAAATCAAAGGATCTGCCTGGGACAAAAATATCAATTCCCACTGAGGGTTCATCAAGGGGATTTGTTACAATATGCTCTTCATCCCCTTCAATATACACTGTATCATACTTATCGAGTATCACTTCTCCATCCTTTTCAGTCCACACAGCAAGCTTACCTTCTAATACAATCAACACCTGAGCATTTGGATGCTTATGTTTTGGAGAAGAGTGTTTTGGAGGCTTTATAAAATATTCAATGGATATATCTTTTTGATTACAAAGACTTACACGCTTCCAATTTTTCTCAGGCTCATAACTTTCAGCTTTGTGATATTTAATAACTTCCATAATTTTCCCCCAACAAATAGGCGCGGGCGGGATTGAACCGCCGACTCCTGCGACGTCAACGCAGTGCTCTCCCACTGAGCTACGCGCCTATGTAAATATAAATAGCTAAAAAAATTTACTAATTCAACCCAAAATCACTCAACAACTTATCTACTTCTTCCTGACTAACACTAAACTGTTCACCTTGCATCTGCTTTACTTTCATATACCCTAAAATTGCTCCAAATTTTGCACCAATCTCTTCAGTATAGCTTATAATTTTCCTTATTTTCTGCTCTGTAATATCCTGGAACTCAAGCGAATTCAACATTTCAAATCCCATATTATCAAGTTCAGCCAATCTCTTTTCTATGTTTTCAATTTGGGATAGTGCTGAATTTTTATCAGCACTAGATATGTATTTCTCCAGACTACTTAGATCATCTTCAATAGACTTATATACTGATAACATTTTTTCAACATTGTTCATTAGGTTAAATGCAGCATTTTCAGCCCTTTCGGTTACATCATCAAGGGAATCTTTTACTGAAGGGATCCGTCTAGATGAATCATCTACAGTGGGCTCTACTTCGTCCACTTTTCTTTTAGTTTCTACAAGTAATTTCAATAATTCACCTATTTCACCTTTTATATCAATATCAAGCTCTGCTGTCTCACCATTTATAATTTTTTCGGCTATACTTTTTAATTCTTCTAACGAATCTCTTTCAATTATTATTGAATCAGAATTTTTAGAATCCAAATCTTTATCTGCAAAACTTTCAACTTCATCTACTACATTACTTTCACAACTATCTTCATCATTTAAATTTTTTTTTTCTTTTTTTCTTTTTATTAATTCTTCTGTTTCTTTTTCTCGTTTGGCTAACTCTTGAGCAATCAAAGCATCGAGATCATCTTGTGATACATATTCTTCTTCATTACCCAACACTTCTTCACTTTGTTTTAATGCATCCTCCAAAACTTCTTGAGTATCTGGTAATCTCGCTTTTTTCTTTTTAATCAACTCTTCAGTTTCTTTCTCACGCTTAGCCAATTCTTGTGCAATCAAAGCATCTATGTCATCAATATCTTCAACGCCAATTTCTTCAGTCTGAGATATTGTTACATCTTCTTCTATTTTTTCAGAGCTTTCCTCTACCCCAATCATATTTTCATTTACATAATCTAACTCAGCTTCTTTCACTTCATCTTTTTCTATAGCTTCTTTCTCAGGTTGTTTTGATTCTTTTTCAATGCTAATATCAACTTTGCTATCATTTACAACAGTTTCTTCAACATCCCTATCTGATTCAACAAATTGAGAAGCACCCACACTTTCAGGCTTAGTAAAAAACTTTTTCTTTAACTCACTATCATCATATTTCCCTTCTCCAAAAATAACTCTATCGATATCAAGCAGTATTATTAAACGTTCATTATATTTACAAATACCAAGAATATATTCTTGCCCCACTGACCCCACCAAAGGGGGTGTAGGCTCTACAATACTTTTAGTAATTCTCATCACTTCAGTAACTTCATCTACAACAAACCCAATACTTTCCTTCTCAAAATTAACAACAATTATCCTTGTGTTTTTATCAAAATCGCTTTTATCAAGATTAAATCTCAATCTTAAATCCACTACAGGAATAACTTTACCTCTTAAATTCATTACCCCAAGAACAAAATGATCCACTCTTGGAACAGAAGTAATTTCAACCATTCTGATAATCTCTTGAACTTTCAATATATCTATAGCGTATTCCTCATCCCCCAGTTTAAAACCAACAAGTTGTATAATATCTTCTTCTTTTACAATTTCTTCAAAATCATTTTGGCTTACCTGTTCCGGACACATTTTACACCTCACAACTTATTCAATACATTCTTTGCAATATCATCAATACATTCGGTTATAAAATTTTCATTAGTGCTGGTATAAAAAAGTTCCAGCCTTTTTAAACTTTCCGGTATACTTATATCGTATGGTATAAAACCAAGCTTTTCAACTTTAATCCCAAGATATTTATTAGCTACATTTTCAAAACCATAAAAAACATTCAATTCTTTTTTAAACTTCAACATATTCAAGACTAATCCCACTTTGTAGTTATTTATTATATCGACTACTTCAGGAATAGATTTAGAATCATACATTTTTAAATCATCGATTATATCAGTAACTTTCTTATAATTCATACTTCTACTTCTTAAGCGTTTTAATACTTTTTCAAGCAAAGGATTATTTTTTAAACTTCTTTCAATAAGCCTATATAAAGCAATCTTTATAAATCCATAAGAATTCTCAATTGATGTAGGTTCGCTGTTCATAATAACAACTTTTTTTTCAGAATAGTTGAAAAAATCCAACATATTATAGCTTGTACCAGCTCCTAAATCCAATATAACATAATCAAAATTCGTTCTTTTCAAGTTATTAACAAGCTTTAGTTTTTCATAATTTGATATATGTGCCATTCCAAGGATATCACTGGCACCACCAATAAATTTTACCCCAGCAGGAGTATCTATAATTATTTCTTCTAATTTATATTTTTCTTTTAAAAAATTGTATATTCCCACCCCTGCAGTTTTTAATCCTACAAAATTATGTAGATTTGCACCTCCTAAATCTCCATCGACCAGTAAAACATTATTCCCTTTGTTTTTCAAAGAAATAGCAAGGTTAGCAGAAAAAAAGCTTTTACCAACACCACCTTTTCCACTAGCAACAGATATAATTTGTGCCATTCTATCTTCTATATTTTTTTACTATATAAAACACACATATATACACTATAAAAGCAGCTACTATGCCGACAACATGAGTACCCACGAAAAAAGGTATAAATATTTCTTTCACGTTATTAAACATATCATGAAAAGTTAAATGCTTCCAATCTATTGATATATTAACTTTTATATCGGTTAAAATTAATCCCACTTTATAACAAAAAGCATAAATAAATAAAATCGTGATTGGATTAGTAATATAAACACCTAGAATAACTGGATAAATAGGCAAATTAAAAACATAAGAAACCACTATACCTAAAACTGTATGAAGGCCAAAGTAAGGTGAAATACCTATAAATGTACCAATAGCAGCAGACAACGCAACAACATTCGCAGACCTATCTATTTCTAACAGTTTTTTTAACTTATCCCGAAGTTTAATATTACCCTCTTAAACAATCATTTACAAAAATTAGTCTTCAACAGCAATTTTCAAAATATCATCAAACTTTTCCACAAATACCATTTTTAATGATTTTCTTATATCCTTCGGCAATTCTACCAAATCTTTTTCATTCTTTTTAGGTAATAATACTGTTTTAATATTGTGTCTTTTTGCTGCCAAAAGTTTTTCTTTTATCCCACCTATCGGCAACACCTTACCTGTAATGGTAATTTCACCTGTCAATGCTACATCTTTTTTTACTTTTACTTCTTTAAACACAGAATAAATAGCCGTTGCAATTGTTATACCTGCAGAAGGGCCATCTTTCGGTATTGCACCGGCAGGTACATGTATATGTATATCATATTGGTCAAATATTGTCTCATCTATTCCATACTTTGAGGCAATAGACCTAACATGAGTTAGCGCCGCTCTTGCCGACTCTTTCATCACATCACCTAACTGACCTGTAAGTATGAGGTTACCTTTACCTTTATACTTAGTGCATTCAACAAACAGTATTTCTCCACCAAATGGAGTCCAGGCAAGACCTGTTACAATACCTACTTCATTTTCTTTCAACTCATCTTCAGCTAAGTATTTAACGGGACCAAGATATTTTTGAAGAACTGCTTCTGTTATTAAAAATTTATCCTTTTTCCCTTCAGCATACTGTTTTGCTGCTTTTCTACAAATTTTTCCTATTAATCTCTCAAGGTTTCTCAGGCCAGATTCTCTTGTATATCCAGAAATTATCTTATCTACAGCTGCTTTAGTAAATTTAATCTGTTTAGGTTTTAATCCATTTTCAACAATTTGACGAGGAATCAAATACTTCTCAGCAATCTTTACCTTTTCTTCTTCAGTATAACCAGGCAAATATATTATCTCCATTCTATCTTTCAACGCTGGAGGAATAGGATCCAAATAATTAGCAGTGGTAATAAATAGTACTTTAGACAAATCAAATGGCACACCAATATAATGATCCACAAAAGCATGATTCTGCTCAGGATCTAAAACTTCAAGTAATGCAGAAGAAGGATCACCTCTGAAATCCATCCCTATTTTATCTATTTCATCAAGCATAAAAACAGGGTTATTAGTGCCGCAATTCTTTATCCCCTGAATAATTTTACCAGGCATTGCCCCAATGTAGGTCCTTCTATGCCCTCTAATCTCTGCCTCATCCCTCATTCCACCAAGGGAAATCCTATGAAACTTCCTCCCCATCGCTCTTGCTATGGATTTACCAAGGGAGGTTTTACCTACTCCTGGAGGTCCTATAAAACAAAGTATTGGACTTTTCATATTAGGATTGAGCTTGCGAACAGCTAAAAACTCCAAGATCCTCTCTTTAACCTCTTTCAATCCGTAATGATCTTCATCAAGTATTTGCTTTGCACGTTTTAAATCTAATTTATCTTTACTGCTTTTACTCCAAGGCAACTCCACAAGCCACTCAAGATAAGTCCTCACAACGGTTGCTTCAGCTGAGTCAGGATGCATTTTTGACAATCTATCAAGCTGTTTTTCAGCCTCTTCCTTAACCTTTTTGGGCATCTTTGCTTTTTTGATACTCTTCTCAAACTCTTCTATCTCCTTTTGAAAATCATCTTCTTCACCAAGCTCTCTTCTTATAGCTTTCAATTGTTCTTTTAAGAAATATTCACGTTGACTCTTATCAATTTCCCCTCTTGCATCATTTAGAATTTTTTGTTGAACCTCAAGTATTGCAATCTCTCTATTCAGAGAATCAGAAACTTTTTTTAATCGTTCAACTGGATTTTGTATTTCTAAAACTTCTTGTGCTTCATTTATTTTCAATCCAATATTAGCTACAATTATATCCGCAAGCTTTCCCGGATCATCTATACTATCAATAATAGCAAGCAAATCTGGAAGCATCGGTTTACCAAGGCTAACAGCCCTACCAATTTGATCCTTAACATAACGAGTTAATGCTTCCACATTTAAATCTTTTTCTACTTCTATCTCACTAATTGGCCTAACTTTTACCTTGTAATAAGGCTCCTTTGAAACATACTCTTCAATACTTCCTCTTTTTAACCCCTGAACAAGAATTTTTACTCTGCCATCAGGAAGTTTTAACATTCTCAGTATCATTGCAACACAACCAACTCTGTATATGTCATCCTCTTTTGGGGATTCAATCATTGCATCTTTTTGAGCTGCTAAAAATATTAACCTATCTTTGTTCAGAGCATCATCTATGGCAGCAATACTTGATTCTCTACCCACAAAAAGTGGTAAGACCATATAAGGGAAAATAACAATATCTCTTAAAGGCAATAAAGGTAACTCTTCAGGTATATTTATTTCATGTTCTAAATTTTCCATCATTCCTCCCTCTTTTTTCTATTAATAATAATCTCTAAAACACCATCTTTTAACGCTGCCTTAACATTATCTTCATCAATATCCTCAGGCAAAGATATTGCTCGTCTAAAAGGGAAAAAATCTCTTTCCATACGGAAATATGTAACTTTTTGATCATATTTGATATCTGATTTATATCCCTCTAATATCAAATTATTTTCATAAAGATACACTTTAAAATCTTCAAGTTTGACACCCGGCAAATCCACCAAAACTTTAATTTCATCACTATACACAAAAACATCCATAAGAGGGTAGTTACTCTCAAATACAGATTTTTTGCTCAATATCCTATCCAATAATTCAAACATGTCATTCAGTTCTCTACTTAAAATACCATGAATTAATCTAAACCTTGTTACAGGATCATTGCCCATTTAAATATCCTCATATAAATTTATTTTTTATCAACTCTACTACATAATCTCTCAAATCATCTCTTTCCAATGCAAAATTAAGCGTTGCTTCAATATAGCCTTTTACATTACCACAGTCAAACCTTTCCCCTTTAAATTTATAGCCATAAACCAGTCCCTTTTCAGCTTCTTTTTTTATGGCATCAGTCAACTGTATCTCACCTAAGGCCCCGCTTTCAATGTTACCAATATTTTCCATCACAGCACTCGTTAAAACGTATCTACCAATAATTGCAAAATTTGAAGGAGGATTCTCTCTAGGCTTTTCCACCATATCATTAAGCTTGAAGAGTCTATCATTTATTTCTTCTTCAATAGATACAATACCGTATTTCGATGTATTTTCTGGTGCTACTTCCTGCAAAGCTATTACACTCCCCCCCATTTCATTATACTGTTCAATAAGTTGTCCAATTACTGGCTCTTTACTCAAAATCACATCATCTGGCAAAATTACTGCAAAAGGCTCATCCCCCACTATACTCTTAGCACAGTAAACTGCATCACCAAGTCCTCTCTGCTCCTTCTGTCTCACTGATATAAACTCGCAGCAATTTGCAAGATACATTATTTTTTTCAACTCCTCCTCTTTACCACTCCTACTCAAAGTTTCTTCAAGATCAAAAAATCTATCAAAATGATCCTCTATAGGTTTTTTATGCCTTGATGTTACAAATATAATGGTTTCAATACCAGAATTAATAGCCTCCTCCACTGCATACTGAATAAGAGGTTTGTCAACAAGTGTGATCATCTCCTTAGGAATAGCCTTAGAAGCTGGCAACATCCTCGTCCCAAATCCTGCAACAGGCAATACTGCTTTTCTTATTTTTTTCATTTATTCCCCCTTAATAAATTATTATACCTGCATAACCCACTACCTGAGAGAAATCACTATTTACCACTCCACTATGGGTATGCTCTACAAGTAACGAATTATTAGCACCAAATCGTTTTGCAATTTCTATCCCTACAATTGCAGGATAAATGCCACACATACTTATATCTTTTTCAAATACAGTATCGTACAACTCTTTGCTATCCATATTCAAAATCTGTTTAATTGCTAACATATCTTTTTTCTCAGTGATCTCAGCATTTTCATAATGATTAAAATCTGAACTCACTATAATTGTTATATTTTCATCCTTAATATTCTCGTAAATTTCTTGAGCTAAATTTATACATTCCTCATACCGTATTGGCATCATAGTAATAGCAGAAAAACTGAAATCTTTTTTAAAATATTTTAACATCGGTAAAATTACTTCTAAGGAATGCTCTCTAACGTGGGCTATGATATCTTCTTTAATGTACGAAATATTCAATAACCTACTATTTAAATCCCTACTAATCTTCACATCACCAAAAGGAGTTTCCCACTCCCCTTCAGGATAAAGGGCTACTCTTTCACCAAATCCTGTATGATTTGGACCTAATAATAATATTTTATCTTTTAAATTTAGCCTTGAAATAGTTTTAACAGCGGTAACTCCTGAATAGGTATAACCAGCATGTGGCACTATAGCCATAATTCCATCAATTTTTTCACCATCATAAGCGTGTTTGCTGAAAAAACTTGTTAATTCATTCAAATTATCAGGATAAAAATACCCCTTTACCGCTGCTTTTCTGTACATATAAACCTCGCTAATTTTTCATACCAGTCATCCCATATCTTTATGGAAAAATTAAAAACGCTATAGTCATTAATATAAAAAAACTCTTTTCCATTTAACGATTTTTTCTCAATCCAAGGATTCTCTTTTTTAGTAATTTGTCCAATCTTTTTTACTTCAAGATTATAATTATCCAGGTATTTATAAATTTTATTCAGCTCTAAATTAGAATTTTCAGTTTTAACAATAATATAATTTTCATACCTAAAAATTTCAATTCCATTTTTCTTCAATATATAGAAAGTTGATTTTTGAATAGTATCAATAAACTCCTGTTCACCCTCAATTTTAAAAATATTATAATCATTTCCTAAAAAACCAAGTTTTAATATTTCCTGCTTAGGAAGATAAGAAAATACTATTTTATAATTCTCCCCATCATTTAAAATATCAGAAAATCTTTCTGTCTTTGATTTCTCCAGAGGTTGGGATTCTTTGAAAGACTTTATTCTTTCCATTAATGAAACAGTATTAAAACCGATTCTCTTTTTATATCGTAAAAATTTTAGTTTATTAAATAAACTTTTTTTAAATAAATAATAAATATCTTCTTTGCTTGTATTGATATTTGATAATGAACTAAATCTAGTTATCTTATCGTCTATCAAATATGCAGAATCAAAAAAACAAGGAAAATATAAATCAGTAGATGCATAAATAACTTTATACCCCATCCTCTTAATAATTCTTGATAATTTAATCATATTTGGAGATGGGTTGACAAAAATAATTTCATTAATAACTTCTGATCTCATTGTAAAAAGAGTCTCTTTCCACAGGAATTAAATTAGCTGATTTTATTAAATATACTAACTCTTCTAACGTTAATCCTTCCTTACTTTTAGCACCAGCAGAATGAGTAATGTTCTCCTTAACAATTGTTCCATCAAGGTCATCTGCACCAAATTTTAATGCCACTTGTGCAGTTTTTTCACCTAACATTACCCAATAAGCCTTTATATGAGGAATGTTATCCAAGACAATTCTAGACAAAGCTATAATTCTCAAGTCTTCGACACCTGTTGCTGGTTTCATATGGTTTAAAAAGGTATTTTCAGGATGAAAACTTAGCGGTATAAAAGCTACAAAACCTCCAGTTTTATCTTGTAAATCTCTCAATTTCTCTAAATGATCTAAAATGTCATCCATACTTTCCAGATGTCCATAAAGCATTGTAGCATTGCTTTTTATCCCTTCTTTATGAGCAATTTCCATAACCTCAAGCCATCTTTCTCCAGAAATCTTCTCAGGACAAATTTGCCTTCTAACTGCAGAAGCAAAAATCTCTGCTCCCCCACCTGGCATCATATCAAGGCCAGCTTTTTTCAATCTTTTTAAGACCTCATTTACAGGCAAATCACTTATCTTGCTAAAATAGTCAATCTCAACAGCACTAAAAGCTTTCACCGCTTTTTCAGGAAAATTTTCCTTAATTGCTTTAACCATATCTAAATAGTATTCAAAAGAATGATGAGGGTGCAATCCTCCAACAATGTGTATCTCCTTTGCATCTTCTCCTTTATCACCAATATATTTTACAATTTCACTCAAATCCATTGAATAACTATCATCATCCCCCTCATCTTTTGCAAAAGCACAAAATTTACACTTATTCAAACAGATATTTGTATAATTTAAATGAATATTTTTAACAAAGAAAACCTTTTTACCCCATTTTTCTTCTTTTATCCTATTCGCTTCCTTTCCAAGCTCAATTAAATCATTGCTTAACACATCTACCATGTAAATCCTCTCCTTTTCATAGCTGATTTAAAAGCCTTCACAATCTCAGTATCAAACTGAGTTCCACTGCACCTATCCAATTCTTCCATAGCCCAGGTTAATGTTCTTCTTTTCCTGTAACTTCTATCTGTAGTCATAGCATCAAAGGAATCTGCCACTTGCAAAATTTTTGCACCAAGAGGTATTTCATTTGCCGTTAATCCAAAAGGGTAACCGCTGCCATCAAGTTTTTCATGATGATATAAAATATAATCAGGAACATCGCCTAGAAATTCAATAGGTTCAAGAATTTCCTTACCATATATAGGATGTTTTTTCATTTCTTCAAATTCTTCATCGGTCAATTTATCAGGTTTTGTAATAACATGAGTTGGCACTCCAATTTTACCAATATCATGTAGTAAGCCTGCATAAGTCATTACTTCTTTAAAGTTTTCAGAGAAACCAAACTCTTCCACTATCATTAGAGAATAATTTTTTACATTTTCAGAATGACCACGGGTATAATGATCTTTTGCATCAACAGCCACAGCCAATGAATTTATTGTTTCGAAATAACCTTTAGCCAATTCTTCATAAGTATATGAATTTCTTAATGCAATAGAAAATTGATTTACAAAAATTGAATAAATTCTTTCATGGATTACATCAAACACCTTTGAACCAACATTTACAAGAGCAAAGATTCCCCATACAAACTTTTCAAAATACATTGGAATAACAAGTAAATTAACATCTTTACCATTTATTTTCACAGACTCATTTATTAAATTCTTTCCATAAAACAGTTGAGCAGCATTTTTAAAGCTAAACCTTGTATCAAGATAATGTTTTATATCTTCACTCAAATTATATGATTTCTTAAATGCCTTTGTAAATATGTGAAAAAAACAACCATAAACTAAAGAATCCGAAAAAAGCATTTTCTCCATTCCATTCAAAATCTCTTCATGATCTAAGGTCTTATTGAAAAATAAGCCAGCATCGTATATTTTTAACAACTGCTTGAGTTCTACTACTTCTTTTTTTAACTTTCTATTTTCATCAGCCTTTTGTAGCTTATTTATCAAATCTTCCACTTTAAACGGTTTAGTAACATAATCAAAAGCACCTTCCTTCAAACATTCTATTGCACTATCAATACTAGGAAATCCTGTCATAACAATCACTGGTAAATCAGGATATCCCTCCCTAATCTTACGAAGCAATGTAATCCCATCCATTTCAGGCATTTTGATATCTGTAATTACAAAATCAAAATAATTTTTCTCCAATAACTCTAGAGCTTCATATCCACTACTTACACCAACAACCTGATAGCCTTCCGTGGATAAAATTATGTCAAGACTATCTCTTACATAATCTTCATCGTCTACAACTAAAATTTTGTATTTAAATTCTTCCATAATAACTCCTAAAATTTCCCAATATAAACTGGGATATTGTGTATAATATTAACAGTGAAACTAATCAATTTATCTATTATCCATGGAAAAAAAATTATCAACGCTACAACAACTGCAAGTATCTTAGGTATGAATGTCAATGTCATTTCTTGAATTTGTGTCACAGCTTGAAAAATACTTACTATTAAACCAACAACTAATCCAAAAATAAGCATTGGTGCTGCAATCATCAAAGTTAGTTCCAACGTTTTTGTCGTTATCTCAATAACAAAGTCTACTGTCATTTTCAACCTTTATAAAATTATCCTTAAAAAACTCCCATCCATCAATTATTCTGAGGCTTTGCCCCAGACCCCAATGGCAAAGTAATTTTTATCCCCTTGCTTTTTAAAACATTTATTATTTATTTTAATCCTATCCCCAAATTTTTCAGCATGAAACTCAAAATATTCGGGAAAAAACTTACTAATTTTATCTTAAAGTTTATATATTTATAATCAGTTAGCATTTTCTCAGTGCTAACTAATAAAAACTTTTTACTAAAGAACCAATTATTAAACCCCACCCATCCACTAATACAAATAGTAATATCTTAAACGGCAATGATATCATAACAGGAGGGAGCATCATCATACCCATTGATAAGAGAACACTTGCCACCACAAAGTCAATTACTAAAAATGGTAAAAATAGTAAAAAACCTATCTCAAAGGCCGTTTGCAATTCACTGGTAATAAATGCAGGAATGATAACAGTGTCAGGTATATCATCTGGTGTTTTAGGTCTCTTTATTTTTGCTATTTCAATAAATGTAAGTAATTCTTTTTTTCGAGTGTTTTTTAATAAAAATTTCCTCAACGGCTTTTTTGCCTCAACAAGTGCTTGGGTAAAAGTAAGCTTACCATTTAAATAGGGCTGTAAAGCCTTTTTATTCATTTCACTAAAAACTGGAGACATAATGAAAAAAGTTAAAAATAGCGCAAGACCTATCAAAACCTGGTTAGGTGGCGATTGCTGTGTACCTAAAGCACTTCGCAAAAAAGAAAACACAATAATAATCCTTGTAAAAGAAGTGACCATTAGCAGTATTGCTGGAGCTAAAGTAAGAATGGTTAGTAAAAAAATGATTTGTAAAGTAATTGCTACATCATTTGGATTTTTAGCGGTTTCCACACCAAAACGAAATGCGGGTAAAGGAATATTATCAGCTGCATTAACATAAAAGGAAGAAAAAAGAATTAATAAAAAAGTAAAAAAAACTATTTTTTTCTTAGTGATTCAATCTTCTCCCTTACAATAGTTTTTGTGATTTCCATATCTTCTTTCGTAATTTTTTTACCAAAAAAACGTAAATAACTTGAAAAATCTTGATATTTAGAAAAACCTTTTTTTAGCTTACTAATTTCCTCATCGTCTGTAAGCTTATCAATCATTGTAACAGATGCATTTGTATAAGCCAATATGTACAGTATTGAACCTAATTCAACAAATATCAATGAAACACCCGGAATCAAATCCATTTTACCTAAAACGCGTCCAACTCCTGGTATAACCTGATGCAGCTTTTTTTTATACAAGAATTTGAAAATTATAAAAGAAAAAATTATCATCAGCAATACAATAATGAGGCCAACGACTATGCGTATATAAGGACTCACTGCATGAGCATTACTATAACTCACCCCATTTTGAAATGGTATAACAATATTTAAATTATTGCCATTTACCTTAAATGTCGGTTCTACAACATTATTTATATAACTTATCTCAATATTATATTGACCATTCGCATCATAGTATCCTTTTACATATGAAACTGGTAATCCTAAAAATTCTCGATTAAACTGTTCACCCTTTAATCCATCAATCAAATAATAAACAGTGTTTTTATTAACTTTTTTCTCAATCAATTTAGGAACATTTTTAAAATTTATATTTAACGACAAATAATCTTCTTTCACATCATAATCAAAAGACCAAACACTTAAAGAAATAAGTAGACAAAACAAAGTTAAAACAATTTTTTTAATCATAAAGTCCATCTCTTTTTTTATCAATTATATTTTCCAATGTATAAATATCAGAAATTCTTACAGCGAATTTTTCATCTATTACCATCACTTCACCTTTGGCTATCGGACGATTAGCCACAAGTATATCCACTGCTTCTCCGGAAGTTTTATTTAATTTTACAATTGAACCACTATGCCAAGCCAGCATTTCTTGAATTGTTATTTTTTCCCTTCCCAATTCTACTACTACATCTAATATTACTTCTCCAAATTCCTCTTTTACTCTTTTAATATTATTTTTCATTTCACACCTATTGTGCTACAAACTCTGTAAAATATATACTTCTTATTGTTCCACTTGTTAAGATAAGATTTATTCTCCTTATCAGCTCTTGTTTTAAAGCAAGCTTTCCTTGTGCAGTACTAACTTCAGCATATGTTTTAGATGATAAAACCGTTAAAATAACATCCCTAATTTGAGGTTTTCTTTTATCCATTTCTTCCTGCAACTTTTCATTATCAAGCTCAAGTTGCATTGTAACCTTTAAATACCTTGTACCACCAGGATCTGCAAGATTTACTATAAATGTATCCAATGAATACAACGGTCCAATGCCTGCATCCACTTTAGCTTGTTTCTTCTCTTTTACTGTCTCTTCAGCATTTTTATCAGCTTTCCCCTTTACTAAAAAGAAATATGCAGCTCCGCCACCAATAAGCAACACAACTACTAATATTATAATGAGAAACAATTTAGATTTTTTCTTCTTTTTACCACCTTCTTCCTGCTCTTGAGTATTTTTTCCTTCATCAGCCATCAAAAACCTCCACTGTTATTTTCTTCAAAGATATTTTTACTTGATTCTGCAAGTTCTGGACTCACAAAATTAATTTCAACTCTTCTATTTTTAGCTCTATTCTCTGGAGTAATATTTGGTACTATAGGATGATATTGAGCATATCCAGCAGCACTAAGTTTTTCAGGTTTTACCCCTTTTCTTATGAAAAACTTAACAATTGCCACAGCTCTAGCAGTCGAAAGCTCCCAATTTGAAGGGAATTTCGGTGTATGAATAGGTATATCGTCAGTATGCCCTTCTACTAGAATATTATATGGTGTATCCCTCATCACTGCCGCAAGTTTTTCAAGAATAGGTATGGCTGAAGGTAATATATCTGCACTTCCAGGTTCAAATAACACTGAATCCATAATCCTTACAGAAATACCTTTATCAGTCTTCACCACCGAAATCTGACTACTAAGATTAGCTTGTTCTACATAATTTCTTAAACCTGCTAGCATTTGCTGCTCAGTTTTTTTTATCTGTTGTACAAAATCCATTCTTGATAGAATCTCTTCTTTACCTATTTCCGATTTCCTACCAGCTTCAAGTACACCTAGTGCTCCTTGAAGAGATCCAAGAGCTTCCTTTATTTTCCTTTGATCTAGAGACGCCATAGATAAAAGCAAAACAAAAAAGGTTAAAAGCAAAGTTGTCATATCTGAAAATGTTACCATCCACTCAGGAGCACCAGCTTTACACTCTTCACACTTTTTTTCAGCCATAACTCACCTATTCAAACTGCGACTTCCTCATTTTTGGAGGAAGATATGCATTAAGTTTTTGTTCCACAATTCTTGGGTTATCACCAGCTTGTATAGCCATAATTCCAGCAATCATTATCTCTCTCAATAAAATCTCTTCCGCAGAACGAGTCTTCAACTTACCAGCCAAAGGTGCAGCAAAAAGGTTTGCAATAATTGCCCCATAAAATGTTGTAAGCAATGCTACAGCCATAGCAGGACCAATAGAGCTTGGATCATTCATAGTCTGAAGCATTGCCACTAAACCAATCAGAGTACCAATCATCCCCATAGCTGGAGCAAAACTTGCAATACTTTCAAGTATCCCTACACCTTCTTTATGCCTTTCTTCCATATAAGATAATTCTGTTTCTAAAATAGATTTTATTACCTCAGGTTCAGTACCATCAACTGCCAACCTAATACCTTTCTTCAAAAACTCGTCACTGATTTCATTCTCTGCTGATTCTAGAGCTAATATTCCGTCCCTTCTTGCTCTTACAGCAAAGTTAACAAGTTGTTCGATAAGCTTTGCAGGATCCTCTGACTTAAAAAGAAATGTCTTCATAACAATAGCAATTATATTAAATACCTTATTCATTGGGTAATTCATAAAAATTATACCAAATGTTCCACCAATAACAATTAACACAGAAGGGATATCAATATATACGCCTACACCAGGCCCCATTAAGAGAGAAACAAATACCAAAACATAAGCAAGAACAATACCAATAAGGGTTGCTATATCCATACTATTTCACTCCTAAACAATTATAATTAAAAAAACAATAACTTTCAAAGAAAATTTATACAGATGGGGATGTAATATCAATCCCCATTTTATCTTTTCAGATTCATCAACTCCTGTAACAGTTCATCACTGGTAGTAATGACTCTTGAGTTAGCCTGAAAACCTCTCTGAGTTGTAATCATATTTACAAATTCTCTTGCAAGATCGACATTTGAGTTCTCAAGAGCTCCTGATGCAATAGTTCCTCGACCTCCTGTAGAAGCACGACCGATTGCTGCCTGTCCAGAGTTTGGCGTCTCAGCAAATAATGTATCCCCTACCTTTAAAAGACCTTCTTGATTAGTAAAAATTGCTACCCCGACTTGCGCAATAAGTTTTATTTCACCATTCGTATAAGCCCCTATAATTTCCCCCGAATCATTCACAGACAATCTTTCTAGTGAGCCCATTGGATATCCATCTTGATCTGTTTCTGTTATTGTTGATTCAGCAGCAGAAAGTGTCATCCCATCATAATTTCCCGGGGTTCCTAAATTAACACTAACACCACTCATTATTGAAGCACCATTTGCAGGTGATAACGTAAATGACAAATTTGATAATATATTATTTGTATATAAATCATATACCCCTTGGAACGAACCATCCTGATTAAATCTTACAATCACAGTATTTCCAGTTGTTCCATCTATAGATATTGAATCATTAGAATCAGCAGGTTCTATTGTAAGTTTCCACTCATTATTGGCCTCATCGTATAATTCAAAATTATAATTAACAACATGGGGGTTACCTTGAGCATCATATACTGTTTGACTAGTAATTAACTGACCACCTGAAGCATTTTGCAACGTTTGATACTTCATATAGTCAGTAAATGTAGCATAAGAACTTGCTCCAGAGACAGAAAAATTAATATAATCAATATTATTTGGTATACCTTTTTCCCCAATTACCTTAATTTTTCCATCTTCTATAGTAATGCTGTTATCTGGAAGTCCCATATATGATTCTAAACCATTTAACAAATCACCAACTGTTTTACCTAATACAGGGACATAGTTTGTAGCTTCTGGGTCACTATTTGGTTCTTTACCTCCAATCTGCGCATCAAAATATATTACTGCATCGCTATCAAGGCCAAGAGTTAAACCAGAATTAGTATATAAATTATCTAAAGAATCAGACTCCTTTGCATATCTTAAAAATCTGTTACTATATATTGGAGGATTTGTTTCACCAGCACCTAAAAGGATATCATTACTTGTAACAATATTTGATTCAAAAACTGTCCCACTATAAGCCTTATCAATTTTAAAACCTCTTATATCATTAGAAGACACATCAGGGATGCCATCTTGATCAGCATCAATGACTAAATTTTTGTAAACAAACATACCAGAATTTTCATCATAATTTACGGAAAAACCTTCTGAAACATTTTCGCTAATTGCAGACGTAATCTCAGAAGCTAATTCACCTAAACTATTAAAATCGCTTCCAGCATTTAATATTTTTTCATAAAATATTTCATTACTTTCTTTCGTATCATTTGAAACATAAGCACCTACAAGTGATTGTAAAACAACAGCAAGATTAGGATTACCTGAAAATGAATTAATTGTAAAGTTATTAGTACTTTCAATTTTTATTTTTCCTTCAGATAAACTTGCAGTTGCACCATAATTATTTAATATATTATTTAATTCATCAATAAATCCTTGTAATGTTTTAAATTTTCCATTACCTATATTATTATTGTCAAAGTCATCTTCATTACTATCATAAATTAACTGATGTTCTGTGGTCGTATCAGATTGAGTAATAAAAATTGATATATTTTTATTAGAATCCAACCCTAAACTGACATCACTTGAATTATAAACTTTTGCCATATCAGTTATTTTAGTAGCAAGGGCTTTTATTCTAACAGGCTCCCCTTCTACCAAATCTAATTTTAAACCATTTGAACTATGCAGATCAAAAATATTATCATTACTTGCAGCTGTTGTCATAAGTGGCTGAAACTCTAAAATAGTTGGCTCAGCCCTGGTATCAAGATTTCCAACAAGTGAGACATTTTCAGTAGCCCTTGCAGGTACACTTGTATAAGCAGAAGAAAGCTGGATATCAGAAACCTCTGTATCAGTAAGTATTTCACCTGTTGCAGCATCGGCCATCCATCCCTGAACTATAAAACCATCTGGAGTAACAAGATATCCATCTTTATCAAAAGTAAAATTTCCTGCTCTTGTGTAATACATTTCGTTTTCATTCTCACTTCTTACCACAAAAAAACCATTCCCTTGTATTGCCATATCTGTCGTAACACCGGTATTTTGAAGAGTCCCTTGAGTAAAAATAGTGTCAACGGACGCTGTAGAAGTTCCTGTTCCTATTTGTTTAGGGTTAATCCCTCCAAGATTACCAGCAGGCGCTTTTCCCCCACTGATTGTTTGACTTAACAAATCTTGAAACACAATCCTAGAAGTTTTATATCCCACAGTATTTACATTAGCTATATTATTACCGATCACATCCATACTTTTTTGATGCTCATTCAAACCAGTAATACCTGAATATAATGACCTTAGCATCTATACACCTCCAACATTCTTAATTATATACGGAAATTATTTCTTCTGGTTTTACTTGTGTAAAACCTAAGTCAAATACAGTATCGTTTCCATCCCTTAAAATACCTATAACTTTTCCGGATGAATACAGTCTTACAGGTATTTCATTTCCGTCATTATCTTTAGCGATAACTTGGTACGAATAATAGCCTGGTTGTAACTTGACACCATTTTTATCAGTCAAATCCCAGCTGAAAAAATTCTCACCATCTACTGCTTCAAAATTTACTTCATTTACCAGAGCCCTTTTTTCATCATAAATTTTTATTACAGTATCTTTTGGCTCACCTGCTAATTCAAACTTTAATACAGCACCATCTTCTTCTGTGCTAAATTTGTTCCCATAAAAATTAATTGTTTTATCAATGAATCCTACTGCGGAAAAAAGGTTTAGATTACTGCTTTCTTCATTATCTATCAATTTATCAAATTTCTCAGATATATTTATCAACTGCTCAAGAGATGAAAACTGTGTGGTCTGTGCAATAAACTCATTGTTATCCAGAGGATTCAATGGATCTTGATATTTCAGTTGAGTAACCAGCAAATTTAAAAAATCATCTTTATCAAGCTCTTTTTTAGGCTCCCTACTACTATCCATTGAATACAAAGTGGTTGTTACGTTATTTGTATCATATATCATCTGTTATCCTCCTATGCATAAAGTGCATTACTATAATTTTCTTTTTCTTTATTGATGGTAACTCTATCAGCTGCACTATTTCCATTTTTAAAACCATTCTTTGTATCTCTATGATTGAATTGTTCCTTGGATGAATCATCAGTTAGATATCCAAAATCAATGTTGGAAAGATTTATCCCTTTAGCCTCTAAATGCTGTCTTATCAAATCAGTCTGTGTAACAAGTAAATTCTTTGCTTCATGTGATTCCACAAAAAGTTTTGCTGTTAATTTTCCGCTAACATCACTAATTTCAATTTTTAAGTTTCCAAGATGCTCAGGATGAAGTTTTACAACTATTTTTTGTCCACCTTTGATATTTGTCATCTTCAAATAATCAACAAACTTCAAAATATCAGTTGGCTTTTCAACTTTAATTTCATTTTTAACTAACACATTATTATCTTGACTATTTGAATGAAATAGCAACGACTGATCAGATCTAAAATCTATTTCTTGTTTATTCCCTTGAAAATTTATTTTATTTATGTTTAAAAAATGTTCTGATAATAGTTTCTTTTTATCAAAAACAAGCTTGGTATCTAATCCATTTTTTAAAACTTTACTAATATGTTGTGTATCTTTGGCATTTCTTACTGTTTTTTCCATTTCATTTACAGCCTCACTCTTTAAATCCTCCTTATCAACCTGTTCTGACAACAAATAAGTTTCATCATTCACTATTTTTTTAAATTTAATATTCTCAATATCGCTTAATATCTTTTTCACTTCTTCATCAGAAATCCCAAGCTCTAACAGCATCTCTTTCATTATTTTTTTTGCTTCAGCATAATTTTCTGCACTTTTAATATTCTCAATACTTTCTGTTGAAACTTCCAGATTAAGCTGCTCTAATATCTTTTGTAAAAATGAGATTATATTCTGAATATCACCTTGATTTTCTTTTGCATTATTATCCTCATTATCATTGAGCTTATTACGAAAAATCTTATGAAATTTTTCATTATCATCTGAGTTTGATTTATTAAGTTTTAGTTGTGTTTTAGGTTTTTCAGAAATGATATCATTAATATTAATTAATGCTTGCTCCATAGCACACCTCCACCCTGTACATAGAAAAATAAATGCCAATATTTATTAATTTCACTTAAAAACACTGCGAAACATCTAACAGTATAACTTGTTAATAAATAAGAGAAAATAATTTTAAGAAATTAACTGTTTAAAAAGGAATATATTTCCTGAGCAGCTTGCTGGGAGGGATTATAAATGGAAAAAATTTCTCCAATTTTTGATAACTCATTTTTATAATATTCATAATTCTCAAGTAACTTAAAAGTATAGTCTATTAAATTCTCCGGTGTCAAACGGCTTTGTAACAATTCAGGAACAATCTCTTTGTCAGCCACAATATTTGGTAGTCCTATATATTTCGTTTTAATAACTAGTCGTCCCAATATTTCTGTGATTTTTCCTACTTTATACATAAGAATTAATGGAGTTCCTACAATAGCACTTTCAAGTGTAGCAGTACCTGAACAAACCCACAATAAATCAGAATACTTCATAACATCATAATTATATCCTGCTGCTATTGGAATATTTTCATTACCAATGTATGAAAGCAAAATTTGTTTATCCAAATTATCAGCTTTTGCTATTACAAATTGAAAATCATCTTTAATATTTTTTATGGCCTGCATAATAACAGGCATTAATGCTCTGATCTCTTTGACTCTACTTCCGGGTAAGATACCTATAATTTTCTTATTTTTAGTAAGCGAAAATAATTTCATAAAGTCATTTCCATTACTAATTTTATATTTTATATTATCTATAATGGGATTGCCTACAAATTTTGCATTTATCCCCTTTTTCTTGAATAACTCTTCTTCAAAAGGTAAAATGCATAGAACTAAATCAACATACTCTTTAATCTTTTCAATTCTACTATAATGCCATGCCCAAACCTGGGGCGCTATATAATAAATAACTTTAAAACCGTTTTCTTTTGCAAATTTTGCAAATCTTAAATTAAAACCAGGATAATCCACTAAAATCACAACATCAGGCATAACTTCTAATAATTTTCTTTTTAATGTTTTAAATAGATTTGCAATGAATGGTGCTTTACGAATAATCCCATCAATACCAATAATGGACATATCATTTATATGAAAATATTGGGTCTGACCCAGCTCCTTTAACCTATCTCCACCTGTTCCATATAAAGAGAAATCCGCCATCTGAGAAAGATGGCGGATCATATTCGATGCGTGTATATCTCCCGATTCTTCGCCGGCTATCAAAAACAGCTTCATCTATTCTACAATTTTAGGTGTTATAAATACTAATAACTCCTTCTTAGTTGTTGTATTCGATTTTGCTCTAAAAAGTGCACCAAGTATCGGTATCTTACTTAAAAATGGAACCCCCTGGTATACTTCAGACTTTTCATCTTCATAAATACCACCTATTACTGTAGTCTCTCCATTTTCTAAAAGCACTTGAGTCTTAGCTTTTTTCTCTTCAGTTGTTGCTGTATTTGCAGTGACAGAACCTAGAGAACTTTTTTCAACTTCAATATCTAAAAAAACCATACCATTCTGGGTAATATGCGGTTTAATTTTCAGTTTTATACCAACATCAACCTCTTGTGTTTCTGTATTATCACCTGTTGGCACAATAATTGCCGTACCACCACTTTTAATTTCAGCTTCTTGATTATTTAATGTTGTAATCCTTGGACTTGAAATAGTTCTTACCTTATTTTGACTCTCAAGAGCAGATAAGGCTACATCTAAATTAAATGTTCTAGATAAATTTCCTAATGACAGTGCTAACGCCCCAGCTGGAGTACCAACAGGTAGATTTACAATGTATCCAGAACCACTAATTCCTGTCGATCCTGTATTTCCATTAATAGTGATCGTATTGGGGAAATTTACAGATGTGGAATTAACATTGTAATTCCCACCCCACTGAATACCCAAATTCAGATTATTTGTATCTAAAACTTCTACTATTCTTGCTTCAATTGTTACCTGAGGGGTCTTTTTATCAAGCTCTTTTAATAATTCACGCGCTTTATCGATTGATGATTTTATGTCAGTTATTACAAAACTATTAGTCCTTGAATTAATTTCAAGCTTACCTCTTTCGCTTAGTACTGATTTTATTATCGCAGTAAATGCAGATGCTTCAGAAAAATTTACAGGAACTGTTTCAGTCACCAATGGCTCAACTTTTTTTATAGCCTCTTTTTCTTTTATTTTTTTAATTTCTTCTGCCTTCATAGCAGAATATCTTTGTTTCGTTAAAATCCAAACCAAATTGTCATCTTCAATTTTCACTAAGTTATTCTCTTTTAAAATAATTTCTAACGCCTGTGTATATGGAATATCTTTTACAAAAAGTGTTGCCTTTCCACTCACTCCATTCCCAAAAACAAGATTCTTTTTTCTACCAAAGTATATAAGTTTAATGGCTTCACGAACATCCATATCTTTAATGTTAAGAGTTATCAAATCAATTTTACTTACTTTTTTCTTATCCTCTCTAGACTCCAGAAGCTCTAATCCTTTACTAAATTTAACTGTAGCTTTACTAAAATTCTCAAAACTACCACTAATTAAAATACCTTCAGGGGCTGTTTCAACATTAGCGTAAACCTCATATCCATTCGGAATAATTAAAATTGCTGTTTTCCCCTCATAGTTTACAATCTTTAAATACTTAAATGGCGATTTTTCACTAAAATTGATAATATTTTTTACTCTATTTAGTATTTTAACATCATCATCAAAAATTACTAAAAGATTACCATTTACAATTTTTTTCGTAAAATTAATTCTTCCTGTTGTTTTTACAATTATACTTTGAAAAGTTTTTACCGAAATAGTTTCAATTCCCACCAAATACTTTTGTTCTTTTGGGAGGCTTTCAAAATTGTTTGATAAGATCAGATAATTTCTATCTTGAGCGGCAAACACAGTTATAGGATGAATAAGTTTAATTAACAATCTAACCTTTTGAGGAGGATAATACTCACCAATTTTCACATATCTTATTATACCCTTATTATATTTTAAGTACTTCTTCTCACTAACATTTTTTACATCAAATAAATCAACATATAAATAATCATTATCTAAATAACCATAATCATATCTAACCACACCATTTAGTTTAATTTTAAATAATAAGTTGGAGCTATCTGAGGAATTTTCAATATCAAGCAGTTTGCTACCTACCAAAATATCTTCAGTGAGTGGTGCGGTATAATCCAAGGTTTTACCAATTTCTTTCTCTTCTACTGTTAAAGGTAAAAATGTCAACAATACCTTATTATCCTTAACATTATACTTATATCTAACATCTTTATTGAGAAGTATCTCAACATTGGCACCATATCTATCTTTATAAATTAAAACAGACTTAATGTTATCATCAGTATACTTAAAATTTAATAATTCAGAACTGACACTACAATCAGGCACCAATATTGTTAATTTATATGGTTCTTTACCATAAAATACTTTTACATCACTTTTATAATTCATTAACAATTCAGCTTTATATTCATCTTTAATTTTAGCTATTTTAAACTCTTTTATTTCATTTATATGTTTTACTTCCACAGTTTTCTGAGCACATGAAAACAAAAACATCAATGTTAAAAAACTTATTAAAAACTTAATATATAACTTCATTATTTACCCTCCTTCTGGGTTAAATATATCTCTTTAATATCAGTTCTTATATTACCAAATATATCTTTTTCAGTTTGTCTTACCACAATCATATCTTCACTTACCGAAATTATTTTACCTCTATTTACACCAATTTCATCACCAACCTTAACATAATAATTATTCCCACTTATATCGATTACGCCTACATTACCAAAAGAACTTTTAAGTATTCCAACAAGTTTTATCTGATCCAAACTGACTCTAAAGAGAGGATTCCCTTGACCTTCAAGATCTTGACTATCTTTATATAAATCAACAACAGATAAGAAAGGATCTCTACCTGCTTCATACTTAAGTGGTTTGTAATCTTTAGCAAAAACTTGTCTTAATTTCTCTTCTTGCTTTTCTAACGTTTCTTTATCTATCTCAAACTTCTCCTGCTTAATTTTCACAGGTTTCTTTTGAGGTTTAAACTCAATATCAGAGTTATCACAACCTGAAAAAATAAAAATCACCAAAAATATCAGTCCATATAAATAATTTATCATTTTGCAGCTCCACTAACTGGCACATTAAACATATAAGAATTCATACCTAAATTAGCCTTAAGTATTAAATTCCCTTCCTTATCTTTTATAGGATTAATACTTAAAGAATTAATATTTATTATCTTATCTAAGAAATTAATCCTATAAACAAAATTTACTAAATCTAGAAACCTACCTTCCATGTTCATATTAAAGTTAACAGATGAATGAAAATCATCGATTTTTCTTATACCAGTGGGCTGAAAAAGAGATACTTTAATTCCGTTTCTCTCAGCTAATCCTACAATTTGATCATACAAAACGTTATAATTTCTCTCATTTGGTAAGATTTTAAGTACTCTGTTGAATTGTTCATTGACTATTTCAAATTCTTTTTTAAACTTTTTATAACTCAGCATAACAGGTTTTAACCTTGAAACAGAAAGAGCTAGTGAATCATAACGTTTCTTCAATTTATTAATTTCTTCCACCTGAGGTTTGTATGACATAAAATAATATACAGCAATGATTACAATAATAATGGCAACCTCAACAACTATTCTAAACTTTAGTGGAACACTAGATATAATTTTTATCATCTTTATCCACCTAAATTCACTTTTGCAGTAATTGTAAAGCTATTAATATCTATCCCCTCAACCTGATTTTTCCTTACGATTTTTAAATCAATATTAGAAAAAATCTCACTTTTATACATGTTTATAATAAATTCATTAACTGAAGTACTTCTCAAAGAAGAAACTTCAAGATTAATTTGACCTTTACCATAACTAAGTTTCCTAATCCAAACATCTTGAGGTAACGATTTCTCCAAACTTGTAAGTATCTTATAATACTCCTTTTGCCCTTGTTTTAATCTTACAACCAAATCAATTTTCTGTTGCAATTCTGCCTTACGTTTTTTTAATACCTTTACTTCTTTATCAACTTTGCGTAATTTCCTTAGCTCAGTCTCTAACCTACTTATCTCTCTTTTAATCAAATTTTGCTGTTCTTTTAACTTGGTATTAATATTCACAATTCCAACAATAATTGAAACTATCAAAATAAAAAAAACAAATAGCTCTAAATAAATCCCTTGCAAACGAAATTTTTTCTTCTTAGGTAATAAGTTAATCCTTATCATTTTTCATCCACTCTTCTTAATGATAACCCACACGCTACATTAAATCTATACAAATTACTGTTCAGCATCCCCTGGTCAATATTTTTAGAAACCTCAAAGTTAGCAAATGGATTAAAAAACACTGACTCAATTTCACAAAATTTTTCTATATATTCTTTAAGTCCGTATATGTTTGCTCCACCTCCACAAACATATATTTTATCTACAACAAGTTGTGTGCTTGTATAAAAATAATTAATACTATTTTTAATCTCTGTTGCTAATCTTTCATTAAAGCTCTCAACAGCACTTTTCAACTCATCATCAAACTCCAACGACTCTTTATCAAACAGTTTCAATCTTGCATCTTCATAAACATAATTCATCCTCTTCTGAATTTCCTCAATACAATTTTTCCCACCTAAATCAACAGTCCTTGAAAATTCATAAAGACCATTTTTGATATAAACCATCAATGTTGAGGTATGACCAATATTAATAATTAACGATACTTCATCCTCTCTACCATAATTAGCTTCAAAACAATTCATTAAAGTAAAAACTTCTAGATCTATGATAGTTGGTTTTAATTTTGCAGATTCGAGTACAGATATAGCATCAGCAATTAAATCTTTTCTTGCAACCGCCAAAATAACATCTGCTTGATTAATAGTCTCATCAAAGTCTATAATTTCATAATCAATATTAACATCTTCAATATTCATCTGAATATACTGTTCAGCATCCCATCTAAAAGTTTCATCAAACGTCTTTCTGTCTGGAACATTTGCCTGAACTCTTTTTACAATTACATCATTACCTTTTAATGCCGCACCAACATTTTTGTGACTAAACTTCCCTTTTTTAAACGCATTAATTATAGCTGTAATAACTTCGTTATAATCAACAATGGAACCTTCAGATATGACATCTTCAGGAAGATCTTCCACAATAGCATTAGTCAGTTCAAAACCATTTTTTTTACTTTTTAATTCTACAATTTTTATGGCATCACTTCCAATATCAATACCGATCACATTCTTCTTTTTAAACATATCTAATCCCCATATATCTTTTCAAAAAAACAACTATACTCACCTGTATGGCAAGCAACACCTTTTTGGACTACTCTGTATAAGATACAATCTCCATCACAATCTACATAAATTTCTTTTATATATTGTATATTACCAGATGTCTCCCCCTTTTGCCATATTGATTTTCTACTTCTTGAGAAATAATGACATTTCCCCGTTTCGATTGTTAATTTTAGAGCTTCCTGATTTACATATGCCTGCATTAAAATATTATTTGTTTTAACATCCTGTACAATAACAGGAACTAAACCATTCATTTTTTTCCAATCAATCTTAGATATTGCAGATTCTAGAGCATTCATAATAAAATTTTAACATACTTTTAAACTTTAGCAAGAATAATTATATATAATTATTTAATTTTATTGAGAATTTTTAATATTTCTTTCTCTTCAGCAGGTGCCAGTTGTAGCCCACGCCTCTTCATTGCATATATTATTCTTTCCCAATTATTAATTCCTTTAGGCTTATACACAATTTTCGCACTGTGACATAATCCACATTTCTGCTCAATTAAGTCAGATTTTTTCGAGCTGCAAGCTACTACACTAACAAATACGAGGCAAAAGCTCACCAGCAGGTATTTCAATATACCTTTTACCTCCTACTTTAGTTTCCAGTACTACCTTTGTATTATCTGTTACTTCACCCACTATTGCTGCATTTTTACCATTTTTAGATTCTTTAATTATTGCGAGGGCTTCATCTGCATAATCTCTATCTACAACAATTACTGCAACCCCCTCATTTGCCATCTGCAATGGATCAAAACCTAACATCTCACAAAAATAATTCACGCTTTCTAAAATAGGGATATTCTGCTCTTTAATCAAAAATCCTTTTCCACTTTTATCAGCTATTTCATTCAATACCGCAGCCACACCACCTCTAGTAGCATCTCTAACAAACTTGATCTTACTATAATCTAGTTTTCTTATAATCTCATATAAATTACAACAATCCGATTCTATATCACTACTAAAACCCAGTTCATTTCTCGCAATTAATACAGCAACCGAGTGCCTTGCTATATCTGAAGAAAAAATAACTTTGTCACCAACTTTTATTCTATCATAACAGTTTAAATCACTTTTAAGTTCACCAAAACCTGTTGTATTTACAATCAGAGAACTTATTCCATCAATTACTTTGGTATCTCCTGATATTATTTTAACTCCAACTTCATCAATTGCTCTTTTCATTGAATCAAAAATCATCAAAAGCTTTTCCATTTCATATCCATCAGGGATAATAAGAGATAGTGTCAAATATTCTGGTATTCCACCACTAACTGCTACATCATTACATGTCCCATAAATAGACAGTTTTCCAATATCGCCCCCTGGAAAAAATTCAGGTAACACAGTAAACGAATCTGTGCTAGTTATTATACTTTCTTTTTTTAAGTTTATTAAAGCACCGTCTCTTAATTCTTCTAAGAAACTATTTCCAAAGTACTCAAATATTACGTTTTTAATAAAATCGTTAGTTCCTTTACCGCCACTTCCGACACTTTTGTTTATAAATCTCACTGTTAATCATCCTCCATATTTGTAATATGCAGCACAAGATCCTTCACTTGAGACCATACACGGGCCATAAGGATCCTCAGGAGTACACCTATTACCAAAAAGTGAACAATCCGTAGGCTTTATTCTACCCAACAAAACATCACCGCATCTACACCCAGGTAAGGATTTACTATAATCAACTTCAATATTAAATTTTTCCATTGCATCAAAATCTTTATAATTAGCTCTAAGCATTAAACCGCTCCCCTCAATAACACCAATCCCTCTCCAATAAGCATCACTATCCTCAAAAACTTCATACATTAACTTCATTGCTAATTCATTACCGTTTCTCTTCACCACTCTACCATAATTGTTTTCTACCCAGAACTCTCCTTTATTCACCTGTTCCATGAGTAATTTTACACTCATTAAAACATCAACTGGCTCAAATCCAGAAATTACACACGCAAAACCACTTCTTACTAATGGCTCGTATAATCTTTCACCAGTAATAGCTGAAACATGACCAGGACACAAAAATCCATCAACCATAACGTTTTCTTGATTTGCTATAAAATCTAAAACCTTTGGCATCGTTTTATTCATAACAAAAAGTGATACATTTTTAATATTCTCTTTCACTAACTGCTTCACTAAACCTGCTGAAGGGGGTGTTGTTGTCTCAAAACCTATACTTAAAAATACAACTTCTTTATCCGTATTCTTTGCAATTTCAATAACGTCCAACGGTGAAAAAACAACTCTTATATCAAAACCCATACTACGAAGAATATATAAATTTTCACCATTACTTCCTGGCACTTTAAGTAAATCACCGTAAGTTGCAATAATCACATCATTGTTTTTGACCAAATCGAATATAGCATCTATTTCACCCTGCGATGTTACACATACAGGACAGCCTGGACCTGAAATGAGAAGTATATTCTCTGGAAGTAATGTTCTTAATCCAAATCTTGAAATGGACATGGTGTGTGTTCCACACACCTCCATAAACCTATATTCCTTATCCTTTATGTTAAGTTTATCTATTTGCTTTAGTAAAATATCAACTTTTTCTTTATCCCTAAAACTATCAATCAATTTCATCGGCATACTCTATAATTGTTTTCAAAGTCTCTTCTGCTTCTTCAGGATCCATTTTTGCAATAGCAAATCCCACATGAACCATCACATAATCACCAACTTCAACATTTTCAGCTAACATCATCGTAGAAACTTCTCTCTTTGTTCCGGCAATATCTACAATCGCCGAAAACTCTTTAATTTCAATAACTTTACCAGGTAAACCCAAACACATATTAATACCCCTTTCTAATCTTGTATATTATAGAGATAATAACCCCTGTAACAAATCCTGAAATATGTGCCCACCAAGCTACTCCACCAGCACTATCAAGTGTACTCTGAACCATACTATTTAAAAATTGAATAAAAAACCATAATCCCAAAAAAACAACAGCTGGGACATCTATTACTGTAATAAAAAACAATATAAAAATCAACGTCTTAACTTTTGCCTGAGGGAATAAAATAAAATATGAACCCATAACACCAGCGATAGCACCACTTGCTCCAATCATTGGTATACTTGATTGAGGGTACATAACAACTTGAGTAATTGCCGCAGTTAAACCACAAAAAATGTAGAATAAAAAATATTTCACATGACCAAACTCATCTTCCACATTATCACCAAAAACATATAAAAAATACATATTAAATAATAAATGGAAAAAACCTCCATGAATAAATATAGATGTAAAAAAAGGTATTATCTTTTCCCATAATGATACATCATGTAATGGTGCAAATAATTTTACAGGTACAACACCATAATTAACAAAAAAAAGAGATAATTTAGTTCCCAAATTCTTTTCATAAATAAAAACAAGTACACTAATAATAATAATCAAATAATTAATTATAGGAGTTCTACTTGAAGGGATCGAATCTTTTAAAGGAAACACTTAGACTCCATAAAAAAAGCGGGCGGGCAGCCCGCTAAATTTTTATTTGTGACACGTATTACAACTTGTTCCTTTTTTAACTTTATATTCTTTGTGGCATGGAAAACAGAGCTCTTTATGGAATGTATTACTTGTTCCTTTTAACACCTTAATCTCAACTTTTAACGTGCCATCTTCTGGATTACTATGGCACTCTTGACATTTAAACATTTCATAGTGCTTTTTATGAGGGAAAATAACTGGCTTTTTAGTAGTCTCAATATCATGGTTTTCTGCAATATTCACTGTCTCAGGAGCTATTTCAACGAGTTCTGCAGGATTATCAGCCTTAAGCTCTTTACTAGCTTCTTCTTTATTCTCATGTAATTCAGTCTTTTCAACTTCTTTTACAGGTGCCTCATGTGCTGTTACTTCTACTTCCTCAGACTCAACATAATTTTCGATTTTCTCAATTAATTCATTAGCCTTTTCAATAATTAGATCAAAATATTCTGGATTATGAAACCCTTTAGAGCCATCCATTTCCAATATTCTTACATAATATTGAAATTCATTAAACAGCTTACGCTTTCCTGCAGGCATTTCTAGCCTTTCATCAAACATTTTGTCTCTTACTTTTTGCAATTTTGATAACTTTTCAAGAAACTCTTTCTGTGTATCTATAAGCATTTCTCCATAGCTTTCATCATGACAAGAAGTACAGGTATCTGTGTTTGGTCTTACAAATGGATCTTTGTGACAATCAGTACAGTCTAAGTCTGCCATATACCATGGTGTTTCTTCCAATCCTTTAACAAATACGCCTTTTTGAATTTTATCCTGCATTGTATGGCATGCAACACAGTCCATATTATCAGGAACCTTAGCAGTTTTATTCTCTTTTTTCACTTTATAATGGCATTCAAAGCATGTTTCCATTTTTGGTAAATTATGGAAATCCCCACCGTGAGCAACGCCCAAGTGACAATCTACACAATTTAAACCAGCATCGATATGTTTTTTATGATTAGGGGTAACACCTACCCTTGTATCCTCAGTTAATATATCAGGTCTGCCGAAGGATTCTCTAAACCTAGGATTTACCACATTATCAATTTTTCTAAATTTCACACCTACACTCATTACACGTTCTTTTCTAATCTTAGCGTTAATTGAATCAGTGTGACAGAACATGCATGTCTCATTTGGAACCAACTCAGCAGCTTTCTTTTTATTTGATGCTCCTTCAGCTAATACTTCTAATTTATGTTCATCAGATAAAATCATTTCACCATAAACATCTTTTAAGCCACCAATTTTTGCTTTCATATAACCGATAAATCCTGGCTCCCCATGACAATCAATACATTCAACTTCAGCAGTTGAATGTATATTTTTAGACCATGTGTAATACTCCCCCAAAGGTCCAACCTTCTGCTCTGGATGGCATTTACCACAAAATTCTGACTCAGATGTATAATGTAAAACCTTAACATTCGCAAAGACAAAACCGATAATAATAACAGTAATAATAATTACAAAGACAACTGGATCTTTTCTGATAAAACTCTTTAGTTTCTCCCACATAACAGTCCTCCAAAATAAGAGGGGCATTGCCCCTCTTAAATTATATTACTTAACAACGAATAATAGGATCAAACAGATAACCAATGCGTAAATAGCAAGAGATTCGATCATCGCAAGACCGACGATCATAGATGTCATAATTTTACCAGAAGCACTTGGGTTTCTTGAAATACCTTCAACTGCGCTTCCAACAGCTCTACCCTGCCCAAGACCGGTACCAAAAGCTGCAATACCGATACCAAGACCTGCAGCAAGGTAAATAGCCCACTTATAATTACCACCTGCAGCTGCACCTTCTGATGCAAATGCACTAAGAGCAAAAAGCCCCATAATTAAAGCAGTGTTAAAAAGTACTTTGAGTGTCTTCATGCACTTCCTCCTTTTTATTGTTTTAGTGTGCTTCTTCAAGAGCACCACTAATATAAATCATTGATAACATCATAAATACATAAGTCTGCAATGCACTTGTAAAAACTCCCATAAAAAACATTGGCAATGGAACCAGATAAGGCACCAATACAAATAAAATCGCTATAACTAAATCTTCTCCAAAGATGTTACCAAAAAGCCTCATAGATAAAGACAATGGCCTTGATAAATGCCCAATTAATTCAATTATAAGCATCAATGGTGCCAACGCAAGCATAGGCCCCATAAAATGTTTAATATAGCCAAGGCCATGCTTTTTAAATCCGATAAAATTGTAAACTAAAAATACAATAATTGCGGGTGCAACCGTAGAGTTTAAATTAGATGTTGGAGAAAGAAAGCCAGGGATAAGCCCCAAAACATTTGAAAAAAACACATAAAGGCCTATAGCAAATATTAATGGGATATATGGTTTCCCTTCTTCACCCATGATATCAATGGCCATATTGTAGATCCCTGAAACAAGCAACTCAAAAATGTTTTGCCCTTTTGAAGGAATCTCACTTCTCATTTTACTGGCAATTGAACCAATAACAAAGGTTATCAACACCACTATAAATGTCATTAACACATGAATATACTTTGCCTGAATTTCATGCGGTAAAAATGAAAAGATATTAAGTGGATGTTCCATCCGTTTTCCTCCTCTCATCAATAATTACTACAAGGGGAATTGTAAGGGGAATAAGAGAGATACCCACCAACAATCCCCATATATTTACCTTTTGATTTTGAAACCATATAACATACAGCAACAATATAAAACTTAACCTAAAAACATATCCAAACAAACTATAACTATTAAAATCCCCACTAAACACTTTTCTCAACTTCCTACTCATAAGCACAAAATTTAATACAGTAGTGAGATAACCAAACGTAAAGTTTTTTACAAATCCATTATCAATCAGTAGTCTGCATACAGTATACAAAATTACAAAAAAAATCAACGAAATTATTAAAACTTTAATCTCCATTTTCATCGTAAAGGTCGGTTCTTTTTATAAAATAAATAATATTTTTAAAACCGGCAATTATCCCCAAAACCATAAACACCATAGTTAAATAAGGTTTTGTATTAAAAACTTTATCAAGGTATACTCCCATTGCAGTTCCAATTAAAATGGCTGCCACAACCGAAATCCCAATGGAACTTGCATTCAACAAACTTCTCATTTTCTTATTTAATTTCATTTTTAATCCTTCGGCAATCCTTTACTTTTATAAATATCTATTGCAAACAAAACCCCGGTGCCAGGTTCATCAAAATGCAAAATTTTGTCAAGACCTTCTATAAACTCATCTAATCGATCATCTTCTACAGAAGTTATTATTGTTTTATTAGAAGCTTTACTCCCTATCATCAATTCTTTAAATGCTGCAAAAATGGGAATATCGTATACAAGAATTTTTCCCATTCCCACAGAATCAAATACGGTTCCCCCTGTTATACCAGCTTCTACCATATATTCAAGGACCTCTTCTAATAATTCAGTTTTATTTATCACTATAAAAACAAGTTTCATCAGTTAACCAAACATTTCTTTCAAAGTTTCAAAATGTATCTTAATAGTCTTCTCTAAATCTTCATCACTATGCGCCATAGAAACAAACATCGCTTCGAATTGACTGGGTGCTAAATTTACCCCTTTATCTAACATCTTATGGAAAAATTCTGCAAAGAGTTTTGTATCAGATTGCACAGCATCCTTAAACGATTCAACCTGACCATCTTTAAAAAACATACATGCCATTGACTCTATGCTGTTGAAAGCAAACTTTAAATTTAATCTTTTTAAATTTTCGCCAAAGCCTTCCCAAAGTTTGTTTGCTTTTGCCCTTAAATTATCATAAAAACCTGGCTCCCCTAAAATCTTTAATGTCTCAATTCCAGCAGCCATTGCCAAAGGATTTCCACTAAGAGTTCCTGCTTGATAAACTGGTCCAACGGGTGAAACCATCTCCATAATCTCTTTTTTACCACCGTATGCACCAACAGGTAACCCGCCTCCAATTATCTTACCAAGAGTGGTTAAATCCGGATTAATTCCGAAATACTCTTGCGCTCCACCTTTTGACAATCTAAAACCTGTAATAATTTCATCAAAAATCAAAAGAGCTCCTTCATTTTTACACAATTCCTCCAACTCTTTCAAAAATCCATCTTTTGGTAACACAACCCCCATGTTACCTGCAACCGGTTCAATAATAACGCATGCAATTTCACCTTTGTTTTCCATAAAAAGTTTTTTTACTGACTCAATATCGTTGTAATCGGCAATCAATGTTAATTTTGCAAATTCCTCAGGGACACCAGGACTGCTCGGCTGGTTAAACGTCAATGCTCCACTACCTGCTTTCACAAGCAAACTATCAGAGTGGCCATGATAGCACCCTTCAAATTTGATGATTTTTTTCCTATTTGTATATGCCCTCGCAAGTCTGATTGCACTCATAACAGCTTCAGTACCTGAATTTACCATCCTCACCATCTCTATAGATGGAACATAATCTACCACCAATTTAGCCAGCTCTAATTCCAGCTCCGTAGGCGCACCAAAACTTGTACCATTCTCAATCACTTCCTTTAACTTTTTTACAACCCTATAATCACTGTGACCTAATATTAAAGGTCCCCAGGAACAAACATAATCAATATATTCTTTACCATCTATATCATAAATTTTCGAACCCTCACCTTTCTTTATAATAACCGGTTCACCACCTACAGAACCAAATGCTCTAACAGGTGAATTAACCCCACCCGGAATAAATTTTTTGGATTCCTCAAAAATATTCATAACTCTCCTCCACTACTTTTTTAACTATTTTAACAGACCTTTCAAAATCATCAATATTATTATTTTCAAACACTAAAAACTTAGGAACAAAAAGTTTGAAAACCTTTTTAAAATCAAAGCTTCCCTTATCCACACTATTATGATCATCCCTAACACCAAAATTGTTATGAATATGATATTCATAAATATAATCTTTCAACTTTTCTACCCAATATTCCACAGAAACCTTTGAAAAAAGATTAAAATGCCCAAAATCAAAGCAAATCCCCACCCTCTTATCATCCATATTTTTCAAAATCTTATAAATCACTTCAGGGGTTTCTTCAAAAACATTTTCCAGTGAAATGGTAAAACTAGGGTTCGTCTCTTTCAAAATATTTAATAGCTCTCCACAAAACCTATCAACAAATTCATCTTCCATGAAAGCATAATGATATGGAATATAGTTATGATGCATTACAACATTTTCTACTTCCAAATATTTTACTGCTTCAATACTTTTAAGCAAAATTTGAAATGATAGATCCCTGACATATCTGTTTTTACTACCTAAATGAATATCAAAAAACGGTAAATGTACCGTCTTTATATTCTTTTTTAAATTTTTCACATTAATTTCTTTATCAATATCATCAAATTCAAGTGTTAGCTCAACATTTACATCATTTTCCAGAATATACCTTGTATATTTCTCAATTACTTTAAAAGGTATTCTAGCTAAATACAATTTAATACCCCACTTAGTTGCCACTTAAAAAAGTGGCAACTAATTTATAATAATTGATTTATTTCAATATCCCTATAAAAATTATTTATTTAATAATTAGTTCTCACTTTTTCAGTGAGAACTCCTACGTTTTTTTGTTGTATAAGAAAATTATATTATGTAATGAATTAAGAATGGGACAGAGGACTACAGTGGGAATAAGCTTAAAAGCTTCATATTTAGTCTGTCCCCCGTCCCGAAAGTCCCTATTGGTTGATTTGGCTATCAAGCCACTGTCAAACGGGAGTTTGGATTCGGGACTAAAATATTTTAAGTGAGGTTTGACATGAAAAATGACAAATTTGCTTTCTTTATAGGTGTTGATGTTTCCAAAGATAAGTTTAATTGCGCTATTATTAACAATAAGCTTGAACTTCTCAAAGAAGCTGAATTTCAAATGGACATTGATGGTTTTAACAGCTTCTATGACTTGATTAAAAAGTATGACTCCTCTATCATTGCTCTTGAATCTACTGGCAGCTATCACATTAACCTCTTAGCATCCCTTGTATCCAAAAAGAAAGATGTCTGTCTTATTAATCCAGCTCTCATCAAAAAATTTGCCCAATCCGTTACTCTCAGAAAAACCAAAACCGATAAAATTGATGCTGTTATCATTGCTAAATTTATAGCTAAGAATATTGAACATTTCAATTATTTTGCTCTTCCTGAGTCCAATGATATTATCGCACTTGCCAGGATGAGAGAACATATTACTCAGCAGATTGCAAGAGTTAAGACTCAGCTTAAACAGCATCTTACTGTAGTATTTCCTGAACTTGTGGCAAATGCCAATGTATTTACTCAATCCATTTTGCATATCCTTAAACATATGCCTACAGCTGAAATCATCAGGAATGCTAATGAAGATGATATTCAAAAGATTCTTGATGAATTGAAGTTTGCACATAAGTCAAATATTACCCCTCAGAAGCTCATATCCCTTGCTAAATCCTCCATTGGTATTTCCTCTGATATCTGGGCTACTGTCATCAAAGAAGATGTTGAAATGCTCATATTTCTTAATAGCCGACTTGATAATATTACGAAGGAATTTATTGATAAAATAAAATCTTCCAAAAAAGATGATATGGAGATTATTACTTCTATCAAAGGAATTAATGATATTACCGCTGCCCATTTTCTTGCAGAAATTAAAGATATAAACAGATTTGCCAACAAAGGTAAACTTGCTGCCTATGCCGGGATAGATCCTGCTATTAAACAATCCGGAAGTATGTATAGTAACGGCAGAATAAGTAAAAAAGGATCCCGGTCCCTTAGGCGTATTCTTTATCTTATGGCAAGTGGTGTTATGAAGTTTAATGAGTATTTTAGAGCGTATTATTTGAAAAAGAAGGAGGAAGGTATGCCTCATAGAAAAGCTATGATTGCATTGTGTAACAAACTTGTGCGTGTACTTTATGCCATGCTTACAAAAAAAGAGGTTTTTCATATGCCTAAATTATCTTAATAATTTTTAATATTTATAGTTGACTAATTAATTTCTTATAAAATTTCATTTTAGAATAAAATTCCAGAGCTGAAACCCGAATAAAACATTCCGCCAAATTATTTCCCCAACCAAATACACCATGGTTTCTCACAACAACTATATTAGTAGATGTAACTACCTTGCCTATATTTTCTGCCAATTTCATGCTACCACTTTTTCCCTCAACAATTTTAATTTCTCCTATAATTTCACCAAATTCATATTCATCAAAAGACAACTCTTCCTCAAGCGATGCCATCAATACAGAATAGAAAGAGTGTGTATGCAATATGGCTTTAATATTATCATTTTTCAAATAAATATTTTTATGAACAATTAATTCCGATGATGCATTCTCACATTTATCTTCATTCAAATCACAAACTATTATTTTACTATCATCGAGTTCGTCAAGCATTGTCCCTGTTGCGGTAATAAGGATTTTATTATTAGTTCTAACGGATATGTTTCCAAAAAATGATGTACACAACCCTTCCCCCACCACTTTTTTCCCGAATTTAATTATCTCTTTTTTTAAGTTTTCCATTCTTCAACTCCAACACTATATCTGCAATTTTAGTATCATGAATTCTATTTGCACTATAAATAATTGTTTTACCATTTTCTTTTGATTCTTTAAAAGATTTTTTTATCATTTCCTTACTTTTTTTATCGAGATTTGCAAAAGGTTCATCAGCCAAAATACATTCGGAAACAGCCAAAACAGATTTAATAAACATAACCCTCTTTTCCCCATCACTCAAATTAAATGGAGAATCATCTTTTCTTTCATAAATTCCTAATTTCTGCAAAATTTCTTCCGTTATACTAATATTTTTAACAATAGAGTTGATTTCTGAAAAAATATTTCTTTTACAAACAATATTTTCTACAAACTGAACTATATACCCCAGTTTTTCACAATGCAAATTATAACTTCCGATAAAATTTTCATCAACACCAGCAACTATATTAAAGAATGTCGTCTTACCAGACCCGTTCAATCCGTAAACAGCAATTATTTTATTCTTTTCTATAAATATGTTATCTATATCCAATATTTTTTTGCCATTTATTTTTTTTATAAGATTATTGATTTCAAGCATATATTTCATTTCAAATACAAAATTTCATCCGCATATTCATCCAACAAATCTTCATGAGTTGCAATTATAAAAAATTTATCGGAATATTTACTCACTGCATCCAAAATAGCATCTTTCACTTTTATAACTTCATTATCATCAAGCATTTCAAAAGGCTCATCCATTATAATTACATTAGAATCCAACGCTAATGCCATGTTTACAGCTATCTTTTTTAACTCACCACCAGAATATTCGCTGATATGCTTTGATAAATCCAAATCCAAATTCATTTGCACATCAACTACGCCCAAAAGATTCATTTCATCTTTAATAAATCCAGTAACAAAATTGAAGGATGAATTGGAGTGGATAAAATATTTTTTTAGAATTGTTTTGTTATTTTCACAACTTAAAGATACTTTTCCAGATTCAGGTTGATAATATCCGTAGATTAATTTTAATAAAGTACTTTTACCACTACCAACATCCCCTTTAACTAATAGAATATTATCAAATTCAGCCTGGAAATTAAAATTAGAAAAAATTCTTTTGTTTTTGTAGGAAAAAGTTAGATTATTTAGAAATAAAAAAAGAGGGCTTTTCACCCTCTTTTATCCTTGATCTTCAGTCTTTTCTGTTTCGCTAGTTTCTTTAGCTACTGGTGCTTCACCAGGTTTATCTACAAATTCAATAATTGCTAATCTTGCGTTATCCCCTTTTCTAAAACCGGTTTTGATAATTCTAGTATATCCACCTGGCCTGTTTTTAAAAATAGGAGCTATTTCATCAAATATTTTATGTACAGCATCCTTATTTGGTAATTTGCGCAAAGCCAATCTTCTTGCGGCTAAATCACCTCTTTTACCCAAAGTTATTAATGGTTCTACAAAACCTCTTAATGCTTTAGCTCTAGTTAAGGTAGTTTCAATTCTACCATTATTAACAAGTGATATTGTCATATTTCTAAGCATTGCAACTCTATGTGCAGTAGGACGCCCTAGCTTTTTTCCTGCTTTTCTATGACGCATTTTCTTCTCCCTCTACTTCTTTTTTCACATATCCCACAGCCTCTAAATCCATACCGAGGCTGAGACCTAATTCTGCAAGCACTTTTTTAATCTCTTCCAGTGACCTACGACCGAAGTTCTTTGTTTTTAATAGTTCAGCATCTGTTTTTTCACAGAGATCAGCAAGAGTTTTAATATTTGCATTCTTAAGGCAGTTATATGCTCTAACAGAAAGCTCCAACTCCTCAATACTCTTATCAAGAAGTTCTAAAATATATGTGTTATCTTCCTTCTCTTCTTCTTCCACTTCTTCATATACCGGTTCATCAAAATTAATAAAGAATTCCATTTGATCTTTTATAATCTTAGCAGCAAAAGCTATTGCATCAACTGGCTTAATTGAACCATCAGTCTCAAGTTCAAATATGAGTTTATCATAATCAGTACTTTGCCCAACCCTTGCATTCTCTACAATATAATTCACTTTTTTAATTGGTGAATATATTGCATCCACAGGAATTACATTTACATCATCAAATTTGTTTTTTATCTCTTCTGATGGAACATATCCAATACCACGCTCAACGTACAATTCCATGTATATTTCAGTTTCAGGGTTTGTTATAGTAGCAATATGTTGTTCTGGATTCAAAACAACAACACTACCATCACTCTGAATATCCTTTGCCTTAATTTCACCTTCACCCTTTTTATGAATATAAACACGCTTAGTGGTGTGCTCTAAAAGATTCAATTCAAGTTGCTTTATATTCAAAATTATATCAACTACATCCTCTAATACACCATTAATAGTGTCATATTCATGATAAACACCATCAATTTTTACTCCAACAACAGCTGTACCTTCAATTGTAGATAGAAGCACCCTACGCAAAGCATTACCAATTGTAATACCAAACCCTCTTTCATAAGGTTCAATTACATACTTAGCATACCTGTCAGTAACTTCCCCCACAGGCTCAATTTTCTTAGGCTTCATTACTTTTCTAAAATCCATTAAAACCATTAGGTTTCCTCCAGTTATCTTACTTAGAGTACAACTCTACTATCAAGTGCTCCTGTACTTCATAACTTATATCTGATCTTACAGGCAACCTGTTAATTGTTGCTTTAAAGTTTGCTTTGTCAAGGCTAATCCACTCAGGTAAGCCTCTACCTTCAGCAGTTTCAACAGATTCTTTAATAGCAGCTATATCTCTACTTTTTTCTTTAACTTCTATAACATCACCAGGTTTGCAAAGATAAGAAGGTATATTTACTTTTTTACCATTTACCAAGAAATGATTATGTCTAACAAGCTGTCTTGCTTCTTTACGACTTCTTGCAAAACCAGCTCTATAAACTATATTATCCAACCTTCTTTCTAGTAATTGTAAAAGATTTTCACCAGTAATTCCCTGCATACGTGATGCTTTCTCAAAATATCTTCTAAACTGCTTTTCAAGTACACCGTATATTCTTTTTACTTTTTGTTTTTCCCTCAACTGCAATCCATAATCTGAAATTTTCTTTCTAACCTGACCATGTTGACCTGGAGGATAACCTTTTTTCTCAAAAGCACACTTATCTTTAAAACATCTTTCACCTTTAAGGTATAATTTCATTCCTTCACGTCTACATAGCTTGCAGACAGGACCTGTATATCTAGCCAATTTTAACCTCCATTATACTCTTCTTTTCTTCCTTGGACGACAACCATTATGCGGGATAGGAGTAACATCCCTAATAACTGCAATCTTAATACCCGCAGCCTGTATTGCTCTTATTGCACTTTCTCTACCAGCACCAGGACCTTTTACATTTACTTCAACTTCCCTGATACCATTTTCAATAGCTTTTTTTGCAGCGCTTTCAGCAGCAAGTTGTGCTGCATAAGGAGTTGATTTCCTAGCATTTTTAAATCCTGCAGTACCACTTGAATCCCAACAAATTACATTACCATTAACATCAGTAAATGTAATTATAGTATTATTAAAAGTTGACTTTATGTGCGCAATTCCTTTAGGAATATTTCTTTTTTCTTTCTTTTTCCTTGGCTTTGCCATTTCTCCTCCAAAAACCTATATTATTTTCTCTTAATACCACGTTTTCCTGCAAGTCCGCGTCTAGTCCTTGCATTACTTCTCGTTTTTTGGCCACGACATGGCATATTGTTTTTATGCCTGTAGCCTCTATAACAATTAATCTCCATTAACCTTTTAATGTTCAAACCTACTTCTTTTCTCAGTTCACCTTCCACTTTGAGGTTTGAATCGATATACTGTCTAATAACAGAAATCTCCTGCTCAGTAAGCTCACCTATCCTCTTATTTGCATCAACGCCTGTTTCATCAATTATCTTCTTTGCTGTACTTCTACCTATACCAAAAATATAAGTGAGCCCAATCTCCACCTTTTTGTTGTTAGGAATATCCACACCAGCTATTCTTGCCACCAAATTCCTCCTTATCCTTGTCTTTGCTTATGCCTAGGATTTTCGCAAATTATTCTTACTATCCCTTTTCTTTTTATTACTTTACACTTATTACAAATTGGTTTAACACTTGCTCTAACCTTCATACTGCACTCCTACTTATGTCTATAAATTATTCTTCCTCTTGTTAAATCATAAACTGATAGCTCAATAGTAACCTTATCACCTGGTAAAATACGAATATAATTCATCCTCATTTTACCTGATAAATGAGCTAATACAATATGACCATTTTCTAGCTTAACCTTAAACATTGCATTAGGCAGTGCCTCTACAACAGTACCCATTACCTCGATAACATCCCCTTTTTTACTCATACACAGCCTTTCATAATGTTAAAATTTCTACCCCGTTATCAGTCAGGGCAATAGTATTTTCATAATGTGCTGCTAGACTTCCATCCTTTGTAACGGCAGTCCAGCCATCGTCGAGGGTTACAACTTCATAATTTCCTATTACAACCATAGGTTCTATAGCTAACACCATGCCAGCCCTTAATTTAACTCCACGATTTGGTTTTCCAAAATTTGGTATTGTTGGATCTTCATGTAAATTCCTGCCTATACCATGACCGAAAAAATCCCTAACTACATTAAATCCATGTTTTTCAACATAGGATTGTATAGAATGTGAAATATCAAGTAGTCTATTACCTATTTTAGCTTTTTTTATCCCTTCAAAGAAAGAATTTTTCGTCACTTCAACTAGCATCTTTGCTTCATCTGATACATTACCAACCATATAAGTTCTTGCAGCATCGCCATGAAATCCATCTTTATAAACACCTACATCTACACTAACAATATCTCCTTCTTTCAACACATAATCAGAAGGTATCCCATGTACAATCACTTCATTTACAGATACACAAGTAGCAGCTGGATACCCTCTGTAATTTTTAAAAGAAGGTATCGCAGAGCGCTTATTTATAATATCTTCTGCGAATTTGTCAATATCTTTTGTTTTAATGCCTGGTTTTACAATACTTTCTAGTTTTTCTAAAACCTCTTTAACAATTATGCACGCTTTTCTAATCTTTTCAATCTCTGCTTTAGATTTTAATATTACCATTATTTCACTATCTCTTTTATTCTCTCAAATATTATTTCTTGCTCACCAACACCATCAATTTCAAAGAACTTACCAGAATCTTTATAATATTCCTGCAATTGTTCAGTTTGTTCATGATAAACTTTTAATCTTTTATTAATAGTCTCCTCTTTATCATCATCTCTTTGAACCAACTCACCACCACATGCATCACAAATACCTTCTTTCTTAGGTGGGTTATACTTAATATGATACGCTGCACCACACTTAGAACAACTTCTTCTCCCTGTCAATCTCTCCATTATAAGCTCATCAGGCACATTTAGACTAATAATATGAGTTAACTCAATATTTAATTCATTCTTAAGCATATTATCTAATGCTTCTGCCTGAGGTATTGTTCTTGGAAAACCATCTAAAATGAAACCATTTTTACAATCATCCTGCTGTAATCTTGCCTTCACAATACCAATAATTACATCATCAGGTACTAATTTACCTTCATCCATGTATTTTTTTGCAAGTTTACCAAGTTCACTTCCCGATTTTACTGCTTTTCTTAATATATCGCCTGTAGAAATCTGAACGATTCCATATTCTTCAACTAATTTTGCTGATTGAGTTCCTTTACCAGCTCCAGGAGGACCTAAAAATACAATATTAATCATACGTAACCTCTCCCTTTGATTTTCCCACTCTTTATAAATCCGTCATAATTATGAGAAATTAAATGTGATTCAATCTTCTGCATTACATCTAACCCAACACCTATCACAATAAGTAAACTTGTGCCACCAAAATAAAATGGCATATTAAAATTCCTGATGATAAGCTGTGGTAAAACAGCAACAATTGCTAAATATATAGCACCTACAAATGTAAGCCTTGAAAGAACATAATCGATAAACTCTGCAGTAGGCTTACCTGGACGTTTACCTGGAATTACACCATGACTTTTTTCAATATTATCAGCTATATCATCTGGGTTAAAAATGATCGATGTATAAAAGTATGTGAAAAATATTATTAACGCAACATAGAATAGATAATAAAATATTGAGCTAGGAGAAAAATAATAACCAATTTTAGCAAGTATAGGATTTTTTGCAAAGCTTGACAGTGTACTTGGAAATGCAACTATAGATGCAGCAAAAATTATTGGTATAACACCTGCTGGATTTAACCTGATAGGTAAATAAGAGCTTGTTACACTGCTTCTCATACCAGCATATGTACCACGCCTTACATATTGAATAGGAATTCTTCTATATGAAATTTCCATAAAAATTACAGCTGCTGTTACAACAATTATTATTGCTAACACTATTATTAGCGTAATAAGCTGCAGTTCACCTGTCTGTAAAAGTCTTATTGTATTAATTACAGCGGCGGGAAATCTCGCAATTATACCAGCAAAAATGATTAAAGATATACCGTTACCAATCCCTTTTTCTGTAATTTTTTCACCCAGCCACATAAGAAACACTGTACCTGTGGTAAGAGTAATCATCGTAGTTAATCTAAATCCCCAACCAGGAAACAGAACAACACTACTACCGTCAGGAGCGCTCATAGCTTCTAATCCAATAGCAATTCCCAACCCCTGAATTGCACTAATAAGTACTGTACCATATCTTGTATACTTTGTTATCTTTTCCCTACCTTGAGTCCCCTGTTTTTTTAATTCAGCTAAACCAGGTGATACTACTGTTAACAATTCCAAAATAATCGCTGCAGAGATATAAGGCATAATTCCAAGGCCAAAAACAGTCAGTCTTTTTAACGCCCCTCCTGTAAACATATCAAAGAAACCTAATAGAGTCCCAGTTTGTCTTGCAAAAAACTGAGCTAGTGCATCTGCATTAATCCCAGGAGTGGGTATGTGAGTACCAATTCTATAAACAATCAATAAAAAAAGGGTAAATAATACCCTTTTTCGTAAATCAGGAATCGAAAAGATTTCTTCTATTTTTTTCATTTATTACCCCAGATTTTTGATTTCCCCACCAGCATTTTTTATTTTTTCAATTGCGGAATTAGATATTTTATCAACTTCAAACACCAATTTTTTTGTTATTTCACCGTTACCAAGGACCTTTACTCCGTCCTTATTCCCTTTAACCAATCTTTTAGCTACTAAAGATTCAATATTGACAACTTCGCCATCATTAAACTTCGCATTTATCTGTTCCAAGTTAACAATCTCAAACTCTTTAGCAAATTTCTTATTAGAAAATCCTCTTTTTGGCAATCTTCTGTAAAGTGGCATTTGACCACCTTCAAAACCTGGTCTTACACCACCACCAGATCTTGCCTTTTGACCTTTTGTACCTTTTCCAGCAGTGGTTCCTAAGCCACTACCGGTACCTCTACCAACTCTTTTTTTATCTTTTTTTGCACCTTTAGCTGGCCTTAAATCATGAAGTTCCATTTATATCACCCCTTAGCTAATTATTTCTTTAATTGTTTTTCCTCTTAACTGAGCAACTTCTTCCAATGTCCTCATCTTTTTAAATCCATCCATAACAGCATAAAGCATATTAAGTGGATTACGGCTTCTAATAGACTTTGCAAGAATATTCTGAACACCAGCTAGCTCAAAGAGTGAACGAGTTACACCACCTGCAATTATACCAGTACCAGGAGCAGCTGGTTTCATAATTATCTCAGACGCACCATACTTTCCTAATACTTCATGAGGTATAGTACCTTTAACAACTGGTACTTCAACAATATTCTTTTTCGCAGCTTCAAGTGCCTTTCTTATAGCATCAGGCACTTCTCTAGCTTTTGCATGTCCAATTCCTACACGGCCGTTATAATCTCCTACAATTACAGTAGCAGTAAATCTAAAAATTCTACCACCTTTAACGACCTTAGTTACCCTACCTATATGTACTACTTTATCTACTAATTGTTTTTCGCTCATATTTAGCTCTTCCTCCTATTAGAATTCAAGCCCTGCTTCTCTTGCTGCATCTGCAAGAGCTTTTACTCTACCATGATAAATGTAGCCGCCTCTATCAAAAACAACTTTCTTGATACCTTTCTCTAAAGCTCTCTCAGCTATAATTTTACCCACAGCTTTAGCAGACTCAAGATTAACTCTACCATTAAACTTATCTCTCATCTCAGGTTCAAGAGAGCTTGCAGCTACAAGTGTATTACCATTTACGTCATCAATTATTTGCGCATATATATACCTATTGCTTTTAAACACGCATAGTCTTGGTCTTTCAACAGTCCCAAAAACTTTTTTTCTAATCCTTTTATGTCTTTTTAATCTAGCTTCACTTCTACTTAACTTTGCCACTTTACCACCCCTTATTTAGCGGATTTACCAGCTTTTCTTAAAATGTGTTCACCTTCGTATCTAATCCCTTTTCCTTTATATGGCTCAGGCTTTCTAATTTTTCTAATATTTGCTGCCACCTGACCTACTAGCTGTTTATCAATCCCCTTTACAACTATCTTCTGAGGATTTTCAACAACAAACTCTATACCCTCAGGTGGTTCAACCACAACTGGGTGTGAAAAACCTAATGATAAATCCAATGCTTTACCTTTCAATGCAGCCCTATAACCAATACCTACAATCTCTAACCTCTTTTCAAAGCCTTTAGAAACCCCTTCAACCATATTATTTATGAGGCTTCTGTAAAGGCCATGGAAAGCTCTTGATTCTTTATTATCATCATGTCTTTTCACAAGAATTTCTTTATCAGTAATTTCAACGCTTATTTTTGGATGTAATTCTCTTTCTAACTTCCCTTTAGGACCTTCAACAATTATTTTATTGTTTTCAACCTTAACATTTACACCACTTGGTATGCTAATTGGTTTTTTTCCTATTCTCGACATTTCCCTCTCCTACCATATTTGGCAAATATATTCGCCGCCAATTTTTTCCTTAATACATTGTTTAACAGTTTTAATTCCACGGGAAGTAGAAACTATACCTGTGCCAAGACCACCCAACACTGGCTTTAAGTTTTTTGATTTTACATACACCCTTCTACCAGGTGTACTAATTCTTTTCAATCCTCTAATAACAGATTCACCAGCAGCATCATACTTGAGGTATAATAATAAACTCTTCTTTACACCTTCATTAAGAATTCTGTAATTTTTAATATACCCTTCTTCTTTCATAATTTCAGCAATTGCTTCCTTAAGTTTTGAATAAGGAATAGCAACTTCTTGTTTTTTTACCATTGTTGCATTTCTGATTCTTGCAAGCATATCAGAAATAGGATCAGTCATTACCATACTCTCTCTCCTTTTGTAATCGATATCCTATTGTGTTACCAACTAGCTTTTCTAACACCAGGGATCAAGCCTTCAGAAGCTAATTTTCTGAAGCAGACCCTGCACATATTAAATCTTCTAATAAAAGCTCTTGGCCTACCACAAATTGGACATCTGTTATATTCTCTTACTTTAAATTTTTTCTTTTTAAATGCACTATAATATTTTGCTTTAGTAGCCACCCTTTTTCCTCCTGGTTATTCTGCAAATGGCATGCCTAAGGCCTTAAGAAGCTCTCTAGCTTCTTCATCTGTCTCGGCAGTAGTAGTAATAATAATATCAAATCCACGGATTTTATCTATCTTATCGTAGTCTATTTCAGGGAATACAATCTGTTCTTTAATTCCCATTGCATAATTACCTCTACCATCAAAGGAGTTTGGATTTACTCCTCTAAAGTCACGAACCCTTGCCAATGCGATGTTAAATAGCCTATACAAAAATTCGTAGGCTCTTACACCTCTCAATGTCACTTTACAACCAATAGGCATCCCTTCTCTTAATTTAAAACCAGCAATTGATTTCCTAGCTCTTGTCACCACTGGTTTTTGCCCAGCAATCAGCATCATATCATTAACAGCATTCTCAAGCACTTTTGGATTGCTAATAGCCTCACCAACTCCCATATTCAAAACAACTTTTTCAATTTTGGGTACCTGCATAACATTTTTGTACCCAAATTTTTCCATTAAATATGGGATAACTTCTTTTTTATATTTTTCCAGTAAAACACTCATTTCACCGCTCCACCATTAATCTTTATCTACAATCTCGCCACAGCTTTTGCAAAATCTTTGCTTTTTACCATCATCTAAAAGCTTATAACCTAATCTAACACCTTTATCGCACTTTTTACAAAAGTACATAACATTTGAAATATCTACAGGCATTTCTTTCTCTATAATCCCACCATCAGGATTCAGTGGGTTTGGTTTCATATGTCTTTTTACAACATTTACATTTTCAACAATTACTTTTCCTTTTTTCCTATCTACTTTTAATATCTTACCAGTCTTACCTTTATCTTTGCCTGCAATAACAACAACTTCGTCATCTTTTTTCAATTTATACTTAACAGCCATCTAATTTCCTCCTAAAGAACTTCAGGCGCCATTGAAACTATTCTTAAAAACCCTTTAGATCTAAGCTCTCTAGCTACAGGTCCAAAAACCCTTGTCCCAATAGGCTCTAAGTTTTTATTAAGCAGAACTGCAGCATTTTCATCAAATTTAATATATGTACCATCGGGACGTCTTCTTTCCTTAGTTGTTCTCACAACTACAGCTTTAACCACAGATCCTTTCTTAATATTACTATCAGGTATGGTAGATTTAACACTTGCCACTATAACATCACCAACAGTGGCATATTTTTTCTTACTACCACCTAATACTTTAATACACATAATTTCTTTAGCACCTGAGTTGTCAGCAACTTTTAATCTTGTCTGCATCTGTATCATAAGCTACTCCCATTAATCATTTAAACTGGCGGGTCTTTCAATTATTTTACTGACACGCCATCTTTTTCTCTTACTGAGAGGTCTAGTCTCTATAATCTCAACAATATCACCAATTCTGCACTCATTATTCTCGTCATGTGCCATAAACTTTTTACTTCTTCTAATAAACTTATGATATTTTGGGTGCAACTTTAATGTTTCTACTTTTACAACAACAGATTTATCCATTCTGTCACTGACAACTACACCCCTTCTAATCTTCCTTCTTTTCCTACTTTCCATATTGCCCCTCTAATTCATATTCTCTCAAAATTGTTTTAATTCTTGCTATATCTCTTCTGGTTTCCCTAATTTGTGCTGTGTTTTCTAAATCACCTGTAGCAAGTTTAAACTTTAATCTGAAGAGATTTTCTTTGAGCTCTCTCTCTTTTTTCCTGAGCTCATCTATACTCAATTTTCTCAATTCAGAAGCTTTCATTACTCAACCTCCTCAAAATCAGACTTTTTAACAAATTTACATTTAACAGGCAATTTATGTGAGGCGAGTCTGAAAGCTTCACGAGCTTGTGCTTCAGTAACACCAGAAATTTCATAAAGCATTGTACCTTCTTTTACTGGTGCTACATAATATTCCACAGCACCTTTACCTTTACCCATCCTTGTTTCAGCAGGCTTCTTTGTTATAGGCTTGTGAGGAAAAATTCTAATAATAACCTTTCCTCCACGCTTAACATAACGAGTAATGGCAATCCTCGCAGCTTCAATTTGCCTACTTGTAATTTTCCCTTTTGACATAGCCTGCAAGCCGTATTCACCAAATTCTACTTTATTCCCTTTAGTGGCTTTCCCTTTTATTCTGCCTTTGAAAACCTTCCTATATTTTAATCTCTTAGGCATTAACATCGCTATCTACTCCCGCTGCTAATTTCTCTTTTTTTTCAACAATTTCACCTTTAAATATCCATACTTTTACGCCAATAATTCCATATGTTGTCAACGCTTCAGCAAAACCATAATCTATATCTGCTCTAATTGTCTGAAGAGGCACTCTACCTCTAATATACCATTCAGTCCTTGCCATTTCAGCACCAGCAAGTCTTCCTGAGCATGCTATTTTAATCCCTTGAGCTCCACCTTTTAATGCTTGCAACACAGCTTTCTTCATTGCTCTTCTAAAAGCAACCCTTCTCTCAATCTGCATAGCAACATTTTCAGCAACTAGCTGTGCATCAATTTCAGGCTTTTTAACCTCTCTAATAACAACAGTAACATCGTTTTCAGTCAATTTCTTTAATTCTTTCTTTAAATTCTCTATCTCTGCACCTTTTTTCCCAATAACAATACCAGGCCTACTTGTATTCAAAATAATTCTTAATTTAGAGCCCATTCTTTCTACAATAATGCTAGATAGACCAGCCTGCTTTAATCTTTCCTTTAAAAATTTTCTAATTTTAAGATCTTCCATCAACTTTTCACGGTATTCTTTTTTACCGTAAAACCATACTGACTTCCAATCTTTATTTATCCCTAATCTAAATCCTATAGGATGAACCTTCTGACCCACTATTCACCTCCACCTATTCTGCCAGAACAATTGTTATATGGCTGGTCCTTTTTCTTATTAATGTGGCTCTACCGTAGGCTCTAGGCATATATCTTTTCCATGTTGGACCACCATCAATTCTAATTTCTTTAATATACAATTTAGAAACATCTTTAACGCCATGATTCTCTTCTGCGTTAGCCATTGCTGATTTTAAAACTTTAGCAATCATACCTGCTGCTTTTTTATTTGTAAATTTCAAAATTGCCATAGCTTCATCAACATTTTTACCTCTTACCAAATCAGCAACTGGCCTCGCCTTTCTTGGTGATATCCTAAAATATTTTCCTACTGCTTTAGCTACCATCGGAATCCTCTCTATCTGCCCTTAACTTTTTTATCTTCTTTCTTATGACCTTTGAAAGTACGGGTAAAAGAAAATTCACCTAACTTATGCCCAACCATATTCTCAGTTACATACACAGGAACAAACTTTCTACCATTATGCACTGCAAAGGTCAATCCAACCATCTCAGGAATGATTGTACTTCTTCTAGACCATGTCTTAATAACTTTTTTATCACCAGTTTCCTTAGCTTTTAATACCTTTTTTAACAAATGCTCATCAACAAAGGGTCCTTTCTTAGATGACCTAGGCACACTTTCCTCCTTTATTTACGCCTGGATACAATATATTTATCCGAAGGTTTATTTTTCTTACGTGTCTTATAACCTTTAGTAGGTTTACCCCAAGGAGTTACAGGATGGCGACCACCTTTTGACCTACCTTCACCACCACCATGTGGGTGATCAATTGGGTTCATTGCTGTACCCCTAACAGTAGGTCTAATACCAAGCCATCTACTCCTACCAGCTTTACCAATTTTAATATTTTCATGATCAGGGTTAGATACCTGACCAATAGTAGCTTTACATTCAGCTAATATTAATCTGATTTCACCAGAAGGTAATCTTACGTGGCAGTACTTACCTTCCTTTGATAAAAGCTGAGCATATGTACCAGCTGACCTAGCAAGCTGTCCACCTTTACCAGGTCTCATCTCAATATTATGAATAACTGTACCAACAGGTATATCTTTCAATTTTAACGCATTACCTGGCTTAATATCAGCACCCTGACCGCTTAAAATTGTATCACCAACTTTAATGCCCAATGGTGCTATAATATACCTTTTTTCACCATCAGAATATGCAAGGAGAGCAATCCTTGCACTTCTATTTGGGTCATATTCAATAGACTTAACAGTTGCAGGAATGCCATCCTTATCTCTCTTAAAATCGATAATTCTATAAAGTCTCTTATGACCACCACCTTTATGTCTTACAGTAATTCTTCCATAATTATTTCTTCCAGATTTTTTCTTAAGTGGTACAACAAGAGATTTTTCTGGTTCAGTTTTTGTAATTTCTGCAAAATCTGAACCAGTCCTAAATCTCATACCTGGAGATGTTGGTTTATATGTCTTAATACCCATCCTTAGCCTCTCTTACACAAACTCTAATTTTTGATCTTTTTCCAATACAACTATAGCTTTTTTCCAATCTTTTCTTCTACCCATTATAAGCCCAAATCTTTTCTTTTTCCCTTTGTAATTCATACACCTTACATCTTTAACTTTTACATTAAAGAGTTTCTCAACAGCCTCTTTTACCTGATATTTGTTAGCTCTTCTATCCACTGCAAATACAACTTGATTATACTTTTCCTTAAGATCAATCGCTTTTTCTGTAACTATAGGTTTTTTAATAATATCGTAAATACTAAGCATTTGCTAAGACCTCCGTAATCCTTGGAAGGCAATCCTCTAGCATCAATATTGTCCTTGCGTTGATTACATCATATACATTTAGCCCTTTTACATTTAATAACTTTACATAAGGCAAATTCCTGAATGCCCTAATTACTTTTTCATCTACTTCATTGTAAACAATCAGTACTTTCCTATCTGCATTAAAATTATTCAAAATAGCTACTGCTTCTTTGGTTTTCCCATTTTCTACAGTTAAACTATCAATAATTTTCAATGCCCCATCATTAAGCTTGGCCCTTAATGCTGATTTTAAAGCATTCTTTACCTTTTTCTTAGGCATCTTATAAGAATAATCTCTTGGCTTAGGTCCAAAAATTGTTCCACCACCAACCCAAAGTGGTGATCTAATTGAACCAACCCTTGCTCTACCTGTCCCTTTTTGTCTCCATGGTTTTCTACCACCACCACTTACTTCGCCGCGTGTTTTTGTAGAATGTGTTCCTGCACGACGGCATGCAAGCTGCATTACTACTACTTCGTGCATCAACCATGGTTTCACAGGATAGTTTAATATTTCATCACTCACTTCAATATCTTTCACTTTTTTATTTTCTTGATTTAACACTTCTAACACAGCCATGGCAACCTCTTACGCTCTCTTCCTTGCTTTAATTGCTTTTCTTACAAACACAACACTATTGTTATGTCCAGGAACAGCACCTTTAACCAACACAAGATTTTTATCAGGTATAACTTTTACTACCTCTAAATTCATAACTGTGACTTTGTCACCACCCATTCTACCTGGCATCTTTCTCCCTTTAGGAGTCTCACCAGGAAATTCACACATCCCGATAGAACCAGGTGCCCTGTGAAATTTTGAACCATGTGAAGCAGGTCCACCTGCAAATCCATGCCTTTTAATAACCCCTTGGAACCCCTTACCTTTAGAGATTCCCTGAACATCCACAAAGTCACCTTCTTTAAATATTTCCACAGTGACTTCCTGACCTTCACTATATTCATCAGGGTTATCTACTTTTACTTCTTTTAAATATTTCAATGGCTCAACATTATGTTTTTTAAAATGGCCAAGCATAGGCTTGTTAACTTTTTTAATTTTAACAAGCTTTTCAAAACCTAACTGCAGGGCATTGTAACCATCTTTCTCTTTTGTTTTTTTCTGTACTACAACGCAAGGACCTAATTGCAACACTGTTACAGGAATTACTGTACCTTCCGAAGTAAAAATTTGGGTCATCCCAATTTTTTTACCTAACAATCCGTTCAACATATCCTGCCCTACCTTTTATAATTTTATTTCCACATCCACACCAGCTGATAACTCTAACTTCATTAATGCATCAATTGTTTGTGGATTAAACTCATAAATATCTATAAGTCTTTTATGCGTCCTTAATTCAAACTGCTCTCTAGACCTCTTATTAACATGAGGAGATCTAATAACTGTAAAAATCTCCTTTTTAGTTGGCAAAGGTACAGGACCGACAACACGCGCGCCGGTCCTCTTTGCTGTATTTACAATATCTTTTACTGCTTTGTCAATGATCCTGCTATCAAATGATTTTAATTTTATACGGATCTTTTGATTTTCCATTCCTTTAACCTCTATTCAATAATTTCAGTAACAACACCAGCACCTACTGTCCTACCACCTTCACGAATAGCAAATCTCAACCCTTGCTCCATCGCGATTGGCTGGATCAACTCTACCTCACAGCTGATGTTGTCCCCTGGCATTACCATCTCTACGCCCTCTGGCAATGTAATCACACCTGTAACGTCTGTTGTCCTAAAGTAGAACTGTGGTCTGTATCCACTGAAAAATGGGGTATGACGTCCACCTTCTTCCTTAGTCAATATATACGCCTCACACTTAAACTTCCTGTGTGGTGTTATACTACCTGGCTCAGCCAATACCTGACCACGCTCAACCTCATCCTTCTTAATACCTCTCAATAACACACCAATGTTATCTCCAGCTACACCCTCATCCAAAATCTTACGGAACATCTCTACACCAGTAACTACTGTCTTCTGAGTCTCTCTCAATCCTACGATCTCTACTTCGTCTCCTACTTTAACTTTACCTCTCTCTACTCTACCTGTTACAACTGTACCCCTACCTGAAATACTAAATACGTCCTCTATTGGCATCAAGAATGGCTTATCTATATCTCTCTCTGGCAATGGAATATACTCATCCATAGCTTTTATTAAATCCCAGATAGGCTGTGACCACTTCTCATCTTCTGGATTCTCCAACGCTTTCAATGCACTACCTTTAATTACTGGCACTTCATCACCTGGGAACTCATAAGTGCTAAGTAAATCTCTAACCTCAAGCTCTACTAACTCAAGCAATTCCTCATCATCTACCATATCTACTTTGTTCATAAATACTACAATATATGGAACACCTACCTGTCTAGCCAAAAGAATATGTTCTCTTGTCTGAGGCATTGGACCATCTGCTGCACTCACTACCAAGATAGCACCATCCATCTGTGCAGCACCAGTAATCATGTTTTTTACGTAGTCAGCGTGACCAGGACAGTCTACGTGTGCATAGTGTCTTGTCTCACTCTCATACTCTACGTGAGCTGTCGCAATTGTAATACCTCTTTCTCTCTCCTCTGGAGCCTTATCAATATTATCATAATCTGTAAACTCTGCAAAACCTTTAGTAGACAACACTCTTGTAATCGCTGCTGTCAATGTCGTCTTACCATGGTCTACGTGACCTATTGTACCTACGTTTACGTGAGGTTTTTTCCTCTCAAATTTTGCCTTTGCCATTTTTTCCTCCTATATTTCTATGTCCTAGACTTAATTATTTCATCAGCAATATTAGCTGGAACTTCTTCATAATGGTCAAACATCATTGTGTATGTTCCTCTACCCTGTGTCAGAGATCTCAATACTGTAGCGTAACCAAACATTTCCTTAAGTGGAACAAAACATCTAATCACCTGAGCATTTCCTCTTATTTCCATACCTTCTACACGTCCACGTCTTGAGTTAAGATCACCCATTACATCACCGGTATACTCTTCAGGAACAACAACTTCTACTTTCATAATAGGCTCAAGCAATACAGGATCGGCTTTCTTAGCACCATCTTTAAAAGCCATTGAAGCAGCAATTTTAAAAGCCATTTCTGATGAATCCACTTCGTGATATGAACCATCAAAAAGTGTTACTTTAACATCAACTACAGGATATCCTGCAAGAATACCTGTTTCCATTGCTTCTAAAACACCCTTTTCAACTGCAGGGATATATTCCTTAGGTATTGCACCACCTACAATTTTATTTACAAATTCAAATCCGCTACCTGGCTCAATAGGTTCAATCTCAAGCCACACGTGACCATACTGACCACGACCACCTGTTTGTTTAATATACTTACCTTCAATTTTTACAGGCTTTCTTATAGTCTCTCTAAATGCAACTTGTGGCTTACCAATATTAGCATCTACTTTAAATTCTCTCTTTAATCTGTCAACAATAATCTCAAGATGTAGTTCACCCATCCCAGCAATTATTGTCTGACCTGTTTCCTCATCAACTGTTACCTTAAAAGATGGGTCTTCCATAGCAAGTTTGTTCAATGCATTTGAAAGTTTATCTTGATCTGCTTTTGTTTTAGGTTCAATAGCAAGAGATATCACAGGCTCTGGAAACTCTATAGACTCAAGAACTACTGGATTATTTTCATCACAGAGAGTATCACCTGTTGTAGTATATTTTAAGCCAACTGTTGCACAAATATCCCCTGCAAAAATCTCTTTTATCTCTTCCCTCTTATTAGCGTGCATCTTGAGCAATCTACCAACACGCTCTTTTTTATCCTTTGTAGCATTTAAAACATAACTTCCAGCCTCTAAACGTCCAGAATACACTCTAAAATATGTCAACTGCCCCATATACGGATCAGTTAGTATTTTAAATGCTAGTGCTGCAAAAGGTTCATCATCTGAGGTTTTTCTTTCAACTTCCTCACCTGTTTTTGGATTAATACCTTTAATAGGAGGAATATCAAGAGGTGATGGTAAATAAGCAACTACTGCATCAAGAAGAGGCTGAACACCTTTATTTTTGAATGCTGAACCACATAATACAGGTGTAAAATCTATATTAATTGTCCCTTTTCTTAAAGCTGCAACAATCTCTTCCTCAGTAATCTCTTCACCTTCAAAATACTTCTCCATCAACTCATCATCAACTTCACATATAGTTTCAATAAGCTTTTCTCTATATTCATTTGCCTGATCTATATATTCTTCTGGAATATCCACCACATCATACTTAGCCCCAAGCTCATCGCCTGTCCACATAATTGCCTTCATTTTAACAAGGTCAATTACTCCAACAAAAGAATCTTCTGAACCAATAGGCAACTGAATAGCTACAGGTTTTGTACCCAATCTATCAATCATCATCTGAATAACGTTAAAAAAGTCAGCACCTACTCTATCCATTTTATTCACAAAAGCGATTCTTGGAACTCTATACTTATCAGCCTGTCTCCAAACTGTTTCTGACTGTGGTTCAACTCCACCAACAGCACAAAAAACAGCAACAGCACCATCAAGCACTTTCAAAGATCTTTCAACCTCAATTGTAAAATCCACGTGTCCTGGTGTATCGATAATATTTATTCTATATCCATTCCAAAAACACTGGGTGGTAGCAGATGTAATAGTAATCCCTCTTTCCTTCTCCTGCTCCATCCAGTCCATTGTCGCTGTACCTTCATGAACTTCACCAATTTTATAGCTCACACCAGTATAATACAATATTCGCTCAGTAGTTGTAGTCTTACCAGCATCAATATGAGCCATAATACCTATATTTCTTTGTTTCTCTAATGGATACTTCCTTGCCACGTTTGTTCCTCCTAATTACCACCTAAAATGAGCAAAGGCTTTATTAGCTTCTGCCATCCTATGGGTATCTTCTCTTTTCTTAATAGCTGCTCCTTTATTTTCATATGCATCCATAAGCTCATTAGCTAATCTTTCAACCATAGTTCTTTCTCTACGCTCTCTAGCAGCTTTTATAATCCATTTTATTGCAAGGGAAACTTGTCTATCAGGTCTCACTTCAATAGGCACCTGATAAGTAGCACCACCAACTCTTCTTGATTTAACTTCAAGAATTGGTTTTACATTCTCAATTGCTTTCTTAAAAACTTCTATACCTTCTTCACCCTTACGCTCTTTAATTAAATCCATTGCACTATAAAAAATCTTTTCAGCGAGAGTCTTTTTACCATCATACATCAAATTATTGATAAACTTTGTAACCAGCACTTCATTATATACTGGATCAGGAAGAACATCTCTTTTTTTAGCAACTCTTCTTCTTGCCATAGCTACACCCTTCTTACATTATTTTACTTTGGCTTTTTAGCGCCATATTTTGATCTACTTTGCTTCCTATCAGCAACTCCTGCCGCGTCAAGAGCACCTCTAATTATCTTATAACGTATACCTGGAAGGTCTTTTACCCTTCCACCCCTAATAAGCACAACAGAGTGTTCCTGTAAGTTGTGACCGATACCTGGGATATATGCAGTCACTTCCACTCCATTTGTCAACCTTACTCTCGCCACTTTCCTCAAAGCTGAGTTTGGTTTTTTCGGGGTAGTAGTGTACACCCTAACACAAACACCTCTTTTCTGAGGATTCCCTTGCAACGCAGGCGACTTTGTTTTCTTTACAACTTTCTTTCTACCTTTCCTAACTAACTGGTTCAGAGTTGGCACTTAACACCTCCAAATTTATCATAAACATAACTATATTTCTAACCCCATAAAATGAGCGTTAGATATTATCAACCCTTTTTTTCAATGTCAAGAATTTTATTAAATTGCTTTTTTAAACTTAAATTTTTTATTGCGTAAATGTTTCACTCCTGTTCCCGCAGGTATCAATTTACCCATAATAACATTTTCTTTCAAGCCCCTCAAGTAATCTATCTTTCCATTTGAAGCTGCATCTGTAAGCACTTTAGTCGTCTCCTGGAAACTTGCAGCAGATATAAAACTTTCTGTATTCAATGCAGCTTTTGTTATACCCTGTAGTATTGGTCTACCTTGAGGTGGTCTTAACCCTTCTCTTAATAATTCCTCTTGTAACTTTTTAAACTCATGTTTGTAAACTTCTTCATTAGGCATATAATCTGAATCACCTGGATCTTCAATAATAACCTTTCTCATCATCTGTCTTACAATAATTTCAATATGCTTATCATTTATATTTACCCCTTGTTTTCTGTAAACCTCTTGAATTTCACTCACAAGATACTTCTGTAATGCTTCCTCACCAAGAACAGCAAGTATATCGTGAGGATTTACCAAACCATCTACAAGGGCTTCACCAGCTTTTACTCTATCTCCATCCCTAACATTGATATATCTCTGTATCGAAACATTATAAACTTTTTTATCTCCTGTCTCCTCATTCTCTACAATAATCTTTCTCATACCTCTTGCGCCACTTTCTATCTTAACTACACCATCAATTTCAGAAATAATAGCAGGTTCTTTTGGTTTTCTAGCTTCAAACAACTCTGCCACTCTTGGCAAACCAACTGTAATGTCTTTAGTCTTCTGAGTTTCTCTTGGTATCTTAGCAATTACATCACCTGGATATACCTCTTCCCCTTCTTCTACCATAATCATTGCACCAACAGGTAAGATGTATCTCTGTATTGTCTTGTTATCTTTGTTTTTAATAGAAATTCTGGGCTGTCTCTTTTCTTTTGTATTTGAAATTACAACTTTTTGAGCCAAACCAGTAATTGGGTCAATATCTTCTTTTAGTGTCTCCCCTTCAATAATATCACCAAAAGCAACTCGTCCTTCAAACTCTGTCATAATAACTGCTGCAAAAGGATCCCATTCTGCAAGTAAATCACCCTGTTTTACTGTATCACCTTCATTGACAAGCAGTCTCGTTCCGTAAGATATGTTGTATTTCTCAATAGATCTACCATCTTTATCAACAATATGAAGAACACCATTTCTGTTTAATACTACATTAATTCCATTTCTATCTTTCACATATCTCACATCTTCAAACTTAATTGTACCACCAAATTTCGCATTTAGCGTCGACTGTTCAGCTGTTGTAGAAGCAGCACCACCGATATGGAAGGTCCTCATGGTAAGCTGTGTACCAGGTTCACCGATAGACTGAGCAGCTATAATACCCACAGCTTCACCAATTTCCACCTCTCTTCGAGTGGCAAGATCCATTCCGTAACACTTTTTACAAACACCAAACTCCAACTCGCAGGTAAGCACTGAGCGAACTTTAACTCTATCGATACCTGCCTTCTCTATTTTTTCAACTATTTCTTCAGTAATTAATTGATCAGCTTCCACAATTAGTTCATCAGTAACTGGGTCATATATATCCTCAAGTGTATATCTACCAAAAATCCTCTCTCCAAGTGATTCTACAACCTCTGTTCCATCCATAAGAGCAGTCATTTCAATACCACGAATTGTTCCACAATCTTCTTCTGTAACAATCACATCTTGGGATACATCTACAAGTCTTCTTGTCAAATAACCAGCATTAGCAGTTTTCAATGCTGTATCCGCAAGACCTTTTCTCGCACCGTGTGTAGAAATGAAGTATTGTAACACTGTCAATCCATCTCTAAAACTAGCTGTAATTGGTGTTTCAATAATTTCACCTGATGGTTTCGCCATCAGACCTCTCATACCAGCAAGCTGGCTAATCTGAGCTTTAGAACCTCTAGCACCAGAATGTGCCATTACATACACTGGATTATAAAACTTATCACGCTTGTTTTCAGCAGATTTATCACCACCCTGAGATGCAAGGGTTTTCATTAAATATTCTGTAACTTTATCGTTGGTTGATGACCATACGTCGATAATCTGGTTATAACGCTCACCTGCAGTTAATGCACCTTCCCTGTAATGCTCTTCAATCTCTCTTACTTTATCCATTGCCTCTTTAATAAGTGTTTCTCTCTCCGCTGGAATCATTAAGTCATCAATACAAATGGAGAAACCTGCTTTTGTCGCATACTTAAAGCCAAGATCCTTCAAAACATCAAGGAATCTAACAGTATCATAGTTTCCAAGCTTTTTGTATGAGTACTCTACAAGCTTAGTAAGCTCTTTTTTATCAAGCACTTTATTTACAGCTTCAAACTCAATCCCTTTAGGCACTATCTGATAGAAAATTACTCTACCAACTGTTGTATCATAAATTTTTCCATCTATACGTACTTTGATCTCTGCATGTATATCGACAGCATTATTGTCATATGCAATCAATACTTCTTCTGGAGAAGCAAAGAGTTTTCCTTCCCCTTTCGCATTCTTTAACCCTCTTGTAAGATAATAACACCCAAGGACCATATCTTGAGTTGGCACAGCAAGAGGACGTCCGTGAGCAGGAGAAAGAATATTATATGAGGAGAGCATTAACACTCTTGCCTCAGTTTGAGCCTCAATGGAAAGTGGCACGTGTACAGCCATCTGGTCACCGTCAAAGTCAGCGTTAAATGCTGGACAAACAAGAGGGTGAAGTTGAATAGCTTTACCTTCCACTAACACTGGCTCAAATGCTTGGATACCAAGTCTATGAAGTGTAGGTGCACGGTTCAACAGAACAGGATGTTCCCTAATAACCTCTTCCAGAATATCCCAAACTTCTGGACGTTGCTCTTCTACCATTTTTTTAGCCTGTTTAATGGTAGCAGCATATCCTTTTTCTTTTTCTAGTTTGTAATACAAGAATGGCTTAAATAGTTCTAACGCCATTACTTTTGGTAGACCACACTGATGCATTTTCAAATGTGGACCAGCCACAATAACCGATCTACCAGAGTAATCCACCCTTTTACCAAGGAGGTTTTGTCTAAATCTTCCCTGCTTACCTTTAATAACATCACTCAATGATTTAAGAGGTCTCTTATTGGAACCTCTGATTACTCTTCCTCTTCTTCCATTATCAAAAAGAGCATCAACTGCTTCTTGAAGCATCCTTTTTTCATTTCTGATAATTATCTCGGGAGCATTAAGCTCCATCAATTTCTTCAATCTATTATTTCTGTTTATTACTCTTCTATAAAGATCATTCAAATCACTTGTTGCAAACCTACCACCATCTAGGGGAACAAGTGGTCTCAATTCTGGTGGAATTACAGGAATTACATCCAGAATCATCCATTCTGGTTTATTTCCACTTTTCCTGAACCCTTCTATAACCCTTAATCTTTTTGCAATCTTAAGCTTTTTCTGCTGACTACCTGTTTCATGAAGCTCTTTTTTAAGCTCCATAATCAGGATATCTAAGTCCACTTTCTTTAGAAGTTCCTTAATAGCTTCTGCGCCCATTTTAGCCACAAAGGCGTTTGGACCATATTCCTCAACCAGTTTACGATATCTCTCTTCACTCAAAATTTCTTTTTCTTTCAGCGTAGTATTCTTAGGATCAATCACAATGTAAGATTCAAAATAGAGAACCCTTTCAATATCTTTAATATTAAGATCAAGAATAGACCCAATTCTACTTGGAGACCCTTTAAAAAACCAAATATGAGCAACAGGAGTGGCAAGCTCAATATGCCCCATTCTCTCACGTCTTACTTTTGACTGAATAACCTCTACACCACACTTTTCACAAACAATCCCTCTGTGTTTCATTCTTTTATATTTACCGCACAAACACTCCCAGTCCTTAACAGGTCCAAAAATCTTCGCACAAAATAGCCCGTCTCTTTCTGGTTTAAATGTTCTATAATTAATGGTCTCAGGTTTTGTAACTTCACCTGAAGACCAACTCCTGATTTTTTCAGGTGATGCTATTCTTACCCTAATAGCATCAAATTCTATAGGGCCTTTTTCAATTTCAAAAGGGTTTACTCTTTTAACAGCCACTTAGCCCTCCACAAATCTTATTCATTACTTTCTTTTTCAAGGTCTTCACTCTTAATTAGTTCCACATCAAGAGCAAGCCCCTGTAATTCTTTTATAAGCACATTAAATGATTCAGGTAAACCAGGTTTATATGAATAATTACCATTAACTATAGCTTCATAAACCTTAGTTCTACCTTCCACATCATCAGATTTAACTGTTAACATTTCTTGTAACAAGTATGCAGCACCATAACCTTCAAGTGCCCATACCTCCATCTCACCAAGCCTTTGACCACCAAACTGTGCTTTACCACCCAATGGTTGTTGTGTTACGAGGGAGTATGGACCAGTTGATCTCGCATGTATTTTTGTCTCAACCAAATGGTGAAGTTTAAGCATATACATTACACCTACAGTCACTTCCTGATCAAATGGTTCTCCAGTTCTTCCATCATAAAGCACTGTTTGTCCATCTTCTTGCAATCCAGCTTTTCTAAGCATCTCTTTTATATCACTCTCTTTAGCACCATCAAAAACTGGTGTTGCTATGTATAATCCCAATGCTTTTGCAGCTATACCAAGATGTGTTTCAAGTATCTGCCCAACGTTCATACGAGATGGAACACCAAGTGGGTTAAGCACTATGTCAACAGGAGTACCATCAGGAAGATATGGCATATCTTCTTCAGGCAGTATTCTTGAAATAACACCCTTGTTACCATGGCGACCAGCCATTTTGTCGCCCACCATTAGTTTCCTTTTTATCGCCACATATACTCTCACCTGCTTTAATACACCAGCAGGAAGTTCATCACCTTTTTCTATCTTCTTCTTCCTATCTTTAAATTTCTCTTCAGCCCTTTTGATTCTATCGAAGTAAATTAAATTTAACTGAGATAACTTTTCATCAAACTCCGCCTTATTCTCTATTGGGAGCATACTCAGTGATGTATAATCAAGGCTTTTTAAAATATCTTCAGTTAATATAGTTCCTTCTTTTAGGGTAATATCATCACCCACAAAATCTTCTATAAGTTTTTTACCTGTAAGAAGCTTAATTATCTTTTGTTTTCTTCCTTCCTCAATAATTGCAACTTCTTGCTCGTAATCTCTCTTAATTGCTTCATACTCAGATGATTCTATTAACTCTGTTCTCTCATCCTTTTCAACGCCTCTTCTTGTCAATACTTGCACATCTATAACAGTACCCCTTATACCAGGTGGCACCCTCAATGACGCATCTTTTACATCACCAGCTTTTTCCCCAAAAATTGCCCTCAACAACTTCTCTTCTGGAGTAGTCTGTGACTCGCCTTTTGGTGTTACTTTACCTACAAGTATATCACCTTCTTTTACATATGCACCAATTCTGATGATACCACTTTCATCCAAATCTTTGAGAGCTTCATCACTTACATTTGGTATGTCTCGTGTAATTTCCTCAGGTCCAAGCTTTGTATCTCTTGCTTCTATCTCAAAAATTTCCACATGAATTGATGTAAATGCATCTTCTTTAACAAGTCTTTCATTGACAAGAATAGAGTCCTCATAGTTGTAACCCATCCAAGGCATGAACGCTACAACAACGTTTCTACCTAAAGCTAAATCCCCTCTATCAGTAGCTGGACCATCAGCAATTACTTGTCCTTTATCAACATACTGACCTTTCTTAACTATAGGCTTGTAATTTATACATGTATCCTGGTTGGATCTTTTATACTTAATAAGTTCATATGTATCTATTCCAAAATCATTATCACCTTTCTCATATCGTATAACAATTTTTCTTGCGTCAACATACTCCACAATACCAGCATTTTTAGCAACAACAACAGCCCCAGAGTCCACGGCAACTTTTCTTTCCATTCCAGTACCTACTATTGGAGCATCTGTCCTAACGAGAGGAACAGCTTGACGTTGCATGTTAGAACCCATCAATGCCCTGTTCGCATCGTCATGTTCAAGGAATGGTATAAGCGAACTTGATACAGAAACAATCTGCATAGGGGCAACGTCCATATACTGAATACTACTTGCAGGTACTGTTACAAACTCACCTTTATGTCTTGCAGCTACATACTCCCTAACAAAGGTACCATCTTCATTTAATGGGGCATTAGCTTGCGCAATATAATATTCCTCTTCTTCTATAGCAGATAGATACACAACCTCATCAGTAACTTTTCCATCCACAACTTTTCTATATGGAGTTTCTATAAAACCAAACTCATTAACCCTTGCATAAGTAGTCAATGAAGTGATGAGACCAATGTTTGGACCTTCAGGTGTTTCAATTGGACATATTCTACCATAATGTGATGTATGTACGTCCCTTACTTCAAACCCTGCTCTCTCTCTATTTAAACCACCAGGACCCAAAGCAGACAATCTTCTCTTATGTGTAATTTCACTAAGTGGGTTTGTTTGATCCATAAATTGAGAAAGCTGATAACTTCCAAAAAATTCCTTTATGGTAGCTGAGAGAGGTTTTGCGTTGAGAAGATCTTGTGGAGTAAGTTCATCCACATCCTGAATACTCATCCTCTCTCTTACAGTTTTCTCCATTCTAGTTAAACCGATTCTGATAAAATTCTGCAACTGTTCTCCAACAGCTCTAACCCTTCTATGTCCTAAATGATCGATATCATCTATCGTATCGAGCCCTCTACGGATCTTATCAAGAGTTTTAACAGTTTCCAAAATATCTTCTTTCGTTAAAACCGTATGCTCTAAAGGTAAATCTAAACCTAATCTTTTATTTATTTTGAGCCTTCCAACTTTTGATAAATCATACCTTTTCGGATTAAAGAAGAGATTCTCGAAAAATGCTTCAGCAGTTTCTATGGATGCAGGCTCACCGGGCCTCATTTTCTTATAAATTTCAAGAAGAGCCTCTTCTCTATTAGAAGTTTTATCTATTTCAAGAATATCACGAATTACAGAGTCATATGTACTTCTATCAATATAAAGTGTTTCGAATTCATTGATACCTTCAGCTTTTATTTGATCCAGAAGCTCCTCTGTTATCTTTTGGTTTACTTCTGCAATAATTTCACCATCTTCATTTATAATATCTTCAGCAATAAAGGTATCAGAAATGTCATCAAAAGTAACTGGGATAAATTTAATCCCAGCATTCACTAATCTTCTTCTTGCAGCTTTTGTTATTTTGTGATTTGCTTTAACTATTATCTCGCCAAATTCATCTTTAATATCTAATGAGAATCTCCTCCCTAACACTTTCTCAGGGTCAAATTCTATAAACATCCCCTCATCATTAATAAATACTTTTTCAGTTTCATAAAAAGCTTCAAGAATATCTTTATCAGTATACCCTAGAGCCTTTAACAGAGTAGTAACAATAATCTTTCTCTTTTTATCAATTCTAACATGCATTACATCTTTATTATCAAATTCAAAATCTATCCATGAACCTCTATAAGGAATTATTCTCGCACTGTATAAATGTTTTTCAACAACACTTTTATCTGCAGTTGTATCCTCAAAGAATATACCAGGAGACCTATGTAATTGATTAACAATTACTCTTTCAACTCCATTTATAACAAATGTTCCCCTTTCAGTCATAAGAGGAATATCACACAAATAAACATCAGATTCTTTTGCTGAAACTACGAATTTCTCACCTGTATTCTCATCTATATCATAATTAACAAGTCTTACCCTAACTTTTAAAGGTGCAGCATAAGTTGTATTTCTATCTAAAGCTTCCCTAGGAGTATACTTTGGACTCTCAATGGAATAACTCACATATTCAAGCACAGACATCTCATTAAAGTCAGTAATAGGGAAAACCTCTTTAAAAACAGCCTCAAGTCCTTTATCTTCACGCTCACTAGGATCTTTATCCATCTGTAAAAATTCAGCATACGATTTTTTTTGTACTTCTAAAAGGTCAGGTACTTCTAAAACCTTTTTAATTTTTGAAAAATTAAACCTCTCTATAGGTTTAATGATATTTTCCATATTTTTCACCTACCGGAACAGTTTATTGTTGATAAAAAAAGGGGCATTACGCCCCCTAAAGTTTTTAAGAAAGTATTATTACTTGATTTCAACAGTTGCGCCAGCTTCTTCAAGCTTAGTTTTGATTTGCTCTGCTTCTTCTTTAGAAACGCCTTCTTTAACTGGTTTTGGTGCACCATCAACAAGAGCTTTAGCTTCTTTAAGACCAAGACCTGTAATCTCTCTAACAACTTTGATAACTTGCACTTTCTTATCTCCAGCACTTTGAAGAATTACATCAAATTCTGTCTTTTCTTCAGCAGCTGCTTCAGCACCACCAGCTGCACCTGGTACACCTGCAACCATTGCAACAGGTGCTGCAGCAGAAACACCAAATTTCTCTTCAAGCTCTTTTACAAACTCAGCCAATTCCAAAACAGACATATTTTCAATAAATTCAATTACTTGTTCCTTTGTAATAGACATATCAGAGCCTCCATTTAATTATTTTCTTTTTTTTCTTTAATTGCATTAAGCACATTAAGCAGGCTTCTTGGAATATTGGCAAGAAGCGATACAAAGTTTCTTGCTGGAGCAGACATACTTCCGAGCATTTTTGCAAGAAGTTCTTCTCTGCTTGGAATATCAGCAAGAGCAATCACTTCCTCTTTACTTAAAGCCTGACCGTCAATATAGCCACCCTTTATTTCGAAACTTTTGAACTCTTTATCAAATTTTTTAAACTCTTTTGCCGCAGTGGTAGGTTCATCAAAAATTATAGCTACTGCTGTTTGGTCCACCAGCAGAGCATCAAGATTTTCTATATTATTATTTTTTAAAGCAATCTTTAAAAGTCTATTTTTAACGACTCTAAAGTCGTTTCCCTGTACTTTAAGGGCCTGTCTTATAGTATTAAGCTCATTATAAGTAAGCCCTTTATAATTAGCTAAATAAAGTGCATTTGCTTTAGAAACCTTCTCAGTTAAATCATTGACAAGTGCTATTTTGTCACTTTTTTTCAATTTTAGCCTCCTAATTAACTCCGGCTGAATCTATACAAACCGGTTTCCGCAGGATTTACAGCATACGCTACCTGCTTCTTCAACCAGAGTTTTTTCATATTTAGAGCTCGTTCACTACCTTTTGATGATCTACTTTTATACCAGGGCCCATTGTAGTAGAAATATACATTCCTCTTACATATTGCCCTTTAGCTGATGCAGGTTTTGCTTTAATAAGAGAATCCATAAGTGTGATAATATTTTCCAACAACTTTTCAGTGTCAAAACTTTTTTTACCAACAGGTGCATGAACAATACCTGCTTTATCAACACGATACTCAATCATACCTGCTTTTAATTGCTGAACAATTTCTTTTACATTATTTGTAACAGTTCCTATTTTTGGGTTTGGCATCAAACCCCTTGGACCAAGAATTCTACCCAACTTACCTACCACTGGCATCATATCTGGGGTGGCTACGGCTTTGTCAAAATCAAGCCAGCCTTCCTGAATCTTCTTTGCAAGATCTTCATCACCTACAAAGTCTGCTCCTGCTTCTTCCGCTTCTTTTGCCTTTTCACCTTTGGCAAAAACCAACACTTTTACCTGCTTACCTGTGCCATGAGGTAAACTAACAGATCCTCTCACCATTTGATCAGCATGGCGAGGATCTACCCCAAGTTTTACTGCCACATCAACAGTTTCATCAAAATTTGCAAAAGCAATTTTTTTGGCGAGGTCTATAGCCTCTCGCAGATCGTATGCTTTATCTTTATCGACCTGCTTCAATGCTTCTAAATATTTTTTACCTCTTCTTGGCATATCTATTCACTCCTTAACTTTATAATTCAGTTTCAACACCCATACTTCTTGCAGAACCTGCAACAATTTTCATTGCCTTTTCAATATCTTTTGTATTCAAGTCAGGCAGTTTAATCTCAGCAATTTTTCTGAGCTGTTCCTTTGTAAGCTTACCAATCTTATCTCTTTTTGGGTTACTTGAACCCTTTTCTACTTTTAACTCTTTTTTAATAAGCTCTGATACAGGTGGTGTTTTAGTTATAAAGGTAAAGCTTCTATCCTCATATACGGTGATAATAACAGGAACAGTTACATCACCCATATTTTGAGTAGCAGCATTAAATGCTTTACAAAATTCCATAATATTAACACCACGCTGACCCAAAGCAGGACCTACAGGTGGTGATGGATTTGCTTTGCCTGCAGGTATCTGTAACTTAATTTGTCCTAACACTTTTTTTGCCATCTATTCCTCCAATACTAACCGATTCTTTTAACCTGTAAGAAATCCAGTTCAATAGGTGTTTGCCTACCAAAGATACTAACAATAACCTTAACTTTTTCTTTCTCTGGATTAACCTCTTCAATTACCCCTGTAAAGCCCTGGAATGGCCCATCAATAACTTCAACTTTATCACCTTTAATAAATTTAGATGCAAGCCTTGGAGCTTGGGCTTTCACAAGGTCAAGCATTGCTTTCACATCCTGTTCTGGGATAGGAACAGGATTTATACCTCCAACAAACCCCGTAACTTTTGGAACACTTTTAACAATGTGCCAGTTTTTTGTATTCATCTCCATATGAACAAGAATATAACCAGGAAAAGTCCTCTTCTTACTTACTTTTTTCTTACCCTTCTTAAGCTCAATTACATCTTCAGTAGGGATCAACACTTCATCTATTTGATCTTCAATACCTAGATTTTTTACCTTTTCCTCAAGAAGCTGTTTTACTCTTTTCTCAAACCCGGAATACGTATGCACTACATACCATTGCTTAGCCATAACTTACCCTACAATCATTTTTACTATTTTAGAAAGAGCCACATCTACAACACCCAAAAACGCAGACACAAGAATCACCATAACAACAACCACTACTGTTATCTGTATAGTTTCATTCTTCGTAGGCCAAACTACCTTCTTAAGCTCCTCTTTTACCTCTTGAATAAATTTTTTAAGCTTTTCCACTTTTATACCTCTTAAGAAAATGGCAGGCCAGGAGGGACTCGAACCCCCAGCCCCCGGTTTTGGAGACCGGTGCTCTGCCAATTGAGCTACTGGCCTGCTCTATTTAGTTTCTTTATGCAGAGTATGTTTACGACAGTGTTTACAATATTTTTTTAATTCGAGTTTTCCCTGCATTGTTTTCTTATTTTTTGTTGTAGTATAATTTCTATTTTTGCACTCAGTACAAGCGAGCGTTATAATTTCTCTCATAACTGTTTAACCTCTATTCAATAATTTCAGTAACAACACCAGCACCTACTGTCCTACCACCTTCACGAATAGCAAATCTCAACCCTTGCTCCATCGCGATTGGCTGGATCAACTCTACCTCACAGCTGATGTTGTCCCCTGGCATTACCATCTCTACGCCCTCTGGCAATGTAATCACACCTGTAACGTCTGTTGTCCTAAAGTAGAACTGTGGTCTGTATCCACTGAAAAATGGGGTATGACGTCCACCTTCTTCCTTAGTCAATATATACGCCTCACACTTAAACTTCCTGTGTGGTGTTATACTACCTGGCTCAGCCAATACCTGACCACGCTCAACCTCATCCTTCTTAATACCTCTCAATAACACACCAATGTTATCTCCAGCTACACCCTCATCCAAAATCTTACGGAACATCTCTACACCAGTAACTACTGTCTTCTGAGTCTCTCTCAATCCTACGATCTCTACTTCGTCTCCTACTTTAACTTTACCTCTCTCTACTCTACCTGTTACAACTGTACCCCTACCTGAAATACTAAATACGTCCTCTATTGGCATCAAGAATGGCTTATCTATATCTCTCTCTGGCAATGGAATATACTCATCCATAGCTTTTATTAAATCCCAGATAGGCTGTGCCCACTTCTCATCTTCTGGATTCTCCAACGCTTTCAATGCACTACCTTTAATTACTGGCACTTCATCACCTGGGAACTCATAAGTGCTAAGTAAATCTCTAACCTCAAGCTCTACTAACTCAAGCAATTCCTCATCATCTACCATATCTACTTTGTTCATAAATACTACAATATATGGAACACCTACCTGTCTAGCCAAAAGAATATGTTCTCTTGTCTGAGGCATTGGACCATCTGCTGCACTCACTACCAAGATAGCACCATCCATCTGTGCAGCACCAGTAATCATGTTCTTTACGTAGTCAGCGTGACCAGGACAGTCTACGTGTGCATAGTGTCTTGTCTCACTCTCATACTCTACGTGAGCTGTCGCAATTGTAATACCTCTTTCTCTCTCCTCTGGAGCCTTATCAATATTATCATAATCTGTAAACTCTGCAAAACCTTTAGTAGACAACACTCTTGTAATCGCTGCTGTCAATGTCGTCTTACCATGGTCTACGTGACCTATTGTACCTACGTTTACGTGAGGTTTCTTCCTCTCGAACTTTGCCTTTGCCATAGTTCTCCCTCCAGCGTCTTTAAAAAAGCCCACGACCGGAATCGAACCGGTGACCTCGTCCTTACCAAGGACGCGCTCTAACCGACTGAGCCACGTGGGCACCCATATACAAAAAAATCAGGCGAAGACACTGCGCACTTCGCCCTCTTTATTCCATATTTAAAAAAGCGGGCGACGGGATTTGAACCCGCGACCCTCAGCTTGGAAGGCTGATGCTCTAGCCAGCTGAGCTACACCCGCTTTACATGGGGAGAGGAGGATTCGAACCTCCGAAGGCAAACGCCAGCAGATTTACAGTCTGCCCCCTTTGGCCGCTTGGGTATCTCCCCTTTCCAGAAAAGCTGGCGAAGGGACTTGAACCCCCAACCTGCTGATTACAAGTCAGCTGCTCTACCGATTGAGCTACGCCAGCTTATTTTTTTTAGCGGATGTGGATACTATAAAAAAAAGAATATCTTGTCAAGTACTTTTATATAATTTTATAAAAATTTTTATAAAATTGATAAATCAAAACATTTTACTAGATACCAACAATTCAACCTCTCATTAAATTCAATAAATTTAAGGCATCACAAATTTATGCTCCTTAAGTCTGACAGAAAACACCGGACATGGTGATTTTCTTACTACTTTCTCCGCAGTGGATCCAAATAACACATGCTCAAGACCTGACCTTCCATGTGTTCCTATTACAATCATGTCAAACTTATTCTCTTTAGCTTCATTTATTATCTCTAAAAATGGTGTACCTTTCGCAAATTTAGTACTGTATTTTATCTCATTTAAAGCCGAAAAATCATCAATTAGTTTGTCCATCTCTTTCTTAGCAGCTTCCTCAAGTTCTTTATCAAAGTTTTGAAAAGTCACTTGTGGAAGATAAAACGCTACAATCTGGGTTTCATCAAAAATCACATGGAAAATCTCAAGCTCAGCATCAAAAACCCTTGCAAAATCAATGGCATATCTTAATGCAAATCTTGAGGTTTCAGAAAAATCAACCGGACATAAGATTTTTTTAATATCCACCATAAAAACACCTCTCTAACTATTTTAATAAAATTATAGCATATAAAATCAAATCATCAAATAAATACCTCACTTAAAAAAATATCTACGTATTAAAAATTTTACAATCTTACTTTATCTTGGTTGATTTGTGGGTCTGATTAAAATTTCATTTAAGCTGACACTTGCTGGTTGCTTTAATGCAAACAGTATGGTCTCAGCTACAACCTCAGGTTTTAACATATCTACGCTTTTTTTGTATTTCTCAAAGCTTTCAGGTAAGTTTTCACCCCAATCCGTATCCACAAGTCCAGGTTCTACTGTAATAACCCTCACATTTTTGGAGCATAATTCATCTCTTAAACTTTCCGAAAAACCAACAACAGCCCATTTAGTAGCACAGTAAACAGACAAGCCTGCAAACCCTTTTCTTCCAGCAACAGATGCGATATTCACTATTGTACCTTTATTATCGATTAAGTCTTCAATAAATAATGAAGTTAAATAAATCAATCCCGTAACATTTAAGCTGATAATCTCATTTATTGTTTCAAAGCTTTCGTCTTTTATAAAATTAAATATACCTCTACCCGCATTATTCACCAAAACATCAATTTTCCACCCTTTTTTCTTAACACTATCATATAATCTATCCACATCCTCCCTTTTAGAAAGATCTGCATCTATAAAAAGATAATCAACTCCTCTATCTTCAAAATATTTTTTTAAATCATCCTTTGTACTCATACTCCTTGCAACAAGAACCATTTTATCAACTAACTTTTGATCTGCCATTTTTTTAGCAAGGTGGTAGCCAATCCCTTTACTTGCTCCAGTTATCAGTACAGTTTTCATTATTCCCTCCTACGAATTTTATTTATTAACTAATCTACTTTTTAAAATAATATTTGCAATATAGATATTTGCAATTTTTATCCCTATCTTTTACAGAAATCCTCTTAACAAATCTTTTCAAATAAGATATACTTTTCATATGAATAAAATTATTCTCAATATAAATAAACTCAAAAAAAACATAGAAAAATGCTCTCTCTGCCCAAATAAATGCGGAGTTAACAGAAAAACAGATGTCGGATTTTGCCTGATAAAAGATCAAGCTGTAGTCGCTTCATTCGGAAAACATTATGGTGAAGAAACTGTAATCAGCGGTACCAATGGAAGTGGAACAATTTTCTTTGCTGGTTGTAACTTAAGATGTGTCTTTTGCCAAAATTACGAGATAAGCCAAGACGTTTCAGGTAATATATATACTCCCGAAATGCTGGCAGATCTTTTTTTGAGGTTGGAAAATTTAGGTGTACATAATATCAATTTAGTAACACCGACCCATGTCATACACAGTATAGCTGAAGCGGTTTATATCGCATTAAAAAAAGGATTATCGATACCTGTTGTTTACAATTGCGGTGGTTATGAACTTCCTCAAACTATAAGACTGCTTGACGGCTTAATAGATATTTATATGCCTGACTTTAAATACGGTGATGATAGTCTTGCTCAAGAATTATCGAAAATCAACGATTATACTTTTTATGCAAAAAACTCTTTAGCCGAAATGTATAATCAAGTGGGACCGTTAATCCTAGAAAATGGTATTGCCAAAAAAGGGGTTTTAATCAGACACCTAATCTTGCCAAACTATGTTGAAAACAGTATTAAAGCACTAAATTTAATACGCTCTGCAACAAGCTCGGACATCCATATTAATATAATGAATCAATATTATCCTGCTAATAAAGCTTATTCATATGAAAAATTGAGCAGAAGAATTAATGATCTGGAATATAATATTATATTACATCACGCCAAACGATTAAATTTTAAAATAATCGATTAGGAGAAAAAATGGAAAAAAAATTTAGAAATTTAGTAAATATCATAAAAAAATTAAGAGCTCCCGATGGTTGTCCGTGGGATAGAGAACAAAACTTATATTCTCTCAAAGATTATGTAATCGAAGAGGTCTTTGAATTTATAGATGCTCTGGATAGAAAAGATATCAATAATATCAAAGAAGAACTTGGAGATATTTTATTACATGTACTATTTCATTCTATCATAGCTGAAGAAGAAGGGCTTTTCACATTAAATGAGGTTATCGATACAATTTCAGAAAAACTGATAAGAAGGCATCCACATGTTTTCGGAGACATAAAAGTTAAAAGTACGGATGAAGTCCTGATAAACTGGGAAAAAATCAAGGCTGAAGAAAAAAAGAAAGGGAAAAGATCAATATTAGATGATATCCCTGCAAAAATGCCTTCCATTCAGCGTTCTTACAAATTGCAAGAAAGAGCCAAAAAGGTCGGTTTTGACTGGCAAAGCAGTGACGAATGTATGATGAAAGTTCATGAAGAATTCAACGAGTTGCAGGACGCCATCAAAACAGGAAACTTAAATGATATTGAGCACGAATTTGGTGATTTATTATTTGCACTCATAAATTTGTCCAGATTTTTGAATGTAAATGCGGATGAAGCTTTAAGAAAAGCAAACAACAGATTTGTGGATCGCTTCAAGCATATTGAAAATAGACTTGCCGAAAAAGGTTTGTCTCCTGAAGATGCAACTCTAGATGAATTAGAACAACTATGGAAAGAAGCGAAAAAAGTAAAATAATAAATTTAATATTCTGCAATATTTTTATTGCATTAAATCTAAATAAGAGTAGATTAGTCTTAAAAATAACAGGAGATTAAAATGAGTAGAGAAGATTTACTTGAATTAAAAAAAGAAATAACAATCGTGGAAGACTTTGCTGAGGAACTTGACGAACAGGAATTGAAACAATTGGATGAACTGAAAAAAATGTTTGATAATGGTTTTAATAAGTTATCAGATGATGATAAAAAATGGTTGAATATGGAATTCTTCAAATGGATTGAGCTCTATATTAACGAAGTTTCCTGCACTGCTAATGGATGTTCCGGTTGTGCTGGCGGATGTGATATCGAATTTTAATCATTAAATCAAAATTTTATGCGCTCAATTTACTATAAATTGAGCGTCCTTCTCCCCTAATTTTATCAAATTCTTTTGTTGCAAACTTAAAAATAAAAAGTAATATACCCTTCAAAATAAATATTGAGGTATTTTATGGCAATTGGTGTATTTGATTCAGGGGTTGGCGGATTAACTGTTTTTAAAAGTATTGCTAATTGTTTTCCAACACTTGACATCTTTTATTTAGGTGATACGGCTAGAGTTCCTTACGGCATAAGGTCTAAAGATACCATAATCAAATACAGTATTGAGTGCGCCCAATATTTGTGCAATCATTATAACATAGAAGCCTTAATCATTGCATGTAACAGTGCTTCAAGTTGTGCCATTGAGGCTTTAAAGGAAAAGTTTAAAATTCCTGTGATAGGTGTAATTAAACCAGGTATTAGAGCCGCTTTAAAAACAACTAAAAACAAAAAAATACTTATAATCGGTACACAAGCTACCGTTAATAGCAACGCTTATTTACACGGTATCAAAGAAATTGATCCATCCATTCAGATATTCCAAAAAGCCTGTCCACTATTCGTACCCATAGTTGAAGAAGGTTTATATAACCATCCTGTTGCCACACTAATGATTAAAGAATACCTTGAAGATTTTATCTCAAAAAATATAGACACAATAATTTTAGGTTGTACCCATTATCCTTTATTAAAAAATCAAATTAAGGAAATTTTCACAAACATTAATATAGTAGATTCTTCCATTGCAATCATAGAAGATATTGAAAAACTTAAAATAAATTTTAATAATTCAGGAAAAAGGTTGATTCACATAACTGATTATTCTCAGTCTTTTGAAAATTTAAAAAACACCCTCGTTGGTCAAATACCATACAAAATTATTTCTATTTCTGAGTAAAATACATACATTTCACACCTGAACTTCTGTATACCTCCACCGATGGCAAATATTTCGACTTAAATCCTAAAATTCTACATCCATAAGGGAAATTTTTATCCCAGGTTATATAAAATCCTTTACATTTATGGCAATTTACTCTTTTATCTGACTTCATCAATCTTGTTCATTACACTCTTAACTTTATTTCCCATTCCACTTTGCCTATCTCTACGATAATCTATTTTTATTGAAATCGACAGTCTATTACAATCCTTCAGCTCTTCTGCACCCTCATTTATCACTTTCAAAACATCTTCCAATGTCTCTCCTTCAATTATTGTTCCCATAGGTGTAAGTGTCCATTGCAAACCACTTTCTTCAACTTTTTTTACAACTCTTGCCACATATTTAGATACACTTTCCTCTTTACCTATGGGGGTAATACTAAAAAACGCCATCGCACTCATTCTTCCCTCCACATACTTAATAAGAATATCCAACGCTATCTACTGAAAAGTTAAGTGATTTTATTTTGATTTCAATAGATTTTCAAATTCTTCACTTTTTTGAATAAGAGGTGGCTCAATTTTCAATTCAGCACCACCACCCAATATAAACTCTACAAATGCCAATCTTGCTTGCTTTTCAAGAGAAGAGTGCAAAAATCTAATCCTCTTTGGCTCAAGCCTTTTTTTCCTTCCAAAGTAAATTATATCCACTAACATATCTGCATCATAACTCATATAAAATAATCCTCTATTCTTCAGCACCTTACTTACATAATCCATTAAATCTTCAATATTCATACTTTCATTGAATCTTGCTATATTTTCTCTATCTTCTTTACACAACCTACCTGTACCAATTTTTCTGTATGGCGGATTACAAACAACTAAATCATACTTTTTGGAAGGTTTAAATTTAAAAATATCACAATGATATGGCTTTACTCTATCGGATAAACCGTTAATTTCCACCGTCTTACACAGACATTCAAACATCAATTTATCTATTTCCACAGCATCAATTTGAGCTTTCGAAAACTTTTTTAGCAAAAGTACAGAAAGAATTCCGCTACCACTACCAATATCAAGGATATTCTTTACTCCAGCTTTTTCCCTTATAAATCGATATAACAAAGGTGAGTCTACTGAAAATCTAAATCCATTTACAGGTTGGACAATTTTAACATCGCTATAAATGATTGAATCGATCGTAAATTCAATCATAATAAAAAAGCGGCCTGCTGGCCGCCTATTTTCTATATTTTTCAGCTACAGAGATTCTTAACAATTCTCTTTGCAGCTGTGCTTCCACTTTTCTGAACTTAATCTCATCTTCTCTTCTTGCTGCTTCAAGTGCTTTCTCAGCTTCAAGTTTTCTCCTTATAGCCTCTTCCAAGTCAATCTCACGTCCAAGCTCAGCACTCTCAGCCAAAACAGTTACCTTGTCATCTGAAACTTCCAAAAACCCTCTGTCAATTGCTACATATTCTTCACGCCCATCTTTTTTATATACAAGTTCACCAACTCTTAAGGCAGTTAAAAAAGGTGTATGCCCTGGCAATACACCAAAATCACCTTCTACGCCAGGAGCAATAACTTCATCAACTTCTTCATTCAACAGTTCTCTTTCTGGAGAAACCAGTATAAACTGCAATTTATCTGCCATTTTTATCCTCTTTTCTTCAGTTGCTCAGCCTTCTCATAAACCTCTTCAATTCCACCTACCATGTAAAATGCCTGTTCTGGAAGATCATCACATTTACCATCAAGAATCTCTTTAAATCCTCTTATTGTATCCTTTAATGGTACATATTTTCCAGGCATACCAGTAAACTGCTCTGCAACATGGAATGGCTGTGACAAGAACCTCTGTATTTTCCTTGCCCTTGAAACTATAAGTTTATCTTCTTCTGACAATTCTTCCATACCCAAAATAGCAATAATATCTTGCAACTCTTTATATCTTTGAAGAACTGCCTGAACACCCCTTGCTACTGAATAATGCTCTTCACCAACAATATTTGGATCAAGTATCCTTGATGTAGAATCCAATGGATCCACAGCAGGATAAATACCAAGCTCAGCAATTTGACGAGAAAGAACTGTTGTAGCATCAAGGTGAGCAAATGTTGTAGCTGGAGCTGGGTCAGTAAGGTCATCAGCAGGTACGTATACAGCCTGAACTGATGTAATAGAACCTTTTTTAGTAGATGTAATCCTTTCTTGCAGCTCACCCATTTCAGTACCCAGTGTTGGCTGATAACCAACCGCTGAAGGCATACGTCCAAGCAACGCTGAAACCTCAGAACCTGCCTGAGAGAATCTGAAAATGTTATCTATGAAAAGAAGAACGTCTTGCCCTTCCACATCTCTAAAATATTCTGCAATGGTCAAACCTGTAAGACCTACCCTCATCCTTGCACCAGGTGGTTCGTTCATCTGACCATAAATAAGTGCAACTTTGTCAAGAACTCCTGCTTCTTGCATCTCTAACCAGAGGTCATTACCTTCCCTTGTCCTTTCACCAACACCACAGAATACTGAATAACCACCGTGCTGTTTTGCAATGTTGTTAATCAATTCCATAATCAATACTGTTTTACCAACACCAGCACCACCGAAAAGACCTGTCTTACCACCCTTTGTATAAGGCTCTAACAAGTCAATAACTTTAATACCAGTCTCAAGGATTTCATATCCTGTTTCCTGATCCTCAAGCTTTGGTGCTGGTCTGTGGATAGGCCAGTAATCATCAGCCTTAACTTCACCAGCTTCGTCCACAGGCTCACCTACAACGTTTAAAATTCTACCCAATGCGCCTTTACCAACAGGTGCAGTAATTGGCCTACCTGTATCAATTACTTCCATTCCTCTTACAAGACCGTCTGTAGAAGTCATCGCAACAGATCTTACAGTGTTTTCACCTAAGTGCTGCTCAACTTCACAAATGATCACACGGTTATGAACCTTATCCTCAATTTTAAGAGCATTATAAATTTCAGGGAGATTCCCTGATTCAAATTTTACGTCCACCACCGGACCGATAATCTGAACAATTTTACCTACATTTGCCATTATATACACCCCATAAATTTCATTATTTTAATGCTTCAGCACCATTAACTATATCAAGTATTTCTTTTGTAATTGCTGCCTGACGAGCTTTATTAAAACTCAACACTAATTTATCAATAAGCTCACCGGCATTTCTTGTTGCATTATCCATAGCTGCCATTCTAGCACCATGCTCACCAGCAATTGATTCAAGCAATGCTCTGTAAACTGTAAAGTTTATAAATTTTGGCATTATATTTTTTAACAATATATCCGGTTTTGGTTCATAAAGATAGTCTATCAATACTTCATCTTCTTCTTTATCAAAAGATAGTGGAAGCATTTTTACTACTTTTGGTACGTGATATACAATGGATTTAAACTCATTAAAAAGAAGATAAACTTCGTCAAATTCTCCTTCCAAAAATTTATCAACTATAACCTTCCCAATGTCAATGGCATCATCATAGGTTACTTTTCCACTGAAATTTGTATATTTCTCCACTATCTCAACATCTCTATTTCTAAAGAAATCGTAGCCTCGTCTACCTACACATATTAACTTAATATTTTTATCACTATTCTCTTCTACAAATCTGTTTGCAGCTTTAATGACATTTGCATTAAATGCTCCACACAATCCTCTATCAGAAGTAAACATTACCAGACAGATATTTTTTATCTCTTCCTTTTGCTGTAAAAACGGATGAAGCTCCGGATTTACTCTTTTCCCAATAGACGAAACTACTTCATATATTTTATTAGCATAAGGCCTAGCGGCCTCCATGGCTTCCTGCGCCTTTCTCAATTTGGCGGCAGAAACCATTTTCATGGCCTTTGTAATTTTCTGAGTACTTTTTACTGACTGTATTTTCCTTTTAATATCCCTCATTCCGGGCATTCTAATCTCCTAATTATGCGCTAAACTGCTTTTTGAATTCTTCAATAGCAGCTTTCATTTTATTCGTTAATTCGTCATCCAATGCTTTCTTAGTTCTTATATCCTCTAATATATCAGGCTTATTAGTCTTCACATAACTAAGAAATTCCTTCTCAAATCTCTGAATGCTCTTAGTTGGAATATCATCAAGATAACCATTAACACCAGTAAATATAATTAATACTTGCTCTTCTACTGGAACTGGCTGATATTGTCCTTGCTTCAAGATCTCAACAAGCTTTTCACCTCTGTTAAGCTGAGCCCTTGTGGCTGCATCAAGGTCACTACCAAATTGAGCAAATGCTGCCAATTCTCTGTACTGAGCAAGATCTAGACGAAGGCGACCAGCCACCTGCTTCATAGCCTTAATTTGTGCAGAACCACCAACCCTTGATACAGACAAACCAACGTTTACTGCTGGTCTTATCCCTGCATAAAAAAGGTCTGTTTCAAGATAGATCTGACCATCTGTAATAGAAATAACGTTTGTAGGAATATATGCAGAAACGTCCCCTGCCTGTGTTTCAATAATTGGCAGAGCTGTTAATGAACCTGCTCCATTTTCATCATTAAACTTAGCTGCCCTTTCCAATAATCTTGAATGAAGATAAAATACATCACCAGGATAAGCTTCCCTACCAGGTGGTCTTCTAAGAAGAAGTGACATCTGCCTGTATGCTACAGCATGTTTTGAAAGATCATCGTAAATAAGCAATGCATGCTGGCCTCTATCTCTAAAATACTCACCCATTGTACAACCAGCAAAAGGAGCAATAAACTGTAATGGTGCAGGATCACTTGCAGTAGCAGCAACAACAATTGTGTAGTCCATAGCACCATGTTTTTCAAGGGTATCAACAACCCTTGCCACTGTTGATCTCTTCTGTCCAATGGCAACATAAACACAGATAACATTCTGACCTTTTTGGTTGATGATTGTATCAATTGCCACAGCAGTTTTACCTGTCTGCCTGTCACCAATGATTAATTCCCTTTGGCCTCTACCGATAGGTATCATGGCATCTATTGCCTTAATACCGGTTTGAAGAGGCTCATGAACCGGTTTTCTTTTAACAATACCTGGAGCTATCTTCTCAATAACGTCGTACTCTTTGGCATCGATAGGTCCTTTACCGTCAATAGGCTGACCTAATGGGTTTACAACTCGTCCTATAAGTTCTGGACCAACAGGAACAGAAGCAATCCTTCCGGTTCTCTTTACCACATCTCCTTCTTTAATGTGCTCATATGCACCCATAATAACGATACCAACATTATCTTCCTCAAGGTTAAAAACAATACCGTAAACACCACCTGGAAGCTCAACAAGCTCTCCAGCCATAGCATTATCAAGACCATAGACCTTTGCAATACCATCACCGGCACTTATAACAGTACCGATCTCTTCCATTTCAACTTTTTGTTCAAAATGTTCAATTTGTTCTTTAATGATTTTGCTTATCTCTTCAGCCCTTATTTGCATACAGCATAACTCCTTTTTTTATTTATACTTGTAATAAAGTCTCTTTTAATTTTCTCAACTGACCTTTTATACTTGCATCATACATATTGCTTTTAACTTGTGCTACAAATCCGCCTAATATAGTTTTATCAATTTCAATATTCAAATTCACTTTTTTACCTGTAACTTTGGAGAGAACATCACCTATCTCTTTCTTCAATACATCATCATAATCATCTGCAATTTTTACATATGCATCAACTTCACCCCTATCTTCCATAAGAAGAATTCTATAATGCATATAAATCTCTACAATCAAATTTAACCTATTTTTCTCAGTTAACATCAAAAGAAAATTATAAAGTGTTTCACTAATAGCATTCCTATTCTTTAACTCTTCAAAAACCTTTTCTTTTTCACTTCTCTTAATTAACGGATTTTTTACTAATTCTTGAAAATCCGCTGAGCTTTCATACAAATCAACCAACGATTTTAGCTCATCTAAAATCTGCTCTACATTATTTTTTTCTTTCGCATATTCATATAGTGCATTTGCATATCTTTTTGCAACTATTGTCACTATCAATTTTGCACCTCTAATAACTTTTTAATATACTCTCTAGTTAGTTTCTCTTTAGCTGCTTTATCAAGAGAAACATCTAGTTTCTCTTCTGTTAGTTTCATTGCAAGCTCAACAGTTTTTTCCTTTAGCTCTTGTTTTGCTTTCGCAACTTCTGATTCTATAAGATTTTCAGCAAACTTTTTTAGCTTTTCAATATTTTTTTCAGCATCCTGCAGTATCTGTTCCTTTTCTGTCTCTATTGCTTCAAAAGCCCTTTTCTTCATCATTTCTAATTCTTGTTCCATTGTTTCAAGCTTATGTTTATAGTTTGTCAGCTCTACTTCAGCTTCCTCTCTTGCCTTTGTAGCTTCATCTATTAATTTTTTAATCTCATCTGTTCTATTTATTAAAAGTTTTTTAAGTGGATTTTTGAGTAGTTTTACAACAATAAAAACAAAAACAGCAAAAGTAATTAATCTCCATACAAACCCTCTAACATCAGGGCCACCACCATGACCAGCTTCCTCAGCTAAAGCGATATAAGGGATTAACATCAATATAAAAGCAAAAACTTTATACACACAGACCTCCTATGCAGCCTTGGTTATTTTTTCAGCTATAATATTTGCTAAGATCTCAGCCTCTTTTTCAAGTGCGATCTTAGCTTTCTCTTTTTCAATCTCTATCTCTTTCCTTGCATTCTCTATCTTTTCATCAAGCTCTGCCTTAACTTTAGCAACCATTTCGCTTGCTTCAGACATTGCTTTTTGCCTGATATTATTTTGATATTCAGTAATTTCTTTCTTTACGTTAGCCATCTTCTCTTCGTATTCCTTTTTAAGCCTATCAAGCTCTTCACGCATCGCTTCTGCAGATTTTTTCAAATCATTAATTTTCCTATCCCTACTTTCCATTGTTGAAAGCATTGGATCATAAATCATTTTCTTGCCAATAAAAAGTATAAGCAAAAAATTAATCATTTGCAAAAATACAGTTGCATCTACATTTATCATTTTGCCTCCTAATTTAACTTAATTAGATTGTATACTGTACACAATTACTAGAACCCATGGCTTTCATATCAAAACTAACACTTATTGTCAACCTTTTTTTACTGCTTATTAAAACGTCATTTTAATACATCTATCCCTGGTAAACTTCCAAATTCTATATATTCTAATGATGCTCCTCCACCTGTAGAAATGTGATCAATTTTTTCCGCAACTCCAGCTTTTTTAACGGCACTGACAGAATCACCACCACCAACTACAGTTACAGCATCTATGCTAGCAAGTATTTTAGCAACACTGAATGTCCCTTCAGAAAATTGTGATTTTTCAAATACGCCCATTGGACCATTCCATAACACTGTTTTACTTTTCTTTAAAATCTCAATATAAGATTTTATTGTCTTTTGCCCAATATCTAGCCCCATTTTACCATCGGGAATATCTATCGAGTCGAGATATTCCGCTTCTCCATCAAGCGAATCACTCACTACATGATCTTGAGGCAGCAATATGGAAACATTTTTGTCATTTGCTAATTTTAAGATTTCTTGCGCCAATTCAAGATAATCATCCTCTACTAAAGAATTCCCCACGTTATGGCCCTGACTTTTTAGAAAAGTATAAGCCATGGCTCCACCGATTAAAATATTATCCACAAGATTTATCAAACTTTTTAATACTCCTATTTTATCACTAACTTTAGCACCACCAATAATCGCTGTAAAAGGTTTTTCCGGCGCTTTTAACAACTTTTCGAAATACTGCACTTCTTTTTCAATGAGAAATCCAGCCCCTTTCTCTTCCATAACCTTGGGCAAACCGTAAACCGAAGCATGCCTTCTATGACATGTTCCAAAAGCGTCATTTATATAAACATCCCCAAGTTTTTTCAACTCATTTACAAAATCATCAGAATTTTTCTCTTCACCTTTATAAAACCTCAGATTCTCCAACAAAACCACATCACCGTTTTTCATGCTTTTTGTATAATTAACAACTTCCTCACCTATGCAATCACTCAAAAAAGGCACATTTAAATAATCTGCCACAGGCTTCAATGAAAACTCTGGTTTCCTCTCCCCCTTTGGCCTACCCAAATGACTTGCAAGAATTACTTTTCCACCCTTCTCTTTGATAAAATTTATTGTTGAAAGCGCTTCCTTTATCCTTGTATCATCTAAAATCTCACCATTTTTTATAGGAACATTAAAATCAACTCTCAAAAAGACACGTTTACCCGATAAATCAAGTTCAGTTACCTTTTTCACCATATGATTCCTCCTGTTGACTAATAAAAAAGGGGGAGGAACCTCCCCTTTATAAAGTTAAAAAACTTTAGTTGCAAGCTCAACTATCCTATTTGAATAACCCCACTCATTATCATACCAACTAAAAACCTTTACACAATTTCCTTCAACAACTTTTGTCAATTTTGCATCAAAAATACTTGAATGAGGATTGCCGTTAAAATCAATAGACACTAAATCCTCTTCCACATATTCCAAGATACCCTTCATTTCATTTTCAGCAGCTTCTTTAATGGCATTATTTACCTCTTCAGCAGTTACATTTTTTGAAAGCTCACATGTTAAATCAACAATGGATACATTTGGAGTTGGAACTCTGATAGCAAGACCATCAAGTTTACCTTTCAATTCTGGTAAAACAAGTCCTACAGCTTTAGCAGCCCCAGTAGAAGTTGGTATCATAGAAACTGCTGCAGCTCTTGCTCTTCTTAAATCTTTGTGAGGCAAATCCAAAATACGTTGATCATTTGTATATGAGTGAACTGTAGTCATAACCCCTTTTACAATACCAAATTTATCATTTAATATTTTTGCAACAGGAGCAAGACAGTTTGTAGTACAAGAAGCGTTGGATATAATATTATGCTTTTCTTTATCATATTTATCAAAATTTACACCTAAAACTACTGTAATATCAGGATCTTCCGCTGGAGCAGAAATAATAACTTTTTTAGCTCCTGCTTCCAAATGCTTTGATGCCTGCTCTCTTTTTCTAAACAAACCAGTAGACTCTATTACAACATCTACATCCAATTCCTTCCAAGGTAAACTCGCAGGATCCTTTTCAGCATAAACTTTTATTTTTTTACCATTTACCACTAAATATTCACCATCTACATCCACATCAAAACCACTTTTCCCATGTACTGAATCCCACTTTAACAAATGAGCTAATGTAGCCGCATCTGTCAAATCATTAATTGCTACGAAATCGATATCAAGCCCTCTTTCCACTGCTGCTCTAAACGCACAACGACCAATCCTACCAAATCCGTTAATTGCTACTTTCACTGCCATTACCGTCCTCCTTTATACCCAATTTGTTTTTAATAGATTCCAATTGAGTACTAATAAAGTTAAAAACTTTTTCGTACTCTTCCTTTTTAAAATCCCCTCTTTTTGTAATCATATTAAACAATCTGTCAATACTGTATATAGATTTTTTTATATTTTCCCGTTCTTTTTTTCTAAGATTTTCAACTTCACTTTTCAATCTTTCTATTATCGTATGTAATTTTTCCAATTTTACCTTTAAAGCATTATTCTCTTTTTTTAAATCTATAATTTGTCCCACATGACTTTCTTTTAATAATTTCTCAATTACATTCGTAAGTTTTTGATTTCTTTCTACCAAAGAATTATACCCTTCCAATAACTTTTGATATTCACTTTTAAGCTGATTAACCTCATTTAGTGCATGAATTCTATCTTTAGATATCTTTTTTATTTTATCTTGTGTTTTTTCCAAATCTTCTAAAAGTTCATATTGTTCTGTAATATCTTGCAAAATTTCTCCGACTTCAATAACTCTACCTTCTTCATCAAAGATAGGATACATAGTTTGTTCAAACCAAATTTTCTTATCACCCTTATTTACCGAAATGTGCTGACTCACACTAATTTTGCTATCAACTACCTCATTTATCTTACACCACTTACAAGGTTGTTCAAAATTAAATATTGTCTTAAAACATTTACTGCCAATAAATTTTGGTAAACTATCAACACCTGTAAACCTACCTAGCGCTTCATTTACATTGTTTAATTCATAATTCAAATCTATAGAAAAAAGAGGATTCTTCATCCCATCGATAAGTTTTAACATCTTTTTTCTACTTTTTCTCAAAATTTGTACACTTTCCTCTAACCCTTCAATTTGAAGCTTGTAGTCATCAATCAACGACTCTAATCTTTTAACCTGCCCATCCAATTTACTAACAGTTGTTTCACATTCATTCAGTTCATCTCTTAAAAATTCCACTTCTTTTTCAAACTGCGCAGCATTGTTTTGCAACTTCATATATTTTTCGAAGAATACACCTAAAAAACTTGCCAAATTTTTAAGATTTTTCGTATCATATAAAATCAAGACACCTTCGCCATTAGATAGTGTAACCTGAACAAATAAAAATACTATTTGTTTATCCTTCTTTGCAAAATACTTTGCCCCTGAAAAATTTTCTAATAAATACGGTTTTAATATTTCCGGTATTTGAATATTCTCAATTTTATCTTCCGTTACTTTATAAAATAAATCACTTTCCCTGTTATAGAAAAAAAATACGTGGTGAAAATATTGTCTTACTAAATCAATAAATTCTTCCATTGTCATAAAAACATCCCTTTACTGAGACAAAATATATCGACTCTTTTAGCCCCAGACTTTTTTAAAATTCTTGCACATTCATTAATTGTAGCTCCGGTAGTGATTATATCATCCACAAGCAATATTTTCAAACCTTTTACGTCATCCATACATTCAAAAGCACCCTTTATATTTTTTATTCTTAAATTTCTTTTTAATTTCCATTGATATTCAGTAAATCTAACTCTTTTTAATAAAGTCTTGTACGGTATTCCAAACTTTTTAGAAATAATTTTCGATAAATAGTATGCTGGTTGGATTAATCTCACAAGTCTTCTTGATATATATACAGGAACCGGAGTCACAATATGATAATTGTCTTCTATACATAAACCACTTAGTAATCTTTCAAAAATTTTCAAGTTCTTAAAACCATAATGAAATTTATAATATTTTAACAAAGTTCTCATCTCATAGTTATACCAGTACGAGACCATAATCTTTTCATAAAATCTAGCCTGAAAACAATTTCGACAGATAATGTAATCTGACTCTAACGGATAACCACACTTATGGCATGAAAAAGTTATCCGTTCGAAATTATTAAAACAAACTTCACATATTAAATCTGTAAAACTAATCTTTTGTTTGCAAAATAAACATTCAGAATAAAAAACTTCACTTAACAATTAATGATTCACCTGTCATCTCTTCAGGCTTTTCAATATTCAGGATTTCCAACATTGTTGGTGCAATATCGGCAAGTTCTCCTCTAACATCTTTTAACTTACAATCATAATTATAAACTATAAAAGGTACTGGATTTAATGTGTGAGCTGTATGAGGTTGATTATTTTCATAATCCCACATCTGTTCAGAATTACCATGATCAGCAGTAACAATTAATACTGCATCCATTTTATCAGCAATACTTACAACCTTACCTAAAGCTTCATCCACCGCTTTGCATGCCTTAATGGCAGCCTCCTCCACTCCTGTATGTCCCACCATATCAGGATTAGCAAAGTTCATTATCACAACATCAATATCACCCTTTGTAAAGACTTCTTCAAATCTATCCACCACTTCAAATACAGACATTTCAGGTTTCAAATCGTATGTAGGAACATCTTTCGGTGATGGAACAAGTATCCTCTCCTCATTTTCAAAAACAAGCTCCCTACCACCATTGAAAAAGAATGTAACATGAGCATACTTTTCAGTTTCTGCAATTCTGAGTTGCCTCAACCCTTCTTTACTGATTACCTCTCCAAAAATGTTCTTTAAATTTTCAGGTGGAAATGCCGCCAAAACATCAAAATCTTTATTATATTTAGTCATAGTTATAAAATGAACAGAGGGAATCCCTTTTCTATCAAAATATTCAAAATCCTTGTTTATAAAAGACATGGTTAGTTCACGAGCCCTGTCAGCCCTAAAATTGAAAAAGAAAACTCCATCACCATCCTTTACAATACCCTTTTTATCAACAACTGTTGGTATAATAAATTCATCTGTCTCCCCCCTATCATATGCATCCTTTACAGCTTCAATTGGATCATTAATCTCAATTCCCTCTCCATGACGTATCGCATCAAAAGCTTTCTTTACCCTATCCCAGCGTTTATCTCTATCCATAGCATAGTATCTACCAGATATTGTGGCAATTTTACCGAAATTTAAGCCTTTTAAGAAGCTATCCAGTTCCTTTATATAATCAATCCCACTTTTGGGTGGAGTATCCCTACCATCCATGAAAGCGTGAACAAACACTTCTTTAATACCATTCTCTTTAGCTAACCTGATTAAACCTTTTAGTTGATCAATATGGCTGTGAACCCCTCCGTCACTCACAAGCCCAAAAAAATGTACTCTACCAGAATCCTTTTTAACTAACTCAAAAAACTTTAAAATATTTTTATTATCCTTTATCGAACCGGTTTCCAGTGCTTTATTAATCCTTACAATATCCTGATAAACAACTCTACCAGCTCCTATATTTGTATGACCAACTTCAGAATTACCCATCTGCCCTTTAGGTAATCCTACCCATTCTTCACTGGCATTTAAAAGAGTGTGGGGATAGTTATTCCATAAATAAAGAAAGTTTTTAGGATTTGATAGCAAAACGGCATTATTTTTCTTCTCTTCTCTATAACCCCATCCATCTAAAATGAGAAGAATTAACTTCTTCCTTTCCACATTACATCCTTATAAGACCTTTTTTCTCCAATTCTGTCTTACATTCTGTACAATATCTTGCAAATGGTACATATTCCAATCTCTTTTCATCTATCTTTTCTTCACAGCTTATACAAATCCCATATGTACCTTTTTCAATTCTTTTTAAAGCATCTTCAACAAGTTTTAATTTTAATGCATCTGTCTCTACTTTTCCAAGCATAAGATTTCTATTGTAAATCTTATAAGCTTGATCAGCTGAATCTTGCCCTTCCCCTTTCCCCAAATCGATAGCTTCTTGATATTTCTTTTGTAATCTATCTATCAGTTCATTTCTCATCTTCAGCAATTTACTTTTATGATACTCTAATTTTTCTTTTTCCATAAGTTACCTCCTACTTATGATAGGGATGTCCCTGTATAATCGTATATGCTCTATATATCTGCTCACTTAGTAAAAGCAAAGCATGTTCATGAGCAAAAGTTAATTTTGATAAAGAAAATAGTTCATTACACTTTTTTTTCAATATCTCACTTAATCCTTTAGCTCCACCTATTAAAAAAGCTATATTCTTGTTCTGCTTACCTTCAAACCATTTAGCAAAAGACTCCGAATCAAGCTGCTTTCCTTCTACAGCCAATGCTACTCTATAAAAACCTTCTGATAATTTTATAAATTTCTCATATTCTTTCACATCATTCCCAGTTGATTTAAAGTCAATTATTTCAATTTCCATCACAGAACTCAACCGCTTAGCATATTCATTGACCATATCTTTTAAACATCTATTATTAATTTTTGAACCCATTATAATTCTTATCTTCATAAGTTGAAGTCTCTATAAACTAACGACATCACAATGTCAATGATTATTGACTCTGACATTACCCCAAAATCTTTTTTTTTAAAGTGTTAACATATTCTTATAGCTATTTTTACCATATTAGATAGATACAAATGGTGTTTTAAGGGCAAACTTTAAACAAGATAATGATTTGTTAATAGACTCTTTAATAGTTAAAAATTTCCGTATCTAAAGGAACAATCGGTTTAAAAACTTTATCTTCTATCAACTCATTGATTTTACTATTTTTGAAAATAATTTCAGTAATATTGCCTGCGCCATCTTCACTTATAATCTTTTTTATAAATTTATCCCCTAATAAAAGGTCAATATATTTTAAATTTATAAAAGATTTTGGAATTAACCTTACTCTATCTTTATCCAAAGAAATAATCTTAAAATTTTTACCAATTGTTGAAATATCCATAATTATCTGTAAAACGACATTATCCTCTAAACTAATTTTCTGCCTTATTAGCTGCTTCGCACTACTGTCGTAATACTCCATTTTATCTTTTTCAAAGAGATAATACTGTCTATAAGGTTTTTTATAATCCCACATTAATTTTTCCCCTCTAATCAAATAAACTTTCCCTTCATAATAATCATCGCCAAATCCTTGAATCGTTGTTTTTTGAACAAAATCTGCCTGAAATGTTTTAATATTAGAATAACTTTCCAATACCGACTCAATGGATATATCTTTGGAAAAAACATTAAAAACCATTATTAAACAAAAAAACAGTATTTCTAGAATTTTAATAATTTTCATTTACTTTACCTCACTTTTTATGTTAGTACTAATACTATACAATTATAAAACATTCAATAGGGTAATAAAATGAATATCTTGTTGATTGATGATGAAAAATCTTTTCATCATATTTTAAATATATTAGCCAAGCAGCTTGATTTTAACTCATTTTTATGCAGTGACTTAAATAAAGCTAAAAATATTATTGAAGAACATTTCATTGATATTGCATTAATAGATATAAACCTGCCTACCTGTAGTGGTGACCAAATTATAACCTTTATCAAAGATCATTCGCCAAACACATTATGTTATTTATTTACAAGCGACTTTTCAAAAAGATTATCATATGAAAAGATGGTAGATGGATATATTGAAAAGGATAAACTAGTAATCAAACTGCCAGAAATTCTGAAAAAGATAAAAAAATAGTATTAATCTAAGACGTAATCCCCTGCAGCAATTCTTTTTTTAATATGCTTATGAATTGTTTCTCTTTTAGTGGGTGAAAGTCTATCAAGAAACAGAACACCATTTAAATGATCTATTTCATGCTGAAAAGCTCTTGCCAGTAAACCTTCAGCTTCGATTTCCAATTCTTTGCCGTTTTCATCCAACCCTTTTACCAAAACCTTTGCTGCCCTTCTTACATTAGCATATTCACCAGGGATACTGAGGCATCCTTCCTCCTCAATGACCTCGCCTTCAGCATCCACGATAACAGGATTAATAATTTTAATCAGCTGGCTCTTATCCTCTCCTGCAGTAGGATCTATTACCAACAATCTTTCATTAACCCCTACTTGTGGAGCAGCAAGGCCTACTCCAGGTGCTGCATACATTGTTTCCACCATATTGTTTAAAAGCTCTACTATTCTTCCATCTATATTTTTTACTTCAACACTTTTTCTTCTCAAAATTGGATTTGGAAATTTAACAATTTTCAAAATCATCAATTCCTCCATTTAACACATTGATATAATAATATTCTTAATTTAGAATTATTCAATATCCAAGTTATCATTTATAAAATCAGCAAGAGAATATCTGCTAAAAAAACCCAACATTGCATTTCTAAATTTTTCCCTTAAACCTTCATCTTTAATAATCTTCGAATAACGGTCTACCACTTCACGTTCTTTATCACTAATCTCCCTACTAACTTTTCTCACTTTGTCTACTGGTATGTTATAGCTTAGGAAAAACTTTACATCATCAACATCAAAACCTTTCACTTTCAATTTTTCTATTATTTCATCTTTCATATAATAGAGCTCATTTTTTAAAATATGATCCGAAACTCCTATATACAAAACTTTATTTTTTATCATCGTTGGAATAGTTGAAGATGCTATAAAATCTCCCACAACACACTTCCAGCTTTTTGATATAGCTAAAGTGTTATAAACAGATTTTGAAAAAGCGCTTTCTAAAATATCGCTAACCCGTTTCATTTATATTCTTTAATTCCTGCTCAATCCTTAACAACAAATCTTTCACGCCATCTTTAGTAATGGAAGAAATTTCGTAATAAATATCATCTTTTCCAAGATTTTTTACATACTCTCTAAATTGCAATAGGTCATCTTCATTTTTCGAATCAACCTTTGTAGCCACAACAATTTCTTTTTTCTTAGCTAAATCTTTCGAATACTTTTCAAGCTCTTTTCTGATTTTTTCATATCTAGTTATCATAGATTCTTCATTAAAGGATGAATCTATAAAATGAAGAAGTATTTTGGTTCTTTCAATATGTCTTAAAAACTGTGTCCCTAACCCAACTCCTGCATGTGCCCCTTCAATCAAGCCAGGCATATCTGCAAGAACAAAGCTTTCTCCATAAGAGCCTTTCACAACACCTAAATTCGGAGTAATAGTGGTAAATGGATAATCAGCAATCTTGGGTTTTGCAGCAGAAACTACTGAAATAAAAGTTGATTTACCAGCATTGGGATATCCTATAATTCCCACATCTGCTATCAGTTTTAACTCAAGTAATAAAACCTTCTCTTCTCCAGGCTTCCCTTCTTCAGCATACATTGGAGCTCTATGTGTAGGGGAAACAAACATCATATTCCCTCTTCCACCTTTCCCCCCTTTAGCCACAACTACCCTCTGTTTATGCTCTGTAATATCAGCAATTATTTCACCAGTCTCAAAATCTTTTATTACTGTACCAACTGGAACTTTTATTATTACATCATCACCCTTCTTACCGTGCTGATCCTTCCCCCTACCGTGCTCTCCTCTTTTAGCTTTATATATAGACTTGAAAGTGACATCTAAAAGGGTTGATTTGCCTTCATCCCCTTCAATTATTATATCTCCACCATCGCCCCCGTTACCACCATCGGGACCACCTCTGGGGACATACTTCTCCCTGCGAAAACTCACACAACCGTTTCCACCATCACCTGCTTTAACATGTATTTTGGCAATATCGATAAATTTCATATGATTTTACCTATCTCGGTTTAAATTAATTTTTGATACTTCCAGAGGGTATAAAAAAAGCCCCTTTTCAGGGGCTGTACATGTTATACTCTTTCAGGATAAACTGATATAAACTTACCCATTCGCCCCTTATCTTCAAACTTCACATAGCCTTCTATCAAAGAGAATATTGTATAATCTTTACCCAATCCAACATTTCTGCCTGGCTTAAACTTAGTTCCTCTCTGTCTCACAATTATATTTCCAGCCTTTACATACTCGCCACCGAATTTTTTAACACCAAGTCTTTTACTATGGCTATCTCTACCGTTCTTAGTACTACCACCAGCTTTCTTGTGAGCCATCTATATCCTCCTAACCAACTTTAATATCTTTTACTCTTATTTTGGTATAATGCTGCCTGTGGCCATACCTCTTTTTGTAATCTTTTCTTCTTTTCTTCTTGAAAACCAATATCTTTTTATCTTTACCGTGCTCAAGAATCTCAACTTCAACTTTAGCATTTTCAACTTTTGGAGCACCTAAAATAAGATCTCCGTCCTTAGCCACAGCAAGTACTTCCTCAAGCTCAAGAGTTGCACCCTCATCAGCATTGAGCTTTTCAACCTTCAATACATCTCCAACCTTAACTGTATATTGTTTACCACCTGTCTTTAATATAGCAAACATCTATTATCACCTCCATATTAGCACATTGGGAAGAGGTTTATATAACATTTTAACACATCAAGTCAACAAAAATTTTGAAAAACTTTACATATAGGTATAAATATATCTATCAAAATAAAGTTACCAAAGAAAAAGAGGTTTTGCAATACTTTCTTTTTATGGCATCACCCCCAATTTTTGTAAACATCATAGTCATTCGGTAACTGGTGAAATGGGAAGGTAGAAAAAGTTCAACGTTCTCACATTTTCTTATATCGTAACACGTAATGGGTAATGCGTAAAGCGTAAATCACGACTTGGGAAAAAACGTGTAAGTGTAGGTGTGAGTGGAAGTGTAATAGGTCGTTATGCGTAATGCTTGACAAGTAGATGAGTATATTTAGTTGTATGGTTGATAGTAGATGTTCAGCACTCTAATGTTTTAACGTGTCAACGTTCTAACGTTTCCTCATATTTTCTGTTCCCTCAACCTAAGCCTCAACCTTGAACCTTGAACAAGTAAAATAAAGATAACTACATACCACCATCTATCTTTTGCAAAATCACTTTATTTCTTTTAACTCATAATCCAAACTTCCCAAACCAAGTTTTTCAGCATGCTTAAGTTGAACTATCGGATCAATATAATCATATATACTTTTAAAAGGGTCCCCACCTACTCTTTTTAACACCATATCATAGCAAGCTTTATCCAGAGCCACCGGATCTGTTGATGCAAAAAAACCTATATCCTCACATACCGGCTTATCATTTCCAGGATAACAGTCGCAAGCAGGTGAAATATTTGTAGCAATAGTAACATAAAGAATATTTCCTCTCAAAGCCCTGTGTACCCCATAGGCATATTCAGCCATTTTTAATGATGTATTTTCTGCCGTTTCATCCCAGTTTATCCCAATTGCCCCCTCAGGACATACAGCAATACACCTTGCACAACCGGTACATTTGTCAGTAATCACGGCAAAACCCTTTATTTCAATGGCATCTGCAGCGCATGCAACTTTGCAATAGCCACAAGCTGTACATTTATCTTTGTGCACCTTTGGACGGGTAACTGAGTGCATCTCCAGTTTACCTTCTCTTGAGGCACAACCCATGGAAAGGTTTTTTATGGCTCCACCAAAACCTGATACCTCATGCCCCTTAAAATGACTTACACAAACCATCCCATCTGCATGTACAATATCTGCAGCAAGTTTTACTTTATCTAAAAGCTCACCATCAATAGAAACTTCCACACTATTTTCACCCCTAAGACCATCAGCGATAATTACAGGCACCTGCAGAGTAGAATAATTAAAACCATTTAAAAAAGCATTATGAAGATGATCCACACTGTTTGTTCTCATTCCAACATAAAGTGTATTTGTATCGGTTAGATAAGGCTTTGCTTTTAAATCTTTTAGTACCTCAATTATAGGTCTCAAATAAATCGGTCTGATAAAGGCAGTGTTGCCAAATTCACCAAAATGCGTTTTTACTGCAACCAGCTTATTTTTACCGAAATATTTTTCAGGCGATAATTTTTTGAAAAGTTTTTTAATTTTATTCAAAGGTGAATTCAATTTCTTGTTACTCAAACTTGAAAAATAAACAACTGACATTAATACCCCCTTATGCTTTACATAACTTTATTTAATATATATAATTATACTGTTGTTTTTATAATTATCAACTTTTGTTGGAGGGTAAAATGAGTTTCTTAGAACTGGTAAATAAAAGGTACAGCTTTAGAGGCTATCTTGACAAAGAAGTAGAGCAGGAAAAAATCGATTATATTTTAAAATGTGCAAATCTTGCACCCAGTGCTGCAAACAGGCAACCCTGGAAAATCTATCTAGTCAAAGATTATGAAGTAAGAAAAAAGCTTGCAGAAGCTTATCCAAGAGAATGGCTAATTGAGGCTCCAATTATTGTTGTCTTCACTGGAATCACAGATAACAACTGGATAAGAAGCGATGGAAAAAATTATCTCATGTGTGATGTTACCATAATCGCTGACTATTTTATCCTTGCAGCTACTGAAGTAGGACTTGGAACATGCTATATTGCAGCATTTGATGAAAAGAAGGTTATAGATGCATTGAAATTACCTGAGAATGAAATTCCATTTTTAATAACACCTCTTGGGTATCCAAAAGATGGAGTCACAAGACCACGCAAAAGAAAAGAGTTAAATGAAATAATAGTCCATGTTTGATATTAACTGGCTTAAATCACACTACAGTGATATTTTAATAATTGCATTCATTGTAATTATTTTTTTCTTTTTTAAATTAATTATTTCAAAATTTACAAAGCGCTTTAATTTAAACAAATCTATTGGAAGGGTTTTAAATTACACCTTTATAATCATAATCATAGAGTTTACAAAACCCAAAATTGCACTCTCACCTCTTCTTGACACCGTCAGTATATTTATCGAAGTTTCTCTAATAATATTTATTTTTTACAACCTGATAATTAATGTTTATATCAAGGATTATCTGATACATTACAAAGGTAAGCAGATAAAGCATATTTTGATAGACATAATAAAACTTGTATTTTTAACTATCTTCATTCTCACAATTTTGCGAACAGTTTTCAAAGTAGATTTGATTACAATACTCACCCCTTCAGCTATTCTTACTGCAATAATTGGTCTTTCCATGAAAGATACCATAGGAAATCTCATATCCGGGCTTATTATTCAAATTGAAAAACCCTTTGATGTAGGTGATTGGATAAAGATAGATGATTATGTTGGACAAATTACAGAGATTAATTGGCGATATACCAAATTAAAAACTTTGGATAATATCTTTCTAATTATTCCTAACAACAATATTTCTTCAGGAAATCTTTTAAATTACAACAGACCGGAAAAAGAAATGCGAATACTATTAGAAATAGGAGTAAGTTACGATACTCCGCCAGATAAACTAAAAAGTGTGGTAAAAAAGGTTTTATTATCATCCATTCATGTGGATAAATCAAAAGATGTAAATGTTTATTTAAAAAGATATAACGATTTCAGCATAGATTATGATATAGCTTTTTGGATAAAGGAATACAAATTTACAAGAGAAGCCAGAGATGAAATTTATTCAGCTCTCTGGTATGAGTTTAAACTGGCCGGTATTGAAATACCATTCCCTATCAGAACAATTATCAATAAAGAACCAACTCAAATCGAAAGCAAAATAGATAAAAATCTGGTGTCTGATTTTAAAAAGTTAGAAATTTTTAATACCCTTTCTGAAACCACCATTGAAAATCTTATAAGATTCTCAAATATTCATACATATCCTGAAAATTTTATTATCATAGAAGAAAATGAGCAAGGTGAGAGCATGTTTATAATTTTAGATGGGCTTGTTGAAGTATTTAAAGACAATAAAAAACTTTCAGAACTTAAAAGTGGAGATTTCTTTGGTGAAATGAGCCTTTTAACAGGTGAAAGGCGCTCAGCAACAGTAGTAACAAAATCTGAATGCAAGATTGTTGAAATATCAAGACCCGTTTTCAAAGTCTTTTTGGAAAAAGATAAAAAACTAATGGATGCAGTAAATAAAATTTTTCAACAACGTATTGCTGATTTGAAGAAAAACCGAATAACATCTAAGGATATAAAAGAAATAGAAAAAAATTTATTTGCAAAATTTAAAAAATTATTCAATCTTAATTAAGAATTGACGGAGCTGAAAATGGAAAGAATGATTGAAAAAGCAAACATTTTAATTGAAGCTCTTCCTTATATCAGAAAATTTTACGGTAAGTCCATTGTTATAAAATATGGCGGCCATGCTATGGTGGATGAAGCGTTAAAAAGTAGCTTTGCCGAAGACATTATCTTACTTAAGTATGTAGGAATAAATGTTGTAGTTGTCCATGGTGGTGGTCCTCAAATCGGTGAAATGCTCAAAAAATTAGGTATTGATAGCAAGTTTGTTTCAGGGATGAGAGTCACTGATAAAGAAACAATGAATATTGTAGAGATGGTCCTAGCCGGTAGTGTTAACAAGGAAATCGTAAAGCTCATAAATAAACATGGTGGCAAAGCAATCGGTTTGTCAGGAAAAGATGGAAATCTAATAAAGGCAAAAAAACTTTTGATTACCAAACAGGATGATTTTGTAAAAACGTCAGAAATAATTGACATTGGCCATGTTGGAACTGTTGAAAGTGTCAATATAAACGTATTGAAAAGTATGATGGAAAACTTCATACCCGTAATTGCCCCTATAGGAGTAGATGATAATTTTGAGACCTACAACATAAATGCTGACCTGGTGGCTGCAAGCGTAGCCAAGTTTTTAAAAGCTGAAAAGCTTATTCTATTAACCGATGTTCCGGGCGTCCTTGATAAAAACAAAAATCTTATAAGCAGTATAAAAACATCACAGATTGAATCACTTAAAAAGGATGAAACACTCACAGGGGGTATGATTCCAAAAATCGATGCATGTGCAGATGCCGTTTTTGGAGGTGTCAACAAAGCCCACATAATTGATGGCAGAATTAAGCACTCTGTCCTTTTAGAAATTTTTACTGATTCAGGTATAGGTACACAGGTTGTGGCAGGATGAAAATACCTGAAGATTATATTCAAAAAATCATATTACCCTCTTGCAATTATGATAAAAGAATAGCCGAAGCTTTTATAAAAATACCAAGACACTACTTTGTGGATGAAGCACTACATAAATTAGCTTACAAAGATGAAGCACTTCCCATCGGTTTTGGACAAACCATTTCAAAGCCTTCCACTGTAGCAAAAATGACCTTTCTTTTAGACCCTAAACCCGCCGATAAAGTTTTGGAAATAGGTACAGGCTCAGGCTTTCAAGCAGCTATCCTTTCAAAATTAGCCAGTGAAGTTTTTACTGTGGAAAGGATTTCTGGATTGTATAAAAGAGCATCCAGTACCATTCGAAAGTTATTTATTAACAACGTCCGCTTTAAAATCGATAACGGAAAAATAGGATGGGAAGAAAATGCTCCTTTTGACAAAATAATTGTTACTGCAGAGGCTGAAAATTTTCCTGATGAGCTTCTATTACAGTTAAAAAATAATGGGAAAATGGTCATCCCCATAAAAGGAATTCTAAAAGTATTTACAAAAAAAGATGCTGATCTGATTGAAGAAGCAGTATCTGAATGTAAATTCGTCAAATTTGTTACCTAATCTCTTCAAAAAACCGTTTTATTGTTGACTAAATCTTTAAAAAATAATAAATAATCATTATTGTGAAAAGTGTATCTGTTATAGGCACTGCTAAATTTGATTCTCATCTCTGTTTTGTTGCCGAAACAGTTGGCTCTATTCTCGCCAAAAAAGGTTTTGCCATTATATCTGGCGGTCTTGGTGGCATCATGGAATATGCCTTTAAAGGAGCAAAAAAAGAGAATGGGCTCACCATAGGGATAATCCCTTCTTACAATAAAAGTGAAGCTAATAAATACTGCGACATAGTAATTCCATCAGGCATGGGGCATGCAAGAAATATTTTGGTTGTTTCATCAGGCGATATTGTTGTTTCCGTTGGTGGTGAATATGGCACAACCAGTGAAATTGCAATAGCTTTAAAGCTCAATAAGCATGTAATAAGCTACAAATCCCCCATAAACCATGAAAACAACTTTATGGACGTAGATACCTTTATAAATAAAATAAAAGGGTTATTATGAGCTTAGAGTTTGATAACGAATTTGATAACTTGGATAATTTAGAAAATATTGAAAAAGAATTAAGCTCGGATGAGCTTGAAAGTATCTCTTTATATCTTAAAGAGATAGTACAGTTTCCTGCTCTCACAAAAGATGACGAAATAGAAATCGCAAAAAAAATAGAAGCAGGTGATAAAACAGCAAAAGATTTTATGATAAAATGTAACCTAAAACTTGTAGTCTCTATTGCAAAAAAATACAATAATCGTGGTTTACCTTTAATAGACTTGATAGAAGAAGGTAATATAGGTCTAATCAAAGCTGTAGAGAAATTTGACTATAGAAAAGGTTTTAAATTTAGCACTTATGCCACATGGTGGATAAGACAGGCTATTGAAAGAGCTATTGTAAATCAGTCAAAAATGGTGAGAATCCCTGTTCATATGAACGAAAATATTAACAAAGTTAAAAAAGCTACGGAAAAACTTAGGAAAAAATTGAAAAGAGAACCCACCCTTCTTGAACTCTCCACTGAATGTAAAATGTCCCTTCTTGCGATTCAAAAAACCCTTGATGCTATGTTTCAGGATACCTCCATTGATAACACTTTAAGTGAAGATGATACAAGCACACTTCATGATATTATTCCTATGGATGAAGAAAAAAGTGATCCTTTTAAAAAGGTTTTAATTGAAAAAAACAGAGAGCTAATTTTAAACTGGATAGAGTGTCTCACCCCCATAGAAAAAGAATTGATTACCAGAAGATTCGGCCTTCATGGAGGTGATGCAGAAACTCTAGAGACAATTGGAAAAAGGCTTGGAATTACAAGAGAAAGAGTGAGACAAATTGAAAAAAGAATACTCTCAAAACTGAGAAACCATCTAAAAACTAAAAACATAAATCTGGAGGAGCTTTTATGATCAAAACCCCCAAGGACGAACTAAACAGAAGATTAAATCTTTTTATCTCCACAATGTCAAAAATTGATCCAGAATGGGAATTAGCTGTTCTTTTTGATAAAATAAATATCTTTTATTTCACTGGTACCATGCAAAATGGAGTCCTTTTTATCTTTAAAAATAATGGTGCTCATTTTTTCGTAAGAAGAAATTTCGATAGAGCAAAAGAGGAATCTGAATTTGAAAACCTATATCCCGTAAAGAGTTTCAAAGACATCTTTTCATATTTTAAATCATTTCCAGAATCAGTATACATTGCAAAAGAAACTTTGCCTATAATTGTTTTTGAAAGATTCAACAAATATTTCAATTTCAAAAATATCAAATCATGTGACCTTGCTATCAACTACACAAGGGCTGTGAAAAGCGATTATGAGCTTAATTTTATAAAAAAAGCTGGAGAAATTCACAGAATAACAAAGGAAGAAATTGTCCCAAAAATTCTAGCGGTTGGTATGAGTGAATTTGAATTTGCAAGAGAACTGCTCAATCAAATGCTTCGTCTTGGGCATCATGGTGTCACTCGCATTAGAAGTTACAATGGTGAACTTTACCTTGGAAATATTTGTTTTGGTGAAAACTCCAACTATTACAACTCATTTGATGGCCCTGGCGGTATTAAAGGGGTTTGCCCTGCTGTTCCCCTCTTTGGCAATCCCGACACGATACTTGAAAAGAATATGCTCATCCATGTTGATACCGCATGTGGATATATGGGTTACTATACCGATAAAACTCAAATTTATGCTACGGGTAACCTGCCTCAACATGTTTATGATGAACATAAAAAATGTGTTGAAATTCAAAACAGGGTAGCTGAGCTTTTAAAACCGGGTAATACCCCCTCAGAAATTTATGAAAAAGTTATGTCAGAGATTGAAGAAGAATTTTTACCTGGATTTATGGGATACAAATCAAATCAGGTGAAATTTCTGGGGCATGGTATTGGCCTTCATGTGGATGAATACCCTGCCATCGCAAAGGGTTTTGACATCCCTCTTGTAGAAAATATGGTTATTGCAGTGGAGCCGAAAAAAAGTATCGTAGGTATAGGTATGGTAGGAATTGAAAATACATTTCTGGTAACTGAAAAAGGAGGGATATGCCTCACTGGTGATAATCACGAAATAATTAACGTCTAAACGAATAGTATGTCACTCGATTTTAACGAAGACTTCAAAAAAGCCTACGAGCTGGCCACAAACTCTGCAAAATCCTTGTTTATTACAGGAAAAGCTGGTACCGGTAAATCCACCTTTTTAAGGTATTTAATTGATACCTACAAAAACAATTTTGTTGTTCTTGCACCCACAGGAGTAGCTGCACTTAATGTCAAAGGGCAAACAATCCACTCATTCTTCAATTTCCAGCCAAACATCTCACCCCACAACGTGAATAATGTATGGGTGGAAAATCCTGAAATTTATCGAAGTATTGAGACAATAATCGTGGATGAAATCTCCATGGTAAGAGCAGACTTACTCGATTGCATGGATATCTTTTTAAGACGCTTTAAAGATAAAGATAGACCCTTTGGTGGAACAAAAATGATTTTCATTGGCGACCTTTATCAACTTCCACCGGTACTCACTTCCAGCAGCAAGGAAGCCTTTTTAAAAGAATACGAAAGCCCTTATTTTTTCGATGCAAAGGTTTTTAAAAAACTTGACCTTGAATTTATAGAATTTACAAAAATATACAGGCAAAAAGATGATTATTTTGTGGAAATTTTAAATAAAGTAAGAAACAACACCATTACTGAAGATGACCTTGCAATTCTGAACAAAAGGGTTAATCCCTATTTCAAGGATGATGATGGATACATCTATCTTACTTCTACAAACGATCTTGCCGAGAAAATAAATAATGAAAAGCTAAAAAAACTTAAAGGAAAAAACTACCAATTTGAAGGTATTATAAATGGAAGTTTTACAGAAGAAAATTTACCTACAGCAAAACTTTTGACACTTAAAAAAGGCGCTCAGGTAATGCTGTTAAACAATGATTCTGATGGAAGATGGGTAAATGGTTCAATTGGCTATATTGTGAACGTATTTGAAGATGATGAATTGATAGAAGTAGAGTTATTAAACGGAAACCGAGTAATGGTAGAACCATTCAGATGGAATATGTATCAATATTACTATGATAAAGATGAAAACAAAATTAAAACTCAAATAACTGGCTCATTCATTCAATTTCCCATAAAGCTTGCTTATGCCATCACAATCCACAAAAGTCAGGGTAAAACCTTTGACAAAGTCATTATAGACCTTAGCCGCGGCATTTTTTCCCCCGGCCAGCTTTACGTTGCACTGAGCAGATGCACAAGCTTGGAAGGGATTGTACTTAAAAAGCCAATCAAAAAAGGGCATGTAATGCTCGATAAAAAAGTCATAAACTTTATGACATCTTTCCAGTATCAACTATCCGAAAAAAAATACCCTCTAGAAGAAAAACGTAAATTTTTAGAAAAAATGATTACAAAAAAACAACCCATAGAAATTGTTTATCTGAAAACGAAAGATGAAAAAAGTAAAAGAGTCGTCACACCACTTTCTGTGGGAGAAATGAAATATTCAAGTAAAAAATTTCTCGGTTTACGAGCTTTTTGCCATTTAAGAAAAGATGAAAGAGTTTTTCGAGTAGATAGAATTCTAGAAATAAAAGAAGAAACATACAAAAATTTTGATTGACAAATAAAGCACACTACTATAAATAAAGCAGTTCAAAAATTTAATAAGTGGCAGGTGATGGGAGTTTTATGTTTGCTACACTAAATGAGAAGTTGAATGCTGTCTTCAGAAAGATTAAAGGACAAGCAAGACTTACAGAAGATAACATTAGAGATGCTGTCAAGCAGGTCAGATTAGCCCTCCTTGAAGCAGACGTTAATTATAAAGTTGTAAAAAAATTTGTTTCAGCCGTACAGGAAAAAGCCCTTGGCGAAGAAGTATTAAAAAGCCTTACCCCCGATCAAATTTTCATAAAAATAGTTCATGACGAAATTGTTGAAATTCTTGGCGGTGATGAATCAGAAGCCAAGATAAAACTAAACCCCATACCTCCCACAAAAATCATGCTGGTGGGTTTACAAGGTTCTGGTAAAACCACCACAGCAGGTAAACTTGCCCGTTTTTTCCAAAAAAATAAAAAAGATGTCCTGCTTGTTGCAGATGATATATACCGTCCAGCCGCTATTGATCAGTTGGAAGTTCTTGGAAAACAGCTCAAAGTTGATGTCTTTGCTGATAGAGAAAAGAATGATGCTGTTACCATTGCCAATGATGCTGTAAAATATGCCAAATCTGCTGCTAAAGATGTAGTTATTATCGATACTGCGGGTCGCTTACACATAGACGAAAATTTGATGAATGAACTTATAAATATAAAAAATAGTATTCAGCCTGATGAAATCCTTTTTGTGGCTGATGCAATGACAGGACAGGATGCTGTCAATGTTGCCAAAACTTTCAACGAGATGCTTGGCATCACTGGTGTCATTCTCACAAAACTTGATGGCGATGCCAGAGGTGGTGCTGCTCTTTCCATCAGAGAAGTCACCGGTAAACCAATAAAATTCGTCGGTACTGGAGAAAAACTCGACGCATTTGAACAGTTTTACCCAGACAGGATGGCTTCAAGAATCCTCGGTATGGGAGACATAGTTACCCTAGTGGAAATGGCCCAGGATGCCATTGAAGAGGGAGAAGCTGAGAGACTTGCCGATAAGATCCAGAAGAAAGGGCTTGATTTTAACGATATGCTTCAACAGATGAAAATGATAAAAAGAATGGGATCCTTCGAAAGTATATTAAAACTATTACCTGGTTTTTCAGGTATGGGGCAAATCAACGTTGATGACTCTCAATTAAAAAGAATTGAAGCCATTATCAATTCCATGACCCCTCAAGAAAGAACAAATTATAAAATACTTAATGCGAGCAGAAAAAGAAGGATTGCAAGGGGTAGTGGTACATCTGTTGCTGAAGTAAATAGACTGGTTCAACAATTACAGCAAATGAATAAAATGATGAAAAGATTCAAAAAACAATTTGCTGGTAAAAATAAACTTGACAAAAACATGCTAAAAAATCTTTTTAGATAAAAGGAGGTGCTTTAGTGGCAACAAAGATTAGATTAATGAGAATGGGAAGAAAAAAGAGGCCATTTTACAGAGTAGTAGTGGCTGATAGCAGGGCAAAAAGGGATGGTGCATATATTGAGTCTCTCGGCTATTACAATCCACTCACAAACCCTGCTGAAATTAAAATTGATGCTGAAAAAGCGTTAGAGTGGTTAAAAAAAGGAGCAATACCAACTGATACGGCAAGAAGCCTATTGTCAAAAGCGGGAGTTATGGCTAAGTTCCATGAATACAAATTCCCAAAGAAAAGCTAATAGTGGAGGTGTAATGTGAAAGAGTTAGTAGAATTTATTGTTAAGTCATTCGTTGATAATCCTGACAAGGTAGTTGTTGAAGAAGTGGAAGGTGAAAAGACTACTGTTATCGAATTGAAAGTTGACCCTGCTGATCTTGGTAAAGTAATCGGAAGACAGGGTAGAACTGCAAGAGCAATCAGAACAATTCTTGGTGCAGCTGGTATCAAGAGAGGCAAAAGAGTAGTTTTAGAAATCCTTGAATAAAAACAAAAGCCCTCGCAAAGAGGGCTTTATTTTTTCACTATGAAATATATAAAAATTGGCGTTATAAAAAATTCACACGGTTTAGATGGCGAAGTAAAAGTATTGCCCATAACGGAGCATCCAGAATTATTTGAGACACTGGATGTATTACTGTTATCAAAAAAAGGTGAAATTGTTAAGTCACTTAGAGTGGAAGATATAAGAACACACAATGAATACTATTTAATAAAGTTGGAAAATATTAATGATAAAGAAACGGCAAAGACTTTAAGCGGCCTCGAAATAATGTATCCCATCCATCTTTTACCTGAATTAGATGAAAATGAATACTACTGGTTTGAAATTGAAGGGTGGGAAGTTTATGACACAGAGGATAATTTTATAGGAACACTTGTGGATTATGAAGAAACAGGTACCGCTGAAGCATTCATAATAAAAGGGGAAAGTACCTACTATATGATATCAAACAATAAAGAACATGTTTTAAAAATGGATAAAAATAAAAAAAGAATAATTATTAACAGGGATGGGCTTGTAAGTGAAGATATTTAACATCCTTACCATATTTCCCAGTATGTTTAAATCACCCTTTGAGCTCGGTGTTTTATCAAAGGGGATTGAAAACTCTCTTTTTAAAGTAAACCCTATAAACCTGCGTGATTTTGCTGAAGATAAACACCAAATGACTGACGATTATCAGTATGGTGGTGGCGCTGGCCTTGTAATGAAACCTGAGCCCATTGTAAAAGCTGCAAGATATCTAAAAGAAAAAGAAAATTCTCACATTGTACTGCTCGACCCAAGAGGTAAAACCTTCAACCAGAAAAAAGCTGAAGAACTGCTGAAACATGACAGCATCACCTTTATCTGTGGAAGGTATGAAGGTGTAGATGAGCGAGTTAGAGAGCTTGTAGTGGATGAAGAGATTTCTATCGGGGATTTTATTCTTACAGGTGGTGAGTTTGCTGCAATGGTAATCATTGATGCTGTTGCAAGGTTAATTCCAGGTGTATTGGGTGATGAGAGCTCACCTGTAGAAGAATCTTTTACCTCAGGACTTTTAGAATATCCACACTACACTAGACCTTATGAATTTGAAGGGAAAAAGGTACCTGAAGTACTCGTCTCAGGACATCATCAAAAAATTAATGAGTGGAGACTAGAAAAATCTATAAAAATCACTTTACAAAACAGAGTTGATTTGTTAAAAAAGTCTGCTCTGGATAGTAATGTTTTGTCCAGAATTAAAAGTTTGCGTCGTCTGTACGTGGGTTTGCTACATTACCCCATGTACGACAAGGAAAGAAATATTGTAGCCACTGCCATAACAAATATGGATTTACACGATATTTCAAGGAGTTGTCGTACTTTTGGGGTAAAAAAATATTATGTTGTAAACCCTCTTGAAGCTCAACGGGAAATTGCTAAGAGGGTTTTGAAACACTGGAAAAAAGGTTTTGGCGCAACTTATAATGTGAACAGAAAAGAGGCTTTTGAAGTTACTGATGTAAAGGAAAGCCTCATTGAAGTGATAGATGAGATAGAAAAAAGAGAAGGTGAAAAACCGGTGCTGGTTGCAACCACTGCAAGAAAAGTGGAAAATGCAATCAGTTTTGATAATTTAAAAAGTCTTACTTTTCAAAAACCTGTCCTGTTGCTATTTGGCACAGGTTGGGGTTTTGCAGATGACATGTTTGACATATGTGATTATGTGTTGGAGAGAATTGAAGGGTTTGATGATTTTAACCATTTATCTGTAAGAAGCGCAGTAGCGATAATATTGAATAGATTAAATATAAATTAGGAGGATACATTATGAAAAATAAGCTTATAGAAGCTGTTGAGCAAGAATATACTGAAAGGCAGCTTCCAGAGTTTAGGCCTGGTGATACTGTAAGGGTATATTTCAGAATCGTAGAAGGGAACAGAGAAAGGGTTCAACCTTTTGAAGGCGTTGTAATTCGCATTCACAGAAATGGTGTATCAAGCACTTTTACTGTAAGAAAAGTTACAGGTAATGTTGGTGTTGAAAGAACTTTCCCTTACTATTCTCCGAGAATTGAAAAGTTGGAAGTAATTAGAAAAGGTAGAGTAAGAAGGGCTAAACTTTACTACTTAAGAGCCCTTAGAGGTAAAGCTGCAAGAATTAAAGAGAGAAGATAATAGAGGGGTTGAAGATGAAGACAACTTGGGCAAAACCAGATGTAGAAAAAAAATGGTATCTTGTGGATGCTGAAGGACAAACCCTTGGAAGATTGGCATCCAAGATAGCAAAAATTTTAATGGGGAAAAACAAACCTATCTATACACCTTTTATCGATACTGGAGATTTTGTTGTAGTTATCAATGCTGACAAAATTCATGTAACAGGAAAAAAACTCACTGATAAAATCTATTACAGACACTCAAGATATCTTGGTGGTTTAAAACAAAGAACATTACAAGAAATGCTTGATAAAAAACCTGAAGAAGTTTTAAGACTTGCTGTTAAAAGGATGCTCCCTAAAAATAGACTTGGCAGAAAAATGCTCAAAAAACTCAAAATTTATGCTTCAAGCGAGCATCCACACGCAGCTCAAAAACCAGAAAAGATAGAGCTTTAGGAGGCAATAAATGGCTGAATATTACTACGGAACAGGAAGAAGAAAAACATCCGTTGCAAGAGTATTTTTAAAACCAGGCAGCGGTAATATTACAGTTAATGGTAAAACTTTAGACGAATACTTTGAGCGTCCTACCCTTAAAATGATTATTCTTCAGCCACTTGAAACTGTGAATGCGCTAGGTAAATTTGATTTTTACATCACAGTAAAAGGTGGAGGTAAATCAGGACAGGCTGGAGCAGTAAGACACGGAATAGCAAGAGCTCTTTTGGCTTACAATGAAGATTTCAGATCACCATTGAAGAAAAAAGGTTTTCTTACAAGAGATCCACGTATGGTGGAAAGAAAGAAATACGGAAAACCAAAAGCAAGAAAGAGCCCTCAATTCTCCAAACGTTAAAAAATCTATTTTTATACAGGTTGGCACTTACAAAGTGCCAACCACATTTTTTTTGACAAATTATACTGACAACACCCTATTTTTTCTGATAAATATAAATAATATCTTGGAAATCTGGGAAAGAGTAAGGAAGGTATTTTTTTATCAATAAATATTTTTCATAATTTTTAAAAAAAATTACATTCCCAGATACATTTGGATCTTTATCCGCAATGATTACAAGGTAATTCCCTTTCTTCATCACATCAAAACAATTTATAAGAAAATTATCTTCAGGCGGCGGCCAGTTTATTAGTGCCACATCAGGATTCTCATCTTTTATTGTTTTAATAGCATCCTGTTTATAAACTTTTATAGGCTTTTCCGTTTCAGTCAATTTTTCCCATGAAAAATCATCCACAACCTTATCAATCTTCAATCCCATTCTGTTTAAATAATAGCTCACCCAACCGTTTCCTGCCGCTAATTCATAAATCCTTTTTTTCTTAAACGGCGTTAATATTCTTTTTAAAAAAACGGTATTCTCCCAACATAAAGGAAAATATGTATATCTAACATACTCTTGCCTTATCAAAACACCAACCTGAGATGGAAAAAGTTTAATTTTACTAAAAATTTTAACTAAGAAATATGATGTCACCAAATTATATTTGTAAAAAGTACAATAAAAATAACTTTCTAAATGTTTATAAAAATAATAATTATTACTACATAGAAAATATTCTATATGTTTTAAAACATTTTTCTGAAAATATTCATTAAACGATAGCAAACTTACCATTTTTATGCTATAGTTATAATTAAGATTTTTTTAACTCTTGTCAATAGGAGGTTTTTTATGCAAAAACTAATCAGAGTAGAACCAGAAAAGTGTATAGGCTGTAAGACCTGTGAACTGGCATGCTCATTCAAGCACACAGGCGAATTTTCTCCATCAAAATCAAGAATTGTGAATGAAGTTTTTCTTGAAGAAGGGATATTCATTACAGCCACCTGTATGCAGTGTGACGATCCTTGGTGTCTTAAAGCCTGTCCAAAAGGTGCCATTGAAAAAGACGCCATTACTGGTGTGGTGACTGTAGTTGACGATAAATGTGTTGGATGTAGAACATGTGTTAGCGCATGTCCATTCGGAATGATAAAATACGCTCCATGGAAAAAGAAAGTTGACAAATGTAACCTTTGTGGTGACGATTACCCTGAATGTGTAGCTTTTTGTCCGACAGGTTGTCTCACATATTCCGAAGAAGACACTCCTACAAGAACCAAAATAAAGAAATTTTTAAACGTATTAAAAGAAGGGAACTTGGAGGTGTAATATGTTTGGTGGATGGACTGGTAAAATATTAAGAATAAATTTAACTGATAAAAGCTACAAAATTGAAGACCTAAATTACGATTGGGCTAAGAAATTTATCGGGGGACGAGGCCTTGCAGTAAAATATTTTACTGAAGAGGTATCTCCGGATGTGGATCCTTTATCGCCTGAAAATAAGCTCATTATGGCAACAGGCCCACTAACTGGAACGTATGGTGCGGCAAACGGAAGATATATGGTAATTACAAAAGCACCTTTAACAGGTACCATCGCCTCATCAAACTCAGGTGGATATTTCCCTTCCGAAATGAAGTATGCAGGCTTTGATATGATAATATTTGAAGGTAAAGCTGATAAGCCTGTTTATGTAACTATCTATAACCAAAATGTTGAAATTAGGGATGCTTCACACCTCTGGGGAAAAACCACAGATGAAGTGGAAGATATCATCAGAGAAGAATTTCATGGTGATGCAAAAATAGCTTCCATAGGCCCTGCAGGTGAAAAGCTTGTAAAATTTGCTTGTGTTATGAACGATAAACACAGAGCTGCAGGTAGAAGTGGTGTGGGAGCAGTAATGGGAAGCAAAAACCTAAAAGCAGTAGCCATCAGAGGTACCGGCGGAGTGAAAATTGCCAAAAATGATGAGTTCAGAAATGCAGCTTTCAACGCTTATAAACTGATGAAAGAAGCTCCTGTCACTTCTCAAGGTCTTCCATTGTACGGTACTGCCGTACTTGTTAACGTGATTAATGAAAACGGTCTTCTACCTACAAAAAACTTCCAGTTTGATACCTTTGAAGGTGCCCAAGATATTTCCGGTGAAAAATTGGCTCAAACCTATCTTAAGAGAAACAAAGCCTGTATGGGTTGTATTATAGGTTGCGGTAGAGTAACACAATTAGTGGGAGAAGTGGTTAAAGAAGGTCCAGAGTATGAAACTATCTGGGCACTGGGTGCTGATTGTGGAGTCAGTGACCTTAAAGCCGTAACAAAAGCAAACTATATCTGTAACGAATACGGTATGGACCCTATAACAGCAGGAGCCACCCTTGCATGTGCTATGGAAATGTACGAAAAGGGGCTTATCCCTGATGCTGATGTTGATATGCCTTTGCGCTTTGGAGACCCAGAAGTTCTTGTTACTATGATAGAAAAGATGGCTAAAAGGGAAGGTTTTGGTGATAAATTAGCAGAAGGTTCTTATAAGTTATCTGAGATGTATGGTGATACTTATTATTCTATGTCTGTAAAAAAACTTGAGTTCCCTGCCTATGACGGAAGAGTGGCTCAAGGTATGGCAATAAACTATGCTACAAATAACAGAGGTGCTTGTCACGTAAGAGGATACCTCATATCTCCGGAAATATTGGGTATCCCCGAAAAACTCGATCCAACATCCACTGATGGAAAAGCCGAATGGTGTAAAGCATTTCAAGATGTAACATCTTTAGTGGATTCCAGCGGTATCTGTCTTTTCACAACCTTTGCAATCACAGCAACTCAGGTGACAGACTTCCTCAATGCAGCAATTGGATTTGACTATCCAGAAGAATACTACGTCCAGTGTGGCGAAAGGGTATGGAACCTTGAAAGACTTTTCAATCTAAAAGCAGGGATTGATCCAAAGCAGGATACACTACCAAAGAGAATTCTTGAAGAACCTGTATCTGACGGCCCTCATAAAGGTAGTGTAGCAAAACTTTCCGAAATGTTACCAAAATATTATGAAGTCCGCGGTTGGTCAAAGGATGGTATTCCAACCGAAGAAAAATTAAAAGAATTGGATTTGGCATAGGGTACCCCCTATGCCCCTTTTAAAATTTATTGGTTTACTTCAAAAAAAATATGGTGAAAAAATTTTTCTTAATTATGAGGGTAAGTTAAGCCTCATTTTGCAACGTATTATGGAAAAAGAAGATATGGAAAACGAATATCTTCAAATACTAGTTAATGGGAAATACACAAAAGATTTAAGTTTGCACATTAATCAAAACGATATTATTACACTATATATTATTGGTGGTACAGGATATCCCGGAGGATGAAATGAAAAAATACGATATTGTAGTCTTAGGTAACAGCGCAGCAGGCTTAAGTTTCATTAATACAATAAGAAAATATAATAAACCCCTATCCGTACTTTTGATAGACAGAGAAGAATATGCCGCTTACTCACGAGTACTTACCCCCTATTATATTTCGGGGAAAACGGATAGAAATGGAATATTCATTGTTGATAAAGAATATTATTCAAAAATTAACGTAGACACAATTCTTGGAGAAGCAGTTATAAATGTAGATTTTGAAAAAAGAGTTGTTACTACTGATAAAGGGAACGAAATCACTTACAACTATCTTTTTATCGGTTTGGGAGCAGAAGCTAAAAGAACGGGCTTTGAATCTGATAAAATCTTAAACCTCAGACATTTGGACGATGCTGATAAGCTCCACTATTTTTTTAACAATGCAAAATCGGTGGCAGGATTTGGCGCCGGGCTTGTCACAATTCCCCTGCTCTCGCATATGAAAGATGAAATTGAAAAACACCTCATCATCTCATCCGATAGGGTCTTTTCAAGGGTTTTAGATAAAGAAGCCTCTCAATTTGTGGAAGATGCCATGTTAAAAGCAGGGGTAAAAATCTATAAAAAGGATGACATAGTTTCTGCAAACGAGAAAAATGACAAAATAAACATTACTCTTAAATCAGGAACATCCATTGATGTGGATTTTGCTATCATAGGAAAAGGTGTTTCGCAAAATATTAAACTTTTCGAAAATACTCCTCTTGAAATCGGATGGGGTATCAAAATCGATAAATATTGCAGGACAAATATAGAAAATGTTTATGCCGGCGGAGATATTGCTCAAGATTTTGATTTTATTACAAAAGAAGATACCACTCAGGGTAACTGGATTACAGCAGTAGAACACGGAGAAATTGCCGCAAAACATATAGTGAGATTAAATGAAGCATATGAAGGTAGCCTAAAAAACAACACCACTGAGGTATTTGGTGTTGAGGTAGCAGTAGTAGGTTATTTTAAAGAAGATGTAAAGACTGTCACCTATTACAATAAACAGGGAAATATTTTTAGAAAAATATTTTTAGACGATGACGATACCATAATTGGCTGCACAATGATAAATGAGACTAATGATGCAGGCATATACTATGGACTCGTAAAAAGAAGAGTTAAATTTAACGATTTTTACAAACCGAACAAATTTCACAATTTTTCAAAAATCCACTACGCCACAACTTATTTAAAATAATACATATCTATTTTTTGAGGGCCTAGCCCTCTTTTTTATAGAAATAATTTTCTTTAGTTTCATAAATTAAGTATTATATTCTAATGTTTTTCAATGATTTGGTTTTGAATTCCAATTATAGCATCAAGTGCTTTTAAATAAGTCATACAAATTTTTAATTAGTTGCCGCTAAAAAAGCGGCAACTAATTTATAGTAAATGATTTATTTTAATTTTATCATAGAAATTCCCCCAGTTTTTTGGTAATTTATACAGGACATAAAGGGGGTAAACCCCCTTTAAATCCCTCGAACTTAAAGGGGAATACCCCCTTTAGAACCCCCGTTAAGAGGATAATACTGTAAATAATTGTTATTAATAAATTAGTTTTCTTAAAAAGAAAACCAATTTAGGGGATGAAAATTATATTATTACCTTAAGGATGTTGCACAATGCACAAATAAATATGCGGAAGATTAACTATATACTTAATATATTGATAATAAAGAGATTACTTCGCTGACGCTCCTCGCAATGACGATAATATTAACGTCATTGCGAGGAGCGTCAGCGACGAAGCAATCTCTTTGTTTTTCAATGTGTTACAAAAATAAATGAACTCCTGTTGTGCAATATCCTTACCTTATTTCATGTTTTTCATATGTATTGCATTTTTTTAACTTTTTGCTAGAAAACTTATTTAAAAATTATAAGATATTATTGATACTTAGTTCTCACTTTTTCAGTGAGAACTAAGTATTTTCTGTACTTAAAATAAAAAAAGCCGGGCAGATGCCCGGCTTTTCAAAACCCTGTTAAACAGGGAGATATTACATCATATCCATGCCGCCGCCCATTCCTGGTGCAGCAGGAGCTTCCTTCTTCTCTGGTATTTCTGTAATGAGTGCTTCTGTTGTCAACATTAAGCTTGCTACAGAAGCAGCATTCTGAAGAGCACTTCTTGTAACTTTAGTTGGGTCAATTACACCAGCTTTAATCATATCAGTGTACTCTTCAGTAGCAGCATTGAAACCAAAGTTTACATCTTTCTCTTCTTTAACTCTATTTACAACTACGCTACCTTCAAAACCAGCGTTTTCAGCAATTTGTCTAAGAGGATACTCAAGAGCTTTTCTGATAATTTCAACACCAATCTTCTCATCACCTTCAAGTTTCAATTCGTCAAGAGCAGTAAGTGCTCTGATAAGTGCTACACCACCTCCAGGAACGATACCTTCTTCTACAGCAGCTTTTGTAGCGTTTAGAGCATCTTCAACCCTTGCCTTTTTCTCTTTCATTTCAGTTTCTGTTGCAGCACCAACTTTAATTACTGCAACACCACCTACTAATTTAGCAAGTCTTTCTTGTAATTTTTCTCTATCATAATCGCTTGTAGTTTCTTCGATTTGTTTTTTGATCTGATTTACTCTTGCCTGGATATCTTCTGGTTTACCAGCACCTTCTACAATTGTAGTATTTTCTTTATCAACTACAATCTTCTTAGCTCTACCAAGATCGCTAAGTTTTACATTTTCAAGTTTCAAACCAAGATCTTCACTAATTACCTGACCACCAGTTAAGATAGCAATATCTTTCAACATTTCTTTTCTTCTATCACCAAATCCAGGTGCTTTTACTGCACAGCAGTTAAGTGTTCCTCTCAATTTGTTTACTACCAATGTTGCTAAAGCTTCACCTTCTACATCTTCAGCAATTATTAAGAATGGAGCATTCTGTTTTGCAAGTTGCTCTAAAATTGGAAGAAGATCTTTCATATTAGAGATTTTCTTCTCATGAATTAAAATGTATGCATTTTCAAGAACTGCTTCCATATTATCTGGATCAGTTACAAAATATGGAGATAAATACCCTCTGTCAAACTGCATACCTTCAACTACTTCAAGTACAGTTTCTGTAGTTTTGTTTTCTTCAATAGTGATAACACCATCTTTACCAACTTTTTCCATTGCATCAGCGATGATGTTACCGATTTCTTCATCATTGTTAGCAGAAATAGTACCAACTTGAGCGATTTCTTTTTTATCTTGAATTGTTTTAGAGATTTCTTGAAGTTTCTTTACAACAGCATCAACTGCTTTATCGATACCTCTTTTGATTTCCATTGGGTTAGCACCAGCAACAACATTCTTCATACCTTCTCTGTAGATTGCTTGTGCTAATACAGTAGCAGTTGTTGTACCGTCACCTGCAACATCACTTGTCTTGGATGCCACTTCTTTAACCATTTGAGCACCAAGATTTTCAAGTGGATCTTTAAGATCAATTTCTTTTGCAACAGTTACACCGTCTTTTGTTACAAGAGGAGAACCAAATTTTTTCTCAATAACTACGTTTCTACCTTTTGGACCAAGTGTTACTTTTACAGCATTTGCTAATTTATCAACACCTCTCAAAATTGCCTGTCTAGCTTCTTCACCAAATGTGATTGATTTTGCCATATTACCACCTCCTTATATTCTTAATTAATTACTTCTCAATGATACCAAGAATATCGTCTTCTCTCATGATAAGATATTCTTCACCATCAATTTTGATATCAGTACCAGCATATTTGCTGAAAAGAATTCTGTCGCCAGGTTTTACTGTAAGCTCAATCTTTGTACCGTTTTCTAAAACTTTACCAGGACCCACTGCAATTACCTCACCCTCTTGTGATTTTTCTCTTGCAGTATCTGGAATAATAATCCCTGATTCTGTTTTTTCTTCTACTTCGATCCTTTTTACAAGAACTCTGTCCTGAAGTGGTTTGATGTTTGCCATGGTTACCTCCTCTATTTTTTATTATTAGCAACCAACATTATCGAGTGCTAGCAGAGTTATATATATAAACTGCAATAAAAAAATCAAGAGTTTTTTTATAGAATAAACCGTGGTTACAATTTAGCTAAACTTTATACAGCCAAATTTAACTTTTGTATTGATATAATCTTAAATATGATTTATACATTAATTAATCACTAATTAAATAGGAGTCAAAATAATGGGAAAAACGCTATTGAAAAAAGTTTGGGAAATCCACAAGGTGGCAGAAATTTCAGGTGGCAGGGATCAATTATTTATAGGCTTGCATTTAATACACGAAGTTACAAGTCCACAAGCATTTTCTATGATACGTGAGCTGGGCTTAAAAGTTCTTTTCCCTGAAAGAACATTTGCCACATGCGACCATATCATACCCACCGAAGATACCTCAAGGCCTTTTAAAGACCCTCTTGCCGAAGAAATGATGCAAGCCATCGAAAAAAATACAAAAGAGTTTGGTATAAAATTCTTCTCTCCAGAAACAGGGAAACAGGGGATTGTTCATATTGTAGGTCCCGAATTAGGCTTAACACAGCCGGGGATGACTATAGCATGCGGTGACTCTCACACTGCTACACACGGAGCATTTGGTGCTATTGCGTTTGGCATAGGAACATCACAGGTAAGAGACGTTCTTGCGACACAAACCCTTGCTATGACACCGCTAAAAGTAAGACGTATTGAAGTAAACGGAGCACTCAAACCTGGTGTTTATGCGAAAGATATCATTTTATATCTTATAAAGAAGCTTGGAGTAAAAGGTGGTATAGGTTATGCCTATGAATTTGCCGGAAGTGCTATTGAGTCCCTTTCTATGGAAGGGAGAATGACTGTTTGCAATATGGCCATCGAAGGTGGTGCAAGGGTTGGATATATAAACCCTGATGAAACTACCTATAATTATTTAAAAGGAAGAGAATACGCCCCTAAAGGTAATGAATGGGAAAAAAGAATAGAATACTGGGAAAGTATCAAATCAGATCCAGATGCAGATTATGATGATATAAAACAGTTTGAAGCAAATGATATTGAACCCATGGTAACCTGGGGAATTAATCCAGAACAGTGCATATCAATAACAGAAAAAATTCCAGAACCTAAAAATGATGGTGAGAAAGAAGCCCTTGAATACATGAAATTCAAACCTGGCATGCCTATCAAAGGTGTCAAAATTGACGTAGCATTTATCGGTAGCTGTACAAACGGTAGGATAGAAGATTTGAGGGAAGTAGCTAAGTATATAAAAGGGAAAAAGGTTGCAAAGCATGTTAAGGCATTCATTGTCCCTGGGTCTATGGGGGTAAAACTTCAAGCAGAAAAAGAAGGTTTACATGAAATCTTTATGGATGCCGGTTTTGAATGGAGAAACCCTGGATGCTCCATGTGTCTTGCCATGAACCCTGATAAGCTTGTGGGGGACCAAATTTCTGCTTCAAGCTCAAATAGAAATTTCAAGGGAAGACAAGGTTCACCAACAGGAAGGACTTTACTTATGAGCCCTGTAATGGTGGCAGCTGCTGCAATTGCCGGAGAAGTGGCTGATGCAAGAGAAGTTTTTAATATTAAAAGTGGAAGTGAAGGTGGAGAGTAAAAGTGAAAAAACTCTTTACTTACATCCTTTTTTTCACCTTTCACATTCATTTCAAAATAAGGAGGAATCGTTATGAATTTGGGTGCAATTAAAAAGATAAGTGGACGGATTGTACCAATTGTGGGTGATGACATAGATACAGATAGAATTATTCCTGCAAGATACCTGAAATGCGTTACTTTTGATGGACTTGGAGAATTTGTATTTTATGATGAACGGTTTGACAAAAATGGCAAAAGTTTAAATCACCCCATTGACAATCCTAAATACAAAGGGGCAAATATCATTTTGTCTGGTAATAATTTTGGTTGCGGTTCATCAAGAGAACATGCTCCACAAGCAATAAAAAGGGCTGGTTTTGATGCTATTATTGCAGAGAGCTTTGCTGAAATATTTTTAGGTAATGCCACTACCTTAGGGATTGTATGTATAACCATCCCTGAGGAAAAAATTGACGAAATAAAATCTATAGTAGAAGCTAACCCTGAAGCAGAGTGTCACATTGACTTGGAAAATAAAACATTAAATATTGACGGTAAAAATTACAGTTTTGAAATAAAAGAAACAAATAGACAGGCTTTTCTAACCGGCACTTACGATAGTCTTTTTGAACTGCTACAAAACAAAGATAAAGTAATCAAACTCGAAAAATCATTACCTTACAGATTTGTATAAACAGCTGGATTTAAATCCAGCTGTTTTCCTTATTTCAAGCAATAAACTTCGCAATTTAGATTTTTTCTAATTTAACTGGAGTCACCCCATTTTTTACAAAACTTTGTTTTAATGAGTTTGTGGGAAAACATTTTTCGGGTTCAAGTTCCCATAAAACCGCCATGGATGGCGGTTTTAGAGGAACTTGTCTCGGAACAAAACTGGACGTTTTGTGAGAATGTTCCGTGTTAATTGTCAACCATTTTCTGTAACCTCTGTTAAATTTTTTAAATATTCTGGATCATATGGCCTACCGTTTTTTAATACACCAAATATTTGCCTTATCAATTTATTCGCTACTGCTATTATCGCCAATTTCTTCGCTTTACCTGATGATAAAAGCCTTCTATACAAATTTGAACAAAATTTATTATACCGTATCGCTGACAATGAACATACAAACAATATCTTCCTTATATAAGCATTTCCTCTCCTTGATATATGTCCCCTTCCCCTTACAGATGTCCCAGATTCCCTAATAGAAGGACACAAACCTATATAACTAACAACCTCCTTCGCCCTCTTGAAATTACGAAAACACTCCAATTTGCCCAACACTATCGACGCTAACTTCATACCTACTCCAGGAATACTCATAACTAACTCATATTCCTCTCTATAACGACTTTTCAACAAAACCTCTAGTTCCTGCTCCAATTTCTTAATCTTGCTCTTATAGGCGGAAATTACATCTTTATAACACGATATAACCTCTTCTTGTTCATATGGCAATTGGCTAAATCCCTCTATCTGATTATTCAATCTATTTATCTGAGATTGAAAATCCTCTATTGCTTTTAAACGACTATCTATCTCATAATATAATTCATCCTTAGGTTTAAATCTCCATTTATAACCATATTCCAGCCCATATTCCGCTATCAATTTGGAATCCGATTTGTCTGTCTTTGCCTTCCTTAAATTCATATCTGAATATTTCTTTATTGACATCGGATTAGCTACACTTACTTCGTAACCTAACTCCCTACTCAAATGGGTGGCTAATTTTAAATGATATACTCCTGTACTTTCCATCATAAAAAGTACTTTCGACCAATCTACTCCTTTTACTTTCTTAAGAAAATCTTTAGTAAAAGATCTTACACTATTGCTCGTCTCGTAATACTTGTGCGTAGATCCATCATAAAAACTTATTGACAATGTCGACTTTGATACATCAATACCTACCACATTTTCAAATCTTCTCATTTTATAATGTCTCCTATATTTTTTCTTGAGCTTTGCTTCCCTTTATACTATCATCGCAACATAATACAGGCTCGTAGCCTAATGTTCCGTCCAGTATTTGGAAAGCTGAAGGTGGGGACAACATTCTCAACGGTTTCTTACAACCAATGAGAAAAATGTCCTTGTTCACCTTCAGTGCTCCATACATTACATAACCTTTTTTTAACTCTTTGTTAATTGTTTATTCCATATTTCTAATATACGATGAGAAAAATGTTTTCCCACAAACAATTCAACATAATTTATTGATATATAATTATAATTCAAAACAGCCTCCGAAAAAATGGGGTGACACCAGTAATTTAACTATTGACAATTTAAATTTTTACTAGATTAAAAGCATTTTTTCCTTGAAAAATTGCTTTTCTCTAATATATAACAATTCAAACTTTTTTATAGGGGGTATTATGTCTTTTTATATGTTAGAAATCGGTACCGAAGAAATTCCTGCCTCATTCATCAATCCAGCAGCTGATTATTTGAAAAATAAAACATCGGAAGAATTAGAAAAAAACAGAATAAAATTCAATAGCATTATATCTGGCGGAACACCAAGAAGGCTTTATCTTTACATAGATGGTATTGAGGATAAACAAGCAGATTTAAAAGAAGAAATAGTTGGTCCCCCTGCAAATATTGCATTTGATGAAAATGGAAATCTTACAAAAGCTGGTATAGGTTTTGCAAAATCAAGAGGTCTTGATATAGCTTCTTTAAAAAAAGTAACCACAGAAAAAGGGGAATATCTTGCAGGTATTAAACAGGTAGCTGGTGAAGAGACCACAAAAATATTGCCTGATTTAATCGTCAAGATTATCAGAAATATTCCCTTCCCAAAGAGCATGAAGTGGGGAACAAAAAAATTCAGATTTGCAAGACCTGTACACTGGTTTTTATCTATTTACAATGGAGATATATTACCTTTTGAAATAGATGGAATTAAAGCATCAAATTACACTTACGGCCATAGATTTATGGCCAGAGAAAAAATAATAATTTCAAATTTTGATGATTATAAAACAAAATTAAACAATGCCTTTGTTATTATAGATTTTGAAGAAAGAAAAAAGATTATAAATGATGCCCTTAACTCCTTTGGTAACGTAGTAATTGACGAAGAACTCCTTAACACTGTAACAAACCTTGTAGAATATCCGCACCCAGTTATGGGACACTTTCCAGAAGACTTTCTAAAATTGCCCAAAGAAGTACTTGTAACTTCAATGAAAAGTCATCAAAAGTACTTTTATGTAGTGGATGATAACGGTAAAATAACCAATAAATTCGTAGGTATATCAAATACAAAACCAAAAGATGATTCTCTGATCAGAACAGGTTATGAAAGAGTATTAAAAGCAAGACTCAATGACGCCATGTTTTTCTTTGAAAATGATAAAAAAATCCCTCTATCTGAAAGGGTAGAACAGTTAAAAAGTGTAATTTATCAGGAAAAACTTGGGACATCCTATGAAAAAATGCAGCGATTTAGAAAAATTGCAAATTACCTTGCGATGGCATTGAACCCCTCAGCAAAAGAAACAACCGATAGAGCTGCATACCTTTGCAAAGGGGACTTGATGACGGAAATGGTATATGAATTCCCCGAATTACAAGGGATTATGGGAAGAGAATACGCTCTTATACAGGGTGAAAATGAAATTGTGGCAAAAGCTATTTATGAACATTATCTGCCACGATTTGCCGGTGACGATTTGCCCGAAACTGATGAAGGCTCTTTTGTATCTATAGCGGATAAAATCGATACAATCGTGGGCTGTTTTATAATCGGTCTTATCCCTTCAGGTAATAACGACCCTTATGCCCTCAGAAGAAACGCCATCGGTATTATAAATATCATTTTAAATAAAAATTATAAATTAGACCTAAATGACCTAATCAATGTAGCAATGGAAAATTATAAAGAAAAACTTAAGTTTGACCAAGATGAAATCTTAAAACTTGTGAGAGAATTTATTCTCACTAGATCCAAACAAATAGCACATTCACAATACGGTGTAAGAAGTGATATTTTTGATGCAGTTACAAACAACTTCTCTGATATTGTGGTTATGTTCAATGCTGCTAAAGCATTAAATGAAGTTAGAGAGAAAGATGATTTTATAATTCTTTCTACTAGTTACAAGAGGATTTCCAATATCTTGAAGAAAAACAATTGGGAAATAACTGATTATAATCCCGAACTTTTCAAAGAAGAAGCTGAAAAAGAATTACATTCTCTAATGATTAATAAAGGAAAAGAAATAGAAGATTATATTAATAAAGAAGATTTTGATAAAGCCATAAATGTGTTACTGGAATTCAGAGAACCTGTAGATAAATTTTTTGATAATGTCCTAGTCATGGATAAGGATGAAAACATTAAAAACAATAGGCTAAGCCTTCTTGCATCTTTAAGAAACATCTTTAACAAAGTAGGAGATTTAAGTTATATTAATTAACATAAAATTAGGGGGTAAAAGTAATGAAAAAATACGTTTACTTTTTTGGAAATGGTAAAGCTGAAGGCAAGGGAGATATGAAAGATCTCCTCGGGGGGAAAGGTGCAGGGCTTGCAGAAATGACCAATCTTGGAATACCTGTTCCTCCAGGCTTTACCATTACAACTGAAGCCTGTATTGAATACTACAAAAATAATAAGCAATACCCAGAAGGGATGTGGGAACAGGCTTTAGAAGCTCTCAAAAGGCTTGAAGAAGCTGTTGGAAAAAAATTTGGTGATCCATCAAATCCACTTCTTGTTTCTGTTAGATCTGGAGCAAGAGTATCTATGCCTGGGATGATGGATACAATTTTAAACCTTGGATTGAATGATGAAACTGTAAAAGGGCTTGCTGAGATATCAAACAACGAAAGATTTGCTTATGACTCTTACAGGCGATTCATCCAGATGTTTTGCGACGTTGTTCTTGGTATAGAACACAACAAATTTGAAAGAGTTCTCGACAAAGTAAAAGAAAATAATGGTGCTAAATTTGATACTGACCTTGGTGCTGAAGATTTGAAAGAGGTTGTAGAACTTTATAAAGAACTTGTAGAAGAAGAGCTTGGAAGAAGCTTCCCTCAGGATACAATGGAACAATTGAGACTCGCTATCAATGCAGTATTTGAGTCATGGAATAACCAAAGAGCAATAACCTACAGGAAAATCAATAAAATTCCAGATGATTGGGGAACAGCTGTAAATATTGTTGCAATGGTCTTCGGTAATATGGGTAATGATTCAGGAACAGGGGTTGCTTTCACAAGAAACCCATCAACAGGTGAAAAAGAATTTTTTGGCGAATTTCTAATAAATGCTCAGGGTGAAGACGTAGTTGCAGGTATCAGAACGCCTGAGCCTATCGCAAAACTTAAAGAGCACATGCCAGAAGTTTTCAAACAGTTGGAAGAGGTTTATAAAAAACTTGAAAAACACTATAAGGATATGCAGGATATAGAATTTACCGTTGAAAAAGGGAAACTTTATCTTTTACAGACAAGAAGCGGTAAAAGAACTGCTCGTGCTGCAGTAAAAATTGCTTACGATATGTATAAAGAAGGACTCATTGATAAGAAAACTGCTGTATTGAGAGTTCAACCAGAACAGGTTGATCAACTTCTCCACCCAATGATTGATCCAAATGAAAAATATGAAGTGTTGGCAAAAGGTCTTCCTGCTTCTCCTGGTGCTGCAGTTGGTAAAGTAGTTTTTACTGCTGAAGACGCAGAACAATGGGCTGAAAGAGGCGAAGATGTAATTTTAGTAAGAAATGAAACTTCTCCAGAAGATATCGGCGGAATGAACGCAGCAAAAGGTATCCTCACTGTTACAGGTGGTATGACAAGCCATGCAGCAGTAGTTGCTAGAGGTATGGGGAAAACTTGTGTTGCAGGCTGTGGAACAATCAGAATCGATGAAGAAAATAAACAATTTGAAGTAGACGGTAAGATTGTAAAAGAAGGTGATTTCATAACCATAAACGGTTCAACCGGCGAAGTAATACTTGGTAAAGTAAAACTTATAATGCCAGAACTATCTGGTGAATTTGCTGAAATATTAAAGTGGGCTGATGAATTTAGAAAGCTCGGAGTAAGAACTAATGCTGATACTCCTAAGGATTCAGAAATTGCAAGGGGCTTTGGTGCTGAAGGTATTGGATTATGCCGAACAGAGCATATGTTCTTTGAAGGTAATAGGATAGATGCTGTAAGAGAAATGATTTTGAGTGATACAAAAGAGGATAGAAGAAAAGCCCTTGAAAAAATAAAACCTTATCAGAAGGAAGATTTTATTGGTATCTTCAAAGCTATGGATGGTCTTCCAGTAACAATCAGATTACTTGATCCACCTCTTCATGAGTTCTTACCTCACACAGATGAAGATATTGAGAAGATCTCTAAAGCTTCAGGTATCTCAACAGAAGCTCTGAAGAAAAAAGTGGAAGAACTCAAAGAGTTTAACCCAATGCTCGGTCACAGAGGTTGTAGATTGGGACTCACCTATCCTGAAGTTTATGAAATGCAGGTTTATGCAATTATGGAAGCAGCATGCGAATGTAAAAAAGAAGGAATTGATGTAAAACCTGAAATCATGATCCCTCTTGTAGGCCACTATAAAGAACTGGCAATACTAAAAGAAATGGTTGATAACGTAGCAAAGGAAGTTATGGAACAATATGGTGTAGAGGTGGAATACCTAGTAGGAACAATGATTGAATTACCAAGAGCAGCCCTTACTGCTGATGAAATAGCTCAGTATGCTGAGTTCTTCTCCTTTGGAACTAACGATCTTACCCAAACAACACTTGGTCTTTCAAGAGATGACTCTGGAAAGTTTTTACCATACTATGTGGAAAAAGGAATATACAAAGAGGATCCTTTTGTTTCCATTGATCAAAGCGGTGTAGGACAGCTTGTTGAAATGGGCGTGAAAAAAGGTAGAAATACAAGACCAGACTTAAAAACAGGTATTTGTGGAGAACATGGTGGTGATCCAGAGTCAATTTACTTCTGCCATAAAATTGGACTCAACTATGTGAGTTGTTCACCATACAGAGTCCCAGTTGCAAGACTTGCCGCAGCACACGCTGCGCTGACGGAAGAATAAAAAAGGGGCTTTTTAAGCCCCTTTTTTTATTTTACTGCTTTACTTTTATAAGCTGCATTTTCCACAGCAAGAGCTACACTTTCATGTACCTGTTTATTTAAAATATTAGGTACCAAATCACCTTCCATCGCAAATTTTGCAATAGTTTCGCTAGCTGCAATCTTCATTGCATCATTTATTGTATAGGCATTTGCAGCAAGTGCTCCCTTGAAAATACCTGGAAATGCAAGGGCATTATTGACCGATTTACCATCAGCAGCAAAAAGTGCTCCAGCTGCAATAGCATCTTCAGGCTTAATCTCAGGATCAGGGTTCGTCAGTGCAAGAATAATCTGCCCATTCTTTACCCACTCCTTTTTAATCAACCCCGGACAGCCAGTGGTCGCAATAATAATGTCCACAGATTTCACCAGCGATTCCACTGACTCTGTTTCAAACCCACCTCTTTGAACAAATCTTTTAACCATCTCCTCATTTATATCAAAACCATAAATCTTATCTATTCCATAGGCCATGAGAAGCTTCTGAATACCGCTTCCTGCAGCACCAAGTCCCAATATACCTACAGATGATTTTCTGATATTCTTAAAGGTATATTTTCCAATATTTATCAATGCAGCAAGCACCACAACTGCGGTCCCATGCTGGTCATCATGCATAACTGGTATATCAAGTATCTCATCAAGTTCTTTCTCAATCTCAAAACATTCTGGAGCCTTAATATCTTCAAGCTTTATCGCTCCAAAGGTAGGTGAAATATTTTTAATAGTGTCAACAATTACTTTAGGATCTTTACTATCAATAAGAATGGGGATACCATTTAAACCAGCTAGAATCCTAAGCAGCAGCGACTTCCCTTCCATTACAGGCATGCCAGCTACTGGTCCTATATCACCAAGTCCCAAAATGGCAGTGCCATTTGTTACAATCGCCACATTCTTTTTTATTGTGGTGTATCTATCTGCCAGAGACCTGTCCTCAAAGATTTTTCTACAGACAGAAGCAACACCTGGTGTGTAAACAATACTCAAGTCATCCATGGTCTCTATTTCAATAGGAGTGCTTACTTCGATTTTTCCACCTTCATGCACTTCCATTACCACATCTTTTATCTCTAAAATCTCTATACCATCCAGTGCATCAATAGCTGAAACAATCTCAGCAAATTTTTTTTCATCATCTGTGTAAATATCAAGATCCCTTATTTTATAGTCTTTACCAATATGGACAGTTTTAATCTCACCAAACATTCCCCCATAATCCCCCACAATGGTTGCTACTTTTCCCAAAAAACCTGGTTTATCAAATATTTTAATTCGAACTGTACAAATTATCTTATCTGAATACTCAATTCTCATATTTCCACCCTCTAAACCATTTTTTTAGTGTCAAAGATTTCTTCAATCTCTTCATCTGATAACACTCCTTTCTCTTTTACAATATCTTTAATTTTCACCTTCTTTTTAAATGCATCATAGGCAATTTCTGCAGCTTTATCATAGCCAATTTTCAATGCCAATGGTGTTACAAGAGCCATTGACCACTCCACAAGCTCACTGCATCTATCAACATTTGCCACTATACCATCAATACATTTTTCAGCTAAGGAAGTGGCAGCATTTGAAAGTAACTTGATAGAATAAAGCAAATTATCCGCAATAACAGGCATCATAACATTCAAATCAAGCAACCCACTACTCCCAGCAATTGATATTGTATGAACATTTCCCATCACCTCAGCAGCCACCTGAATTACTGCCTCAGGAATTACAGGGTTTACTTTTCCTGGCATAATGGAGCTTCCTGGCTGAAGTGATGGTAATGTAATTTCTGCTATACCACATCTTGGTCCAGAATTCAATAAACGTAAATCGTTTGCAATCTTCATCAATGAAACTGCCAAAGTATTAAGTGCGCCTGCAAAATACACAACAGCATCCTTAGCCGCAATACCTTCAAAAAGATTTTCAGCTTGTTTAAATTCTATCCCTGTATTTTTACTAATCTCATCGATGGCAAGCTTTGCAAAATCTGGATGTGTATTGAGTCCAGTTCCAAGTGCCGTTCCACCTAGAGGTAACTCCTGCAACCCCTTTACACTTTCGTTTATCCTCTCCAATCCCTTTTTTATCTGCATTCTGTAGCCAGAAAATTCCTGCCCTAAGGTTATTGGCACTGCATCCATAAGATGAGTTCTACCTATTTTAATAATGTCTCTAAATTCTTTTTCCTTTTCTAAAAGGCTATTCTCCAGTTTCAAAAGGGCAGGTATCAAATTTTTGTACGTTAATAATGCAGAAGATATATGTATTGCAGTGGGGATTACATCATTGCTGGACTGCCCTTTATTTACATGATCATTTGGATGGCACAATTTTTTATCCCCCTTTTGACCTCCCAACAATTCACAAGCTCTGTTAGCTATCACCTCGTTTACATTCATATTTGTGGATGTACCTGAGCCTGTCTGAAATACATCTATGGGAAACTGGTCGTCAAACTTCCCATCAATTATTTCTTTAGCTGCTTTTATAATTGCATCAGCGACTTTTTCATTGATTAACCCCAATTTACAATTTGCAACTGCTGCTCCCCTTTTTACTTCAGCTACAGCATATATAAATTCCTTTGGCAACCCCTTACCACTTATTTTGAAATTCTCTAATGCCCTAGCAGTCTGTGCTCCATAGTAAGCTGTTTCGGGCACTTTCATCTCTCCCATACTATCTCTTTCCACTCTAAATTTCATATGTTACCTCTTTTCAAATTTTACATCATAAGGTATAATTTTATTATATATGGAGGTCTTATATGGAATCAATAAAATATCTATCTAAACTAACTATGAATCCAAAATTTATTGATTTTACTAAAGAAGAACTTCAAAAGTTTCTCTCATCATGCAAAATAGAAAAGTTCAACAAAGGGGATATGATAATTAAAGAGGGAGAAAAAGGGGATAAACTCTACATTGTTGTAGAAGGGCAAGTGGGGGTCAGTAAAGCCATTACTGAAGAGGTGGTTTTCTTCCTAACAACCCTCAGTGAAGGAGATTTTTTTGGTGAAATGGCCATTCTTACATCTCATCCAAGATCAGCAAACGTATTTGCAAAAACTGACACCACTCTTTTATCCTTTGATATAACAGCTTACGATACCTTGAAGAGAGAAGATAAATTACTGTTTGCAAAATTAAACAGCGTATTCGCTGTAACTTTAGCTGAGCGTTTGTACAAAGTGGAAGAAAGAATAAAACTTATAATAAAAGCGTCCTTAATAAAAGATATTATATAGTTCTGGCATCACCCCAATTTTTGCAAATTACCCTATTAGTAACGGTTGTAGAGGTAAAAGGCAAACAGAGAAATAGCAAAATAGTAAAAGTTCAAGGTTCAATGTTTAAAAGGTTAAGGTTTAGGTTTAGGCTAAGTGAATAAATTTCCAGTATCACTCTTACAACCCTTATTACCTTTAAAACCTTTACTACTCTTATGACCGTTGATAACCATGAAAATAATTCTCCTGCTTATAAAAAATCGGGGTGACATCAAATTATATAATTTGTACTTTTCTTAAAGTATCAATTTTTTATAGAAAACAGTTCCTGGCTGAAAGCCATCAGGTAGTTTTTTCGTCTGATAAGGGATAAAACCAGCCCTGTAAAATTCCTTTCTTACGCTATTCCTGCAAGAATAAGTTACGACACAACCATCTTCTTTTAAAAGATTATATAAAATCTTATAAACATTTAATTGCCACATCTCAGGATTTTTTGATTTACTGAATGGATCAAAGTAAATCACATCAAACTGTATATTGATATACTGAACTGCCCTAAAAAAATCATCAAGAATTATATAAAGTTGATAATTTTTATATGTTACATCATCCAAAAGCTTTCTAAGATAATCATACCCTCTTTTTGGCCAAAATAATGGATACCCTTTTACCAATTCTATCAGAGTAGGATCCTTTTCAATGGACACAATATTGAGTTTATTTTTAATTTTGTTTTTTTCTAACTCCTCAATAGTTGCAACAATATTATATCCTAGCCCAAAAAATATATCTAGCAGCCAAACTTCTTCATTTTTACATAATTTTTCTATAATACCTGATGGTATCACAAACTTATGCAAACTTTCTGTATAAGCACCAATAGACTTTGCGTGATACCCTTCTTTGTAACTGATATTATAAAAACTTATAGAGCCATCAGCTGTTGCAAAGGGTTTCTTATTACCTGATAATGGGATTAAATTCGGCATTTTCAAACACAATGTGCCAGTTTTCTTTAATTCTTTCAGGGAAATCCCTTCTATAGTGAGCTCCCCTGCTCCCTTTTCTAGTCAGAGCAGCCAAAATCATCATCTTTGCAAGCTGCAGCATATTGTAATACTCCATACAATTTCTACACACAGATACTTCATCTCTAAAATCACTCAATTTACTATCAACATATTCCAATGCACTAAGTAACCCATTCTCATCCCTTGCGATACTCACATATTTCCACATAATATCCTGCAACTCTTTGATTTGATTACTAGCAGAACACTCTTTATAGCTAAAATTGTTATCGCTTATTTCATTAATTTCTTTATCCATTAAATCAATAACAGCAGCTTTTGCAGCTCTACCACCAAACACGACACTTTCTAGCAAAGAATTGCTTGCAAGCCTGTTTGCACCGTGTACACCTGTACATGCGCACTCACCACATGCATACAGCCCACTAACCTTTGTTCTCCCCCACACATCTGTTTCAATGCCACCCATATAATAATGAGCAGCAGGACTTACAGGGATTAAATCTTTCGTAATATCAAGACCAAACTCTTTTAAGGTTGAATAAATCTTGGGAAATCTATTTTTTACAAATTCCTTTTCAAGATGTGTCATATCAAGATACACATATTCAGCATCAGTTTTTTCCATCTCAAAAAATATGGCTCTACTCACCACATCTCTTGGGGCAAGTTCCCCTTTCTCGTGATAATTAAAACAAAACCTTTCCTTTTTAATATTTCTTAAAACGCCACCTTCCCCACGCATTGATTCACTTAATAAGAAAGCTGGAGTATCAGGTAGATGCAAAGCTGTAGGGTGAAATTGATAAAACTCTAAGTCTTTTAGAACAGCTCCTGCTCTAAAAGCAATCGACAATCCATCCCCTGTGGCAACTTCAGGATTTGTAGTGCGTTTAAAAAGCCTTCCTGCACCGCCTGTAGCCAGAATAACTCCCTTTGAAAAAATATTAACAATTTCTTTTTTCTCTTCATCAATAGCTTTTATTCCAAAAACTTCTCCATTTGCCATAAGTAAATCAAGAGCAAAATAATTTTGTAAATATGTAATTTTTTCTAATTTTTCCGCATAACTTTTCAATGCTCTCACAATTTCACGCCCGGTAGCATCCCCATGAGCATGAATAATCCTATTTACCGAATGAGCTGCTTCCCTTGTAAAATCAAGGTGATCACCGTGCATATCGAACTGAGCACCCCACTTTATGAGCTCTTTGATATACTTTGGTCCCTCATCCACAAGAGTCATCACAGCATCCTTATCACACAAACCATCACCAGCTTTTATTGTATCTTCATAATGAAGCACTATATCATCTTCATCAGATAGCACCACAGCAACACCACCCTGTGCATGCTCAGAGCTACCCTCTCCCACTGCCGATTTAGTAATAATTGCAACACTGCCATGGAATGCAAGTTCCACAGCAGCACGCAAACCAGCAGCACCACTACCTATTACAAGAAAATCATATTTTAACATTTAAAACCTCAATCCAAGTTTAATCCCATACTGATTAACCACCCCAATACTTGCCTCAGCATTTATAACAAAAAAAGGAAATGGTGAAAACTGCAAACCTGCAAGGGCTCTAAAAACCGTTTTACGTACATCATCAAGATCAACAAGGTCACTGTGTTCTTTAGTATGTATTCTAAGAGCCGTAACCCCCGCATAAGGAGTGAACATTAAGAACCCTTTACTAACAAGCAGATCTAAGGACTGAGTGTTCACATCAAGCTCATCAACCCCCTCAAGCTTAGAAAAGGCACCCCTGATTGCAACAGCAGGCATCGCCACATTCCCTTTCAATATGGCATATTTTAACTCCACACCCCATAATCTGATATTTGTTCCTGGCACATAAGTGTACATACCACCCACATCAATTCCAAAAGGTAAACCCTTTTGTATATGCAATCTTGGAACAGAAATATATGAGTATGGATCCTGATCATTGAATATTGCTTTCCAATACTTTTTCCCCTCATTTATATCTGTAACAACAAGTTCTGCTGCCACATCAAACCCTGTGATTCCTAAAGGCTCTGCAGGTGACATCGGATTAAATTGCAATGCTACCCCTATCTCTTTGGACAAATCCTCAAATTCACTTTGAAGAATTTCCTGTGAAAATTCCAAATCTTTTGCGAATCCTACCACTGAAAAAAGCAAGATAAAAAACAAAATATAAAATTTTTTCATTACTACCTCCTCTTTAAGTTAGGCAGCCCGAAATCTTTATAAAAATCTTTTTTCGGTCTGTTAAAGTAACCAAACTTAATATGCTTAAACTTCTTCTTAATCAATTTTAGCATATTTTTAATCCCCATGATCTCTTCCACTTTAAATTTCATACGCTCAAAAAGATAATCAGGGTCTATATTAAGATTTCTTAACTGTATAAGTTCCACCTTGTAAGCAGATAAAAAGTCAAGGAGAGCGTTTACTTCACTTTCCCTATCATTGATACCAGGCATCATCAAATAATTCAGCGATACATACACACCATATTTGTTAGCAAGCTCAATACTTTTGAAAACATCATCCAATTTATAACCTACAGGGTTATAATAAGCATTATATGTGGACTCCACAAAACTGTTAATACTCACCCTAATACTGTCAAGCCCTGCATCAAATAACATCTTCATTTTCTCTGGATCACTACAATTGGAGTTAAAATTAATGGTAAGCTCTGGTGCTTTCTTTTTGATTATGGAAACAGCCTTTGCAATTCTATCAGCCACCATTATCGGATCCCCTTCACACCCCTGTCCAAAACTGATAATGGGATCCTTTGCCACTTCATAATGGTTTAACGCCACTTCCACAATCTCTTCTACAGAAGGGACAAAATCAATCCTTTGCTGAGGTGAAGGGCAACACTCTGCTGGTTGAAGAGAAATACAGCCAATGCATCTGCTATTGCAAACCGGGGAAGTGGGCATAGGGCATTCCCATCTACCATAGAACACATTTTTTGCTGCAGTACAGTGATACTCCAATGCACATTTTGCGAGTTGTTTATATAATCTATTATTAGGATATTTCGATAATAGCTTTTCCACCCTGAATCTAAATTTATCTGTAAAGTCAAAAAGCTTTGGATTCCATTTATTATCTTTATCTACCTTTATGGCAGGAACTACAAACTTTCCATTTAACCATCCCACTGCTGTGTATGCATAAAGTGGATATATCAAAGATGATGTTTTTTTATAAGCTGGCAAAAACAGTCTCAAGTACCCTGGAGGTAAAAAAACAGATACTGCATAACCTCTACTAAATTCTTCTAAAGTAGCAGTTTCAGGATTATAGGCTATTGGATTGGAATCAGGCATATAATAAAAGGTAGTACACTCTGGAATTTCGATTAGCTCAAGTTCGTATGGAACAAAATTGTAATTTTCACTTCTAACCACCATCTTTAAAGATGGGTGGTCATATATGTTTCCATTCTTATCAGCATAAACTAAATTTGGAATCTCGTACAATGTCACTCCTCTAAAATCTAAAAGTTTAGCAAATAATATTGTCTTTTTATGAAATTTTCAATATAAATAAATGTAAACCGAAATATCGCAAATTTACAGATTTTATAAAAATTTTAGGGGGTAAAAAAAAATGACTGATATTATCGAAATTTATGCCAGGGAAATTCTGGACTCACGTGGTAATCCCACAATTGAGGTAGAAGTGATCACAAGCGGAGGCTTTGTAGGAGTGGCAGCTGTCCCTTCTGGGGCATCCACTGGTGAGCATGAAGCAATTGAATTAAGAGATGGTGACCCAGAAAGATACAACGGTAAAGGGGTTTTAAAAGCTGTTCAAAATGTTAATGAAATAATTGCTGATGAACTTGAAGGAATTGATGTTTTAGAGCAAAAGCTTATTGACGATATTCTATGCGATATAGATGGTACAAAAAACAAATCAAAACTTGGTGCCAATGCAATCCTTGGAGTATCTTTAGCCTGTGCAAAGGCTGCTGCCAATGCCCTTGATATCCCTCTTTATAGATATATCGGTGGAGCTTTTGCTCATCAGCTACCAGTTCCTATGATGAATATTTTAAATGGTGGCAACCACGCTGATAACAACGTAGACATTCAAGAATTTATGATTATGCCTACAGGTGCAAGCAGCTTTAAAGAAGCATTAAGGATGGGGGTTGAAACGTTTCATGCCCTAAAAAAAGTTTTAAACGAAAAAGGTTACAACACTGCTGTGGGTGATGAAGGTGGTTTCGCACCAAATCTTCAATCCAATGAAGAGGCAATAGAAGTTATATTACAAGCTATTGAAAAAGCTGGTTATAAAGCTGGTGAAGATATCTACATTGCTCTTGATGTAGCATCCAGTGAGCTCTACAAAGATGGAAAATATATTCTAGCTGCAGAGAAAAAACCCGAAAAAACAGTTGATGAGATGATTGAATATTACAAGTATCTTGTAGCAAAATATCCAATAATTAGTATTGAGGATGGATTAGCAGAAGATGATTGGGAAGGATGGAAAAAATTAACTGAGGCTCTTGGAGATAAAGTTCAGCTTGTTGGTGATGACCTTTTTGTTACAAACACAGAAAGGTTACAAAGAGGAATTGAAGAGAAAATTGGCAACTCCATCCTTATAAAACTAAACCAGATTGGAACTCTCACTGAAACCCTTGCTGCTATTGAAATAGCAAAACGTGCTGGTTACACATGTATAATCTCTCACAGATCAGGAGAAACAGAGGATACTACCATTGCCGATCTTGCAGTGGCAGTCAATGCAGGACAGATTAAAACCGGCTCCGCATGTAGAACTGATAGAATATGCAAATACAATCGTCTTTTAAGAATTGAAGACGAACTCCTTGACCAGGCTGATTTCCCAGGTCTTGCTGCATTTTATAATTTGCGCAAATAAATATACAAATATGGGGGAGATTACCCTCCCCCCTAACTTTTTTTATTGACAATTAAAAATAAATAGACTACCCCATTAATATGTCAAAAAATAATAAAAAACTAACCATTCTTGTTTTTGATGAGTCACAACTTAGAGAGATTAAGTCTCTATCAATTAAGAAGAAAACTATAAAAATCGCTATTATCTCTCTAATATCAATATTTTTCATCACCATAGTATCTTTATTTTTACTATCCAAACTCTACAGTGAAAGAAAACAGATGCTCAGCTATAAAAGTGAAAATGAGTTGTTAAAAATTAGATTGACCGAATACGCCAAAAAAGTAAACGAAATTGAAAGTAAGCTAGTATATTTAGAAAATTTAGAAAAACAGGTTAGAGAATTAGCACAATTTAATGATGAAAAAAATAAAAAACTTGCAATTGGCGGTAAAGAAATAGATATTTTAAGAGAATATTCAGCTGTAGCTGAAAGAAAAGAAACCGAATTTTTTAATGATTTAAACAATATACTTTTATCTTTATCATCAGAAATTGAAAAAAAGCAAAACAGCCTTTCCGAGCTTATCAATTTCCTAGAAGAACAGCGTCTTATGATGCTATCCACCCCATCCGTATGGCCTGTAAGAGGTTGGATTTCCAGCAAATTTGGATATAGACTCTCCCCTTTCACCGGCAAAAGGGTTTTCCATGAAGGGATAGACATTGCAGCAAGATATGGTGCTCCTGTAAGAGCAACAGCAAAAGGGATTGTAATTTATGCTGGTTATAAACCAGGATACGGTAAATTAGTTACCATCGATCATGGGTTTGGATATGTCACAAGATATGCACATAACAGCAAGATTCTTGTAAAAGTAGGTCAAAGAGTCGAAAAAGGTGATATAATAGCAAAGGTTGGAAGTTCTGGACATAGCACAGGGCCTCATGTTCACTATGAAGTGCTTGTAAATGGAATCCCCGTAAATCCAATAGAATTTATCAACGAAGCATCAAACGACCAGTAACCTGAAAATAGTATTAAGTATTAAATTTTAAGCGTTAATTTTTCCTATTTTGTCTTTGTCAAATCCTGAACTATTATAATTCTTAGCACTTAACACGTTGTATCGTAAGGGCTGATTTTTACGATTTCATAATTGTAAGGGATTTTCTCACCCAATGCATCAATCACTTTTCTCTCTTCTGCAACAACCGCATCAATTTTACCTTTTGTCTCAGGGTTCTTTGGTGAAAAAAGATGACAGCAATCTATCCCTTCCGTTATTGATATTTCATAAGTTCTAATTTTTTTTGCAATGTTCTCAATCTCATCCTTATCAAACCCAATTAATGGTCTCAACACCGGCAATTTTGCCACTTCATTAATACACATAATATTTTCAAGCGTCTGACTTGCCACCTGTCCTAAAGCATCTCCAGTAACAATTCCTTTTGCACCATTTTTAACTGCAATCTCTTCTGCAATTTTCAGCATAAACCTTCGTGATAGTATTGTCGTAAATTTATCATCAGCAAATTTCTTTATAGCAACCTGAATTTCAGTAAAATTAACTAAATGAAGATTTATTTCCTCATTTGCATAATAGCTCAAAACCTTAGCTATATCCTTAATCTTTTTTACGAGCGAATCACCTGTGTAAGGAGGAGTGTGAAAATGAACAGGAATAACTTCGCACCCTCTTTTCATCATCATCCATGTTGCAACAGGTGAATCAATTCCGCCTGATAACAGAGTAACTACTTTTCCTGATGAAGCGTAAGGTAGCCCTTTTGAACAGCTAAATAGCTTTCTCATCACAAAGGCAAAATCTTTATGGATCTCCACAATCAATTCAGCATCAGGATGATGAACATCCACATTTAATTTTGGAAAAAGTTCTAAAATTTTACTTCCTACAATCTGATTAAGTTCCATCGAATTTAATTTAAAAGACTTATCAGTTCGTTTTGCTTTTATTTTAAACGTGTTGTCCTGCTCCTTTACCAACTTTGATGCTGTTTCAACTAACTTTTCTACTTCTTTTTCTGTTTTATATCCTAAAAATACCGATTGTAATCCAAAAACCTTTTGAAATCTATCCGTTGCACTATCAAGATTTTCCTCATTGCGAACTTCAATATAAAAGCGACCTCTTAAAGACTTAGTTTTTCCAAGCGAGTAAAAATCAGCAATCTTTTTAATATGAGCAAAAACCTTATCTTCAAAATATTTTCTATTCTTCTTTTTCAGTGATATTTCTGAGTAATTAAAGACCAGTACCTTTTTCATAACGCAAGCTTTTCCACTCCTTCTTTTACCATATAGCAAAAATGTTCAATATCCTCTTTTTTCGTATCAGGATGTAACGAAACCCTTATAGATGAATTTACAATAATATCAGAAAGCCCCATTGTTTTCAAAACAGATGAGGTTTTCCCCCTGCTACAAGCTGAACCACTTGATACATAAATCCCCTTTCCAGAAAGATAATTGATGAGTACCTCTGAAGGTAATCTACCTGTTGAAAAATTAAAAATATAAGGAACAGATTTTTCAGGGGAATTTATTAAAAATCTATTTTCTTTGCAAAAATTAACAAGTATTTCTTTCAATTCTGTTAAATAATCCCATTTTTCTCTATATTTTTCTCTACTTATCCTTGCAGCTTCTGCAAGTGAATAAGCCCCTATTATATTTTCAGTACCACTTCTAATACCAAACTCATGCCCACCACCCTCAATAACAGGGTGCAACTTTTCTTTATCCTTCACATAAAAGCCTGCACAACCCCTTAAACCTCCAATCTTGTGGCCACTGAATGTAGCAAAATCCACGTTCTCAAGATTTATATCTACCTTGCTAAAAGCCTGAACAATATCTGTCATAATTAAAATATCTTTGTCATATCTTTTAATCTGTTCAGCTATCCTTTCAATGGGATTTAAAGCTCCAGTTTCGTTGTTAACTCCCATTATACAAACAAGTTTTGTATCTTTATCAATTACATCCAAAACATCTTCTTCTTCCAAAACGCCCTTCTTATTATTAATTAAAATGATTTGTGCTCCCAGTTTTTTCAATGTTTCAAACTGAGCTGTAATTGATTTGTGCTCCAATGCCCATACAACAATTTTCTGTCTGTCTTTATAATTAAGCCCTTTTAAAACTAAATTGTTTGATTCTGTAGCGGATGCAGTGAAAATAATCGAATCTTTTTTTACTTTCAAAATCTCAGCCACTCGCTCCCTTTGTATGTCATAAAACTTCTGAGTTTGAACTGCAGGTGAATATTTAGATGATGGATTATAAAAGTAGTTCTTGTATAAATCTTCTACCTTAACAAGAATTTTATCATAAACAGGTGATGTAGCTGCAAAGTCAAGATAAATCATGGTAAAAATTTAAATTTCTTGATAGGTTTTAATGCTTTAGTTATAGGTAGCCTACCTTCAAGATTTTTATATTCTTCTTTTGTGATAATTGTCTTTTCCACAAGCTTTCCATTGTTATCAAAAATATACAGTTCATATCTATCTACACTACGATTGTTAAAACTTATCAGCGACATTATAATCACTATTACAATAAATGCTGCATACCAGTATTTTAAATACTCTCCACCAAAATACTTATTAAATCTTTTCATAATTTCTTGCACACCTCTACAAATGTATCATAAATTGCAACGCCATTATCACTATCAGTGGGTATAGATTTTGTCAAGGTATTAACAATAAAATTACCTATTTTTCTGTTTTTATAAATCATTACTGCACCGTTACACACTCTATTATCTTTTTTAGCCCTTACTTCAACATATCCATATTCATTTTTCAAAATTACAGTATCACCATCAGAAATTTTAAGGCTATCTGCATCTGTCGGATTTATATAAACAAACTTTCCGTATTCATAATTTTCAGATAACTGTGAGTTGAGATAATGATAATTTGACATGGTTAAAAGTCTGAATCTCCCCTTCTCATTGTAAGGACAAATTATTGGAATCTCTCGTTTCTTGTAATCTCTTTCATCAGTATTCTCTTTTATCATAACTTCATCAATCTCTTTAAAATCAATTGAAATCTCAAGGTACTCTGCAACGTTTTTTACAACATCCAAGTCATTTGGTAAATCTATTACCTTTTCCTTCCTAATATTATCAAAATTAAAAAAGTAACTTCCCATGGCATCAGGTTGCGCAAACATTCCACCAACTTTAACAAAATAGTCAGCATATTTTGTTGTCTCTGTAAAATTGGTATCCACCACAACTACTTTTTTATTTGAAAGCTCTTGCTGCCAAACACCAGATTCTGGATATGTAATGATTGGATTTGCCGCCACAATCACAAAAACATCAAAAAAACCCTTTTTCAGATAATTTGGAATCTCATAAATTTTTATTTTTTTCTTTTTATCCGCTTTCTGTTTTTCAAAATTGATCTTTGATGGCCTACCAAAATATAGATATCTTTCATTATCTGTTTCCACTGCCAGTCTATTAATCCAGTTAACTATATTTTTCCCGTTTAAATAACGCTGTAAACCGAATCCTGTTATTATCCCAACCTTCTTTTCTCTAAACAATGACAACAAATATTCAAAATCACTTTTAGACACCCCACAATAAGTAAATAAGTTATTAGTATTCAACGATCCATTATATTTCAAATTATCCAGAATTGAAGCAGCTAAGATTCCATCAGAGGCAGGGTTAATTCTAATATATCTATCTGCTATTTTAGCAGTTTCTGTATAAATTGGATCAACGTATATAATCTCTTTTCCATCCCTTTTTAACTCTTTCAAATAAGCATAAAGATGGGGACTGACCGCCTTACAGTTTTTCCCTAAAAGTAGGATGGTATCTACTTCTCTCAAGTTTTCATGAGGTGGATTTACAACACAACCAAAATCCTCCTCATGGGCTGTAAGACCTGTTTCATCACAGAGACTCCCCTCCACAAAATATAAATTCTCAAAATTTGCAAAAAGTAAATCATAATACCCCATAAATAATCCAAGACTGCCACTACCTCTTAAATAAAGTATATTTTTATTTCTGCTCTCTAATAAGAAGTTTGCGACCTCTTTGCATACTTCATCAAAACTTTTTCTAACCCTTTTTCCTTCTTCAACTACATACGAGTAATCATCTGATAGCACTTCCCTTTCATAAAATCCTTTTAGCTTTTTACAGACAAACGGAGTGGGAATATTTACTTTATTTACATATTTAAAATTAAATTTATCATCTACCTCAAAGGGGCAACAGTCTGGACAGTCTTTTGAACAAAAATAATTTTTTCTTTTCATAAAACTAGATTACACATTTTTTATCTATGAGTAAAGTTTTTGCTTATATATGTTGAAAAATTTTTAAAATTATTTTAAAAATCTTTTGAGGAGGCTAACATGAAAAGAATTATATTTTTAATACTTATTGTTTTTTTAACATTCTTTGGTTGTAATCAAAATAATAACCAAGCAACCTCAACCTCTCAAAAAATCACTGAACTTAAAAATATAAATGTAGCAGAATTTAAAAAACTTAAAGAACAGTACAGCGATAAAGTAATCCTTGTAAATTTCTTTGCTTCCTGGTGTCCACCTTGTAGACAGGAAACCCCAGGGTTTATCAAAGTATATAACAAATTAAAGGATAGTGGATTTGTAATACTTGGTTTCTCCATTGATGATAACATTGCTGATGCAATTAAATTCGTTAATGAGATAGGTATTACCTATCCTGTTTTCCATGCTGACCGCTCACTTGAATCCTATTTTAATATCAATACCATTCCAACTAGCATCTTTTATATAAAAGGTGGAAAACTTTATAATCTTCATGTGGGCTACATTGATGATAAAACTCTCGAAAATTATGTAAAAGAATTACTATCCAAATAATTAGTTGCCACTGAAAAGTGGCAACTAATTAATAATAAATGATTTGTTTTAATTACCTCATAAAAATTCCTCCAATTTTTGAATACTTTTCAGGACTTAAAGGGGGTTAGCACCCCCTTTAGAACCCCCGAAAAATAAGATAAGATTGTTAATTATTTTTAGTAAATTAGTTTTCTAAAGGAAACTAGTTTAAATATTATAAAATCATAAAAATCTTTATTTAATAATTAGTTCTCACTTTTTCAGTGAGAACTCCTACGTTTTTTTGTTGTATAAGAAAATTATATTATGTAATGAATTAAGAATGGGACAGAGGACTACAGTGGGAATAAGCTTAAAAGCTTCATATTTAGTCTGTCCCCCGTCCCGAAAGTCCCTATTGGTTGATTTGGCTATCAAGCCACTGTCAAACGGGAGTTTGGATTCGGGACTAAAATATTTTAAGTGAGGTTTGACATGAAAAATGACAAATTTGCTTTCTTTATAGGTGTTGATGTTTCCAAAGATAAGTTTAATTGCGCTATTATTAACAATAAGCTTGAACTTCTCAAAGAAGCTGAATTTCAAATGGACATTGATGGTTTTAACAGCTTCTATGACTTGATTAAAAAGTATGACTCCTCTATCATTGCTCTTGAATCTACTGGCAGCTATCACATTAACCTCTTAGCATCCCTTGTATCCAAAAAGAAAGATGTCTGTCTTATTAATCCAGCTCTCATCAAAAAATTTGCCCAATCCGTTACTCTCAGAAAAACCAAAACCGATAAAATTGATGCTGTTATCATTGCTAAATTTATAGCTAAGAATATTGAACATTTCAATTATTTTGCTCTTCCTGAGTCCAATGATATTATCGCACTTGCCAGGATGAGAGAACATATTACTCAGCAGATTGCAAGAGTTAAGACTCAGCTTAAACAGCATCTTACTGTAGTATTTCCTGAACTTGTGGCAAATGCCAATGTATTTACTCAATCCATTTTGCATATCCTTAAACATATGCCTACAGCTGAAATCATCAGGAATGCTAATGAAGATGATATTCAAAAGATTCTTGATGAATTGAAGTTTGCACATAAGTCAAATATTACCCCTCAGAAGCTCATATCCCTTGCTAAATCCTCCATTGGTATTTCCTCTGATATCTGGGCTACTGTCATCAAAGAAGATGTTGAAATGCTCATATTTCTTAATAGCCGACTTGATAATATTACGAAGGAATTTATTGATAAAATAAAATCTTCCAAAAAAGATGATATGGAGATTATTACTTCTATCAAAGGAATTAATGATATTACCGCTGCCCATTTTCTTGCAGAAATTAAAGATATAAACAGATTTGCCAACAAAGGTAAACTTGCTGCCTATGCCGGGATAGATCCTGCTATTAAACAATCCGGAAGTATGTATAGTAACGGCAGAATAAGTAAAAAAGGATCCCGGTCCCTTAGGCGTATTCTTTATCTTATGGCAAGTGGTGTTATGAAGTTTAATGAGTATTTTAGAGCGTATTATTTGAAAAAGAAGGAGGAAGGTATGCCTCATAGAAAAGCTATGATTGCATTGTGTAACAAACTTGTGCGTGTACTTTATGCCATGCTTACAAAAAAAGAGGTTTTTCATATGCCTAAATTATCTTAATAATTTTTAATATTTATAGTTGACTAATTAGTTACTGCTGAAAAAGTGTATTTTATTGATAAATGGAAAATTATTCATTTGTGATATTTGCAAAGATGATACTTAAAGGGGGCAAGCCCCCTTTAGAACCCCCTATAAAGAAAATAAAATGGATAAGAATTTATTTATTATTTTTTACATAAATTAGTTTTCTAACGAAAACTAATTTAGGGGGCAAGCCCCCTTTAGAACCCCCGAAAAGGTTTAGAGTTTACAATAAATTATATCAAATAACAGATTTTAGTAATTGATGGATAACAATCAGTATAATAAGGAAAAACATATTAACTATTAATTAGTTGCCACTTGAAAAAGTGGCAACTAATTAACGTTAAATTATGAAATATCTGCAACCGTTAAAGATGTATCCTTGATATTTTTAAGTGTTTTTAAACGTCTATAAAGCCCTTCCACCTCATTACTTTTCCCTTTTACAATTATAACTTCGAAACAGTTATCATGGTCTAGATGTATATGCTGTGATGAAATTATAATATCATGATACTCATGTTGTATTTCCAAAAGTGTATTAACTGCATCCTTTTCATGATGGTCATAGAGTATCGAAATTATTCCTGCAATTTTTTCCCCATGTTGCCATTTACTTTGAGTAATATATTTTTTTATTAAATCATAAATTGCCTTTGATCTGGTCTCATAACCTTCCTTTTTTATTGCATCGTCAAACTGATGTGCTATATCTCTTGGAAGTGATACTCCAAACCTGACTACACCCATACATACCCCTTATTAAAAATTGTAATTTATTTTATTTAATATATAATCAAGTAGGAGGTTGCAACATGAAAAAAACATTTAAAGCTATTTTTATTTTTGTAGCAATCCTTTTTATTCTATCAATTCAAGGATATTGTCTAAAAATAGCAACGCCCATTTTCCCTATTTATGACCTTGTCAACCTAATTGCAGGGACAAACTCAGATACAATATATGTTATCAAACCAGGAGAAAATCCACATCATTTTGAACCAACCATCGAAACAGTAAAAAAGATGAACAATGCTGACATATATTTTGGCATAGATAGAAGATTTGATGGATGGGCAAATAAAATTATAAAAAGCAATAAAATAATTTTTTTAAATGACTTTATAAAATCTGATAACCCACATATTTGGCTCTCTTTTAATGACCTCATAGCAATTTCAGATATTATTACTAGGTCTCTTTGTAATCTGGATAAATCTAACTGTAATATTTACAAAACAAATTCAAACCTTTTAAAAAACAAATTATTGGATTTAAAAAATAAATACAATTTTCAAAATATTACGGTTATTGAGTGCCATCCTGCATGGACAAAGCTTTTAAGTGAAGTTGGTATCAAATCTATTGGTTTTATTAAGAAAGGGAAAGAACACGAACCAAGTATCAAATCTCTCTCAACACTCCTAAAAAAGGCAAAGAAAAACAATGTAAGATTTATAATTTGCTCAACCAACGATAAAAGCAAAATAAATGATACAGTTGCTAATGTTTTAAACGCAAAAAAAATAGTCCTTGAATCCATAGGTGGATATCCACCTTACAGTTCCATATTTTCACTCTTTGAAATAAACCTACGAAGAATATATAATGGGGTATATGGAAAATAACTTTGTAATAGAGATAAAAAATTTAGACGTCAAAATAAACAACAAATTAATACTTCAGAATATTAATCTCACTCTAAAAGAAAAAGAAATTATGGCCATAGTTGGCCCAAACGGTGGAGGTAAAACCACATTAATAAAAACCATATTGGGATTTTATAAACCATCTGCAGGGACTATAAAAATCATGGGAAAACAATTTCAAAAAATTCCAAAAGGATTGATTGGATATCTTCCACAAAAAGATTTGATTAATTACAATTTCCCAATACTGGTTTATGATGTTGTTTTAATGGGAAGGAGAATATTAAAAAAATTTTTAGAAAAAACCACCGATAAAGATAAAGAAATCTGTCTTGATGCCTTAGATAAAGTTGGTATGTCTGGGTATTTAAACAGACCTTTTAATAAACTTTCAGGTGGACAAAAACAAAGAGTCTTAATTGCAAGACTTTTAGCCATGAAACCAAAAATCTTACTATTTGATGAACCAGCCACTGGGTTAGATGTAGTGGGACAAGAAGATTTTTATGAATTGATTAATAAACTTAAAGAAGAAGAAAAAATATCCATCCTTATGGTAACCCATGATATTGGTGTAATCTCCAGTTATGTAGATATGATAGCATGTTTAAACAGAACAATACACTATCATGGTCCTCCAGAACATGGTATACAGCCAGAAATTTTAGAAAAGGTTTTTGGTAAAAACATACAGTTTGTCATTCATGACCACCGCTGTGCCACATGCAGAGGTTTCAGTGATGAATGATCTTTTTGCCATAGACATAATAAAATACTCCTTTCTCACTGGACTAATACTCAGTGTCTTGTGCGGTTTTTTATCTTTTTTTATTGTTGAGAAAAAACTTTCTTTTTTAACAGTAGCAGTATCTCATTCAGCATTTGGAGCACTTGCCTTAGCATTATTAATAAATTTTAACCGTGATGCTATACTTTATATCTTTTGCTTTTCAGTAGCCTTAATTGTGTTTGAAATTAAAAAGAGAACAGTGATAGAATTTGAAACTATTTTGGGAATATTTTTCGCATTCACCATGGCTTTGGGAATAATTTTTTTAAAGTTTAGCAATAATGGAGCATTTGATTTAAACGCCACCCTGTTTGGAAGTGTAGTATCATCAACAAAATCAGATTTAATAAAAACTGCATTTATTGGCATATTGATTTTTGCAGTGTATTTTTTATTTTTCAAAGATATTATATTCACCCTTTTTGACGAAGATGTGGCAAAAGTTTCTGGAATAAATACAAATTTTATAAACTACATAATCTTATTTAGTATAACACTGGTTATAGTTACAGGTATTAAAATTATAGGGATTATCCTTCTAACTGCTTTCATGACGATACCAGCAAGTATCGCACTAAATTTTACAAGTAGCTATAGAGCAACTATTCTTGTATCAACTATTTTATCCTTAATTATCTTTACTGGCTCATTCTTTCTTGCCTATTTTTATGACCTACCACCAGGTGCCACTACTGTTGTGGTTGGAACAATCATTTTCACTCTAGTACATATCATAAAATCAAACTGAGTTATAAATATTAGAATATACGGATATCAGGATATTCAAATATTTGTCAATATTGATTTTTTTATTGACTGAGTTTTGGGCATTTGATATTATATATTTACATTTTATTTAATGGAGGTGGCCCATGAAAAAAAATCTTTTAAGGTTTATTTTAGCACTATTCGTAGTCTTTAGTTTATTCTTTGCTGGTTGTGCAAAACAAGCACAAAAACCTGCAGCAGCTGAAACTCCAAAGAAAAGTGTAAAAGAACTAATTAAAGAAGCTGGTTTCGAAATTGTTGATTACGATTATGTAAAAGGATTAGTAGGAAACGGCTTAAGAAAGTTTGAGAAAGTGGTAATAATTGATGCCAGACCAGAAAGAAAGTATGACTCAGGGCATATACCTGGTGCTATCAATATCCCTGACACCAAGTTCAACCAATATGTGGGACAATTAGGAAAATTAAATATTACAAAAGATACTCTACTTATTACATATTGTGGCGGTTTTCATTGTATTAAAAGTTATCATGATGCAAAATATCTGAGAGATAAAGGTTACAAAAACATTAAAGTATATCTTGCAGGGATGCCAGATTGGTCTAAAAAATCTTATGCAGAAATCACTCATAAATATGCAAAAAAATTGCTGGATAAAGGGGTTTTATTTATAGATGCTAGACCTGATAGAAAATGGAAAAAAGGGACTATCCCAGGTGCTATCAATATTCCTGATACAAAATTTATGAGAAACCCTGAACCATATCTTGCAAAATTGCCTCAAGATAAAAACACACCTATCGTAGTTTTCTGTGGTGGTTATAAATGTGTAAAATCACATAACGTTGCAAGATTGTTAAAAGAAAAATATGGATACAATAAAGTATATGCTTACGCAGGTGGTTTACCTGAATGGAAACAGCTTGGATATGCTGTTGCAGCTCCTGGAGCAAAAGTAATCAAAAAAGCAGTTTCTACTCAAACAGTAGGCACTATAAAGCCTGGTCCAGATGAAGGAACTGTAGCTATAGAATTTTTTAAAGCTATAATTGATGATAGACCTTCAAACATCCATATAGTAGATGTTAGATCACCTGAAGAATTTGCAGAAGGACATGTAAAAGGCGCCATTAACATCCCAGTAGATGATATGTACAAAAAGGGTTGTGATTATATAATCAACAAATTACCAAAAGATGGCTATATCATTTTTATGTGCGCATCTGGTGGTAGAGCTGGAGAAATGTATTTTGGCCTATTGGAAGACTGTAGTTACAAAGAGATGAACAGATTATATTTCCTTGATGCTCACGTTGACTTCTCAGGCGGTAAATGCAAAATCACAGAATAATTAATCTTAAAATAATCTAACTTAATGTAGCGTATCAGGGTAAGACTGACAGTCTTACCCTTTTTTTTTATTTACATTTGATTTTATCTGGAGGTTGTCATGAGATATTTATCAGCATTACTAATTATTTTCTTCAGTTTTTCCATCGCACTTGCCGACGGATATTATGATCCAAAAGAGTATTACAAAAGTAAAGACTACGAAAAGTACAAATCAAGAAGTGCCAGAAAAGCTAACCCCCACAAAAAACTCACTGGTTATACTGGAGCATTTTACTGCGAAAAATGTCATCCTGGTGCCATTGAAGAGGTTATGAACTCAATCCATTACAAATGGGCAGGAAAACTCCCACCTAACTATCTCATAGAAAACGGCAAGGCTGTCACAGGTGGCAAAGAAATCGGTAAAAAATACAAGCTTGGTAGTTGTCCAGGTGCATATCCTCTTGCAAACTATTTAGGAATATTACCAGACAAAAATGGAAAAAAAATTGGATTAGGTTGTGGTAAATGCCACGTTGGTGGTGGTTATCCCCCAGTTGAATTCAAAAAAGCGATGTTTGAGCAAAAAAACGCCATTGAATGTCTTCTGTGCCATGCTGAAGAGTATGATATGTCAAAAAGAAAAGTTATAAAAGTAGGAGAAAAAAACGGTAAACCAATCTTGAGATTAACACAAGATATGAGTGATAAGGCATTGCAATCTGTGGGTAGACCTACAAATGAAGCCTGTATGAGATGTCACTATACTGCAGGAGGAGGACCTCTATTTAAGCGTGGTGTTGATTATGCAGATGATACGGATGTTCATGCAGCTATAGGATTACTTTGCGTAGATTGCCACACTCCAAGGCCAAGAAAAGATCATGGTATGGTAAGAAGTCTTGGATTGGATATTTGGAACTATGATCACTATACAAAAGAAGAAGGGTGCATAAAGTGTCATCCAGGTAAAATACATAAAGATAAAAGATACGATGCAGGATGTAATGGTAAAGTAGCCTGCGTAACATGTCATATTAAAACTACAGGTGGTTTGATGATGAAAGATTTCAGTCAAATGCATCAAAGTAAAAAAAGTGGTTTCTGGCTATTCAAGACAATAGTAAAGGACGAACATAGTGTGCCTGTAGTTTATAAATGGTGGGATGGAAAAGCAAGGGAACCCTTTATCCCTCAAGGGGATCCTAAAGATAAAAACAGCAAGCTCTATGTGTTTAAAAAATTTGAGCAGATTATTCCTGTGGATAAAAACGGAAACAGGCTTCCTTATAAACTTGGTATTGTCACAAAAATGGGGCCCGGAAAAGACGAAAATGGGAATAATATACCTGATAACATCGAAAAAGCTACTCTTATTGGTGTAAAACTTGGAAAATTCCTAAATGGTAAACCAGAAAATCCTGGTATAAAAAAATCTCCTATAGCTGGATTCAAAAAAATTACTGAATACTTTATGGTAAGCCATGGAGTTCTTCCAAAAGAAGAAGCCTTAACATGTAAAGATTGCCATGGAAACAATCCAGTTATAAACTGGAAAGAACTGGGAATGGAAAACCCTGTAACTATTAATCAATAAAAAAAGCCCCTTTAAAAGGGGCATTTTTATTTATCAGAATCTACCATGACCTCCACCATGGTCACCTGCTCCATCGGTACCCATTCCTCCTGATGAACTGGCATCCATACCTGTGCTTCCAGCACTACCAGCATCATGTCCTACATCCGCACCTCTAGCTCCATGTTCCATATTTTCACTCATCTGTTCTGCTATATCTTTAGGATCTCCCATTCTTGCCTGTTCCATAAAAGCCTCTCGCATCTCTTTCATTTCTCTAGCTGTAAATTCATGTTTCATAGCATTATTTATCACATCCTTCGCTTCATCAGAGCTTACTCCATGTCTAGCCATCTCTTTAGCCATTTCGGTAACCTCAAGGGCATAATTTTCCTTCTCTTTTACCCTATCCATCTTCTGCTCCAAGGCCTTAATCATATCATCCATATGCTCTTTCTTCATACCTGCGGCCATTGCATCTACAATATTCTGGGCTACTCTTGCTCTCATTTGAGCATTCAACTTCATACGCTCAACCTTTTGATAAGCATATGCATATCTGTTTCTGACCTGGTTTAATGCCTCATAAATCTTTTCAGTACTTACATTTTTAGCAAGCCCTTCATTCACTTTAGACACCATTGGTCCTACCGGCAAACCCTGCTTTTTCGCTTCCAAAATTGCATCGATCACTTTTGCCGCATATCTGGTTTGAACCCTCTGCTGAAGCATATTTTTTACCATATTTAAAGCATCTTCTGATTTAATTCCTGCTGCCAACATTTCTTGCACTTTTGCTTTTAGCTGAACAGGAGTCTGTTCTAATAATTCCTCTTCAGTAACTGCAAAACTAATAACCGCAAACATTAAAACCAATATTAAACTCAAAAATACCTTTTTCATCTCCAAACCTCCTTGATACCGTTTTCACCCATATAACGATTAAGTGGGTAAAAAGGTTACGGAAAATTTTTAAAAATACAATTTTCTCCACCAAAATCGTCTTTCTCTTTCAACTCACAATCAGGAATGTAAAGTTTACCATCAACTTTATAAAAATATTTTATCTCTTTTGAAGCAGGATGTTTAATCTTCACAACCCAAATATCATTTTTAATTTTTTCAGCTTTGTGTTTCTCAAAACCGTCTACATCAACATATAATTCTATATTTTTAGATGAATCATCTCTCAAATAAAAAAGAAGACTATCATCCTTCTTTTTAACATAATGAGAAGCACAAGATATAAATAAAAATGATAAAAGTATAATTATACTTTTTTTCATTATGCATCCTCCTTTAATTCTAAAATCGAATTAACATTCCCAAAATCATCCCTTTCTTTCGCTATGATTGTGGGATCTGGAGTACTGTACTTATCATCCACTACAAAACTATATTTATGCTCACCCGGTTTCAATTTCAATGAAACTTCAAAATAGCCGGTATTATCAATCCTTTTCATCTTAATTCTTTGCCAATTCGTAAAAGTCCCAGCGATTTCAACCTTTTTTGCATCTGGTTTATAAATGACAAATCTATATTCTTTTATCATTTCATTTGGTTTCAAAGCGACAGAATTAGATGAATTTTGAAAATTCAATACCGCAAAAATTATTAATATCGATGCAACAACAGACATTATTGCCGGAACAAATCTAAAATTCATTTTTCTCCTTTGTTCAAAATTAACTTCTCTTTCAGGCTCAATATAATCACGCAATAAATATTCCTGACCAATAAATTCCAATACCTCTTCGCCAAATGTTGAATCTTTCATAACCTCTTTAATAAAGATTTCTTTTTCTTTTAACGTAAGTTCATCATCAATATATTTACTTATTAAAAGCTCTCTCATTTTAAACCTCCTTTTAGGATTTGCCTAAGTTTCTGCCTCGCTCTATGTATTTTAACTTTGATATTTGCCACACTTAAGCCTGTAATTTCACTTATCTCCTTGTAACTCAAATTATCCGAAACCTTTAAAGACAGTATCTGTCTTTCTTCAAGTGGTAATTTCTGCATTGCTTTAAGCAGATTTTTATAATCTTCTTTTGCAATTAAAGATTCTTCTACATCAGTTATAGATAGAGTCACTTCTACATTCAGTTCGCTGTTTTTCTTGGATTTTCTGTAAAAATCAATATACAAATTGTAGGCTATTTTATACAATAAGCTTTTATTATAAACTTTATAGTTTTCATAAATTTTTATATAAGCATCCTGCATAAGATCAGATGCCAAATCATAATCGCCGGTTAGCTTTAATAAATAATTGAAGAAAGGAACTTTCGTGTTTTTATAAAACTCTTTTAATTCTCTCATCCTACCATTATAACGTAATAAAAAAATGAAGGTTACAATTTTTGAATTAAATTAGAAAAATATGTATGTTAAAAAAAGATGCTCGCAATTTTGATTTAGCGAGCATCTTTTTATTTTATTTATTTCTAAAAAAGCCACTACCTGGAGTAACCGGATTTCCATTAGCATCTTTTACCAAACTACCGGTAGAATCCACTATGTAACCATCACTATTCACACTATAACCTCTTTCTGTTAAATTCTTATATTGCCTGCTGTTACTTGAGCTTGAAGATCTTGAGCCTTTATATTGATTCTTGTTCTGATATTGTGAACCACTTCCTGCACCTTGCTTAGAACCTTTGTACTGATATTTATACTGGTGCTTATACTGGTTATTATAACTACTACCTGATCCATAATTATACCTGTAGTTTTGCTGATAATTATAACTGTTTGAATTAGAATATCCACCCATCATTCCGCCTCTACCTGATCTCATACCCCTTGCATAGCTGTCAACAACCAAAAATACAAATAATACACTTAATGCTAATACTACTTTTTTCATTTCTTACCTCCATTTTTTTTATTCTTAAACGTATTTGCCACTCAAAAGTTACAATTTTTTTTTTGCAGCAAACTTAAAAGATATTAAACAAAAATGATACCAACTTTACTAAAGGCATAAAAGCTTGATATTCTTGGAAATATTTGCAACCAGGGTAAAATCAACTGTGTAAATTTTACACATATGTGTAAAATCTATACAACTTACATAAATCAAAAATTCAAAGGTTCAAATTTTTGTTTTTCAAAATTGTAAGCGTAGATTTCACCGGTAGATATAATATAATGCCAACCAAGTAAATTGAGCTTTTTCTCTTTGTATCTCTCTCTAATATACGGATAAGTCAAAAGATTTTTTAATTGACATACAATATTCATCTGCTCAACAAAAAGCTGTAAATATTCTTCATGATGCACTTCAATTTTTTTAATCTCATCAATAATACAAGCAGAAATTTTAAGCCACTCTCTTATATTTGGCAAATCATTGAGTTGTTGAAACCCTTGTAAAAGTGTTTTACACCCACCACAATTTGAGTGACCACAAACCACAATATTCTCAACATTCAGCACATTTACAGCATATTCAATGGCAGCTGTTGTACCAGCATAATCCTTTGCTACTCTATAAGGAGGCACAATATTAGCTATATTTCTGACAACAAAGAGTTCACCAGGCAATGTTTTTGTAATTAAGTTTGGAATAACTCTGGAGTCAGAACAACCAATAAACAAAGTATGAGGAGATTGTTTGTCCTTTAATTTTTCATAAATGTGCTGAAGATTATTAAAATCTTCTTCTCTAAACTTAAGGGTACCTTTTAAAAGATTATCAATGCTTTTCGGCATGCTGACACAATTCCGTAAGTACACCATTGGTGCTCTTTGGATGGACAAAAGCGATTAATTTTCCATGTGCACCCGGTTTTGGAGTCTCATCTATTAATTTGAAACCAGCATTTTTAAGGGTATCTATTGCTAATTGCACATCGTCCACAAGGTATGCTATGTGATGAATCCCTTCCCCTTTCTTTTCAATAAATTTGGCAATGGGGCTCTCCTCAGAAGTGGGTTCCAACAACTCGATATTAGATTCTCCCACCTTAATGAATGCCGTTTTCACTTTCTGGGATTCAACTTCTTCAAAATGATAAGGTTTTACACCAATTGTCTCATAAATTTTCAAAGAATTATCAAGATTTTTTACTGCAATTCCGATATGATCAATCTTTTTTAGCATGACATCCTCCTCTTATCTCATAAAGTGATAATAAGGGGAAGACTCCCCCTCTTCCCCACAATGTCTCAAAAATAGATTTATAAGTATCAGCTCAACAATTTTTGTAAAAGCTCATTCACAAGCTTCGGATTAGCTTTTCCTTTAGTCTCCTTCATAACCTGACCAACAAAAAATCCCTGAAGCTTTTTCTCTCCATTTTTATACCTTTCCACTTCCTTAGGATTAGCCTCAAGAACTTTTTTCACAATCTCTTCTATGGCTGATTCATCAGATATCTGAATTAACCCTTTTTCCTCCACAATCTTTGATGGAGATTTACCACTTTCAAGGGTTAACTGATACACCTCTTTACCAATTTTACCTGAAATTTTTCCTTCATCTATCAATTTTACTATTTCTGCTATATGCTCAGGCTTCACATTCAAATCAAAGATATCACACCCTTTTTCATTCACGTCTCTCAAAACTTCACTCATAATCCAGTTACTTATAGCTTTTGGATTGCTATGATGTTTTACTGCCTTTTCAAAATAATCCGCATATCTTTTATTTGACGTTAATACCTCAGCATCATAACTTGGAAGTCCATACTCTTTTATAAATCTCTCTTTTTTGGCATCAGGTAATTCTGGTAATGTCTCCCTGACTTCATCCACCCACTCTTTCTCAACTATAAGAGGCACAAGATCTGGATCAGGGAAATATCTGTAATCGTGGGCTTCTTCTTTGCTTCTCATAGAAAGAGTAATCCCTCTGTTTGGATCCCACAACCTTGTTTCCTGAACTATCACGCCACCTTCATCTAGTATTTTAGCCTGCCTTTTTATTTCATACTCAAGTGCCCTCTGCACATTTCTAAATGAGTTCATATTCTTAATTTCAGTCTTAGTTCCAAACTTTGTTTCACCTACGGGCCTCAAGGAGATATTTGCATCACACCTTAAAGAACCTTCCTCCATATTACAATCAGATACCTCAATATACTCAAGTATTGTTTTCAATTTCTGCAAATAAGCTCTTGCCTCTTCAGGTGTCCTGATATCAGGTTCACTAACTATTTCTATGAGTGGAACACCCGTCCTGTTCAAGTCCACATAACTGTGCGCAGGTGACCCAAGATTCTCTCCATGTATTGATTTTCCGGCATCTTCCTCCATATGAATTCTTGTAATCCCTATCTTCTTTTTCTCACCATTTACTTCAATCTCTATATAACCATTTAAACAGATAGGCAGTTCATACTGAGAAATCTGATACCCTTTTGGCAAATCAGGATAAAAATAATTTTTTCTAGCAAAAACACTTTTTCTCTGTATCTCACAATTCAATGCTAACCCTGCCTTAATCGTGTATTCAACTGCCTGCCTGTTTAAAACAGGTAATACCCCAGGCATACCTAAACATACAGGGCATACATGCGTATTTGCATCAGCTCCAAATTCAGTAGAACATGAACAAAATATTTTACTCTTTGTTGATAACTGAACATGTACTTCAAGACCAATTACAGCTTCATATTTCATAACAACTCCTCTTTTTAACTATTATTATTCCCAAACACCATTTTCTATAAGTATAGCATCCTTTAAATCTAACCTGTATACATAAATCCAAGCAATATGTTCCTCTCCCTTTGCATAAACAGATGTAAGCTCCCTTTCAAACCCTTGTTCAATATAATCAAGAACCGGGAACAATTTTTTAGTATTCAATAAATAGTAAAGTTTACCATAAATCTTGTAATTTCCATCTTTGATGTATGCTGGTTGATTGGTTTTTGATAATTTATAAAGACTCCCAATAGTATATGCATCAATTTCAGTAATTATATATGGCTCAACTAATGAATAATTAGGATACCCCATTTTCAAAAGGCCATACACAAACAACTTATCTATAAGCATGTGCTACTTTTATTATTTTTTTTCACTTTTGTAAAGATTATATTCTAAAAGGGCAAGCGGTTTCATGAGTATCTGAAATGGAGATAAGATCTCCAGAGATTTCAGCACACTCACTCTTAGCATAAGGGCAACGTGTTCTAAATCTACATCCGGATGGTGGATTTATGGGACTTGGAATTTCTCCTGTTAAAACCATTTTTTTCTCTTTCTCTTTACCTATTTCAGGAACAGACTCTAAAAGTGCCTGAGTATAAGGGTGCATCGGTGAATTAAAAATATCATCAACCGTTCCTTTTTCCATAATCTTACCAAGATACATAACTATAATTCTGTCTGAAATATGCCTAACCACACTTAAATCATGGGATATAAAAAGATACGTAAGTTTAAACTCTTCCTGCAAATCCAGTAAAAGATTCAAAACCTGTGATTGAATACTTACATCAAGGGCACTAACAGGCTCATCGCAAACTATCAGTTCTGGATTCAAAGTCAAAGCCCTTGCAATCCCAATCCTCTGTCTTTGACCACCTGAAAACTGATGTGGATATCTATAGTAATGCTCCTTCAAAAGTCCAACCTTTTCCATAAGAAAGTAAACTTTCTCTTCGATTTCCTTGTTACTCAAATTTGTATTCAATTTTAAAGGCTCTGCAATAATATCTCCAACTCGCCATCTTGGATTTAAAGATGAATAAGGATCCTGAAAAATTATCTGAACACTTTTTCTATACTCTTTTAACTCTTGTCTATCTTTTTTAGTGACATCTTCCCCTTTGAATAAAATTTTACCTGATGTGGGCTCTTCTATTTTTAAAATCAGTTTTCCCGTTGTGGATTTTCCACATCCCGATTCACCCACAATACTCAAAGTTTCTCCGCGATGAACGATAAAAGATACATCATCAACGGCTTTTAAAATAGCTTTTTGTCCAAATTTACCTTTTTTTATCTCATAGTATTTCTTTAAATTTTCAACTTTTAAAAGCTCCATCAAAACACACCTTCTGCTTTAAAACAGGCTACAAAATGTCCATCTGTTATCTCTTTTAATTTAGGCTTCTCAGTTTTACAAATCTCTTTTGCAAAAGGGCATCTAGGCCAAAAAGTACATCCTTTGGGCAAATTGTATAAACTTGGCACATTACCCTCAATAGAATAAAGGCGGCTTTTTCTTCCTCCTCTATGGCTTGAAGGGATAGAAGCAATCAACCCCTGAGTATAAGGATGCTTAGGTTCATCAAAAATTGTTTTTTTACTACCTTTTTCCACAATATTCCCTGTATACATTACTGCCACATCGTGGGCCATTTCATAGACAACACCCAAATCGTGAGTGATGAAAAGAATAGAAGTCCCTTTTTTCTCCTGTAGCTCTTTCATAAGTGCAAGCACTTGAGCCTGAATGGTAACATCAAGAGCTGTGGTAGGCTCATCGGCAATTAATAATTCCGGTTCACATGCCATTGCCATAGCAATCATCACCCTCTGTCTTAGACCACCACTCAGTTTAAAAGGATAATCCTTAAGCCTTTCTTCAGCTGATGGTATCCCTACAAGTTTTAATGATTCTACAGCTTTATCATGTATCTCTTTCTTAGAAAGCTCAGGCTGATGCAACTTGAGAACTTCTTTTATCTGAAAACCGATTGTATATGAAGGATTCAAAGATGTCATTGGCTCCTGAAAAATCATGGAGATTTTCTTTCCACGAACTTTTCTCATCTCTTTCTCGGTCAAATTCATCAAATTTTGACCGTTAAGTAAAATTTCTCCCTTTATAATTTTCCCTGGTTTTTCAATCAATCTCATTATAGATAAAGAAGTAATGCTTTTTCCGCTACCTGATTCCCCCACAAGACACAAAGTTTTCCCTTTTTCAATATCAAAACTTACACCGTTTACTGCAACAACCCTACCTTTATCAGTATCAAACACAGTGGTTAACTCTTTCACTGACAACAACATGTTATCTATCCTTCTGTTTTGGATCTAATACATCCATCAGTCCATCACCTACAAGATTGAAACCTAAAACAGTCATAAATATTGCAAGTCCTGGATATGTAATCATCCATGGAGCTCTCATTATGTACTGCAAAGAGTCGGACAACATGGCACCCCATTCTGGGGTGGGTGGTTGAGCACCAAGCCCCAAAAAGCTAAGCCCTGCAGCTTCCAATACTGCAGACGCAAAACCCATTGTAGACTGAACAATAATAGGGGCCATACAGTTTGGAAGAATAACTTTAAATATTAATCTCATATTAGATGAACCATTCACCCTAGATGCAATGACATACTCTTTTTCTTTTTCTTGTAATACAGACGCCCTCACAATCCTTGCATAAGATGGTATCCCAACCACTCCAATAGCAATCATTGCATTGTATAGGCTTGGCCCTAACATTGACACAATTACAATGGCAAGTAAAATGGCCGGTACTGCAAACATTATATCCACAATACGCATAATAAAAGCATCCACTTTTTTACCATAAAAACCTGCAATTGAACCCATAATCAAACCAAAAAAAAGCGAAATCCCCACTGAAATTGTCCCTATCATAAGGGAAATCCTGGCACCATAAACAATCCTAGAAAAAACATCCCTTCCGAAATCATCTGTACCCAAAATATGTGGCCATTTGCCAGCTTCAGACCAAACAGGTGGTAGCAATCGTGATTTTAAATCCTGAACAGTAGGATCATATGGAGCAATCAATGGTGCAAATATAGCCATTAAAATAAGTATTGACACAAGAATAAGGCCAAAAACTGCTGATTTATTTTTTCTGAATCTTTGAATATACTCTTTCAATAACGACTCTTTCATCAATCAAGCCTTACTTTAGGATTAATTAATGCATACACAATATCTACCAAAAGGTTTATTACAATGAAAATAACGGCTATAATCAATGTGGCACACTGAACCACCGGAAAATCCCTTTGATAAACTGCATTAACAAGCCATTTCCCAATACCTGGCCAACTAAATGTTGTCTCAGTCAAGATGGCACCTGCAAGAAGAGTACCAAACATAAGGCCGATAATGGTTACAACAGGAATGGAAGCATTTCTGAAAGCATGTATCATTATCACACGTAATGGTGAACACCCTTTTGCTTTTGCAGTTTTAATGTATTCTTCCTTCAAAACATCAAGCATACTGGAGCGAGTCATTCTTGCAATAATAGCCATAGGTATGGTACCTAATGCAAAACCGGGAAGAATAAGGTGTTTTAACGCATCCCAGAAAGCTTCATAATCTTTAGCTATCAATGAATCTATTAGATAAAAACCTGTTATCTTATCAATATAAAACTCATAGGAAAGCCTTCCTGATACTGGTAGCCACTCAAGTCTAACAGCAAAGAAGTAGATAAGAAGAAGTCCAAGCCAGAAAACAGGCATAGATACACCAGCTAGTGACCCCACCATACTGGTATAATCAAAGACAGAATACCTTTTAACAGAAGCAATTATACCTGCTGCAATACCAATAATTACAGCAAAAAACATACTAACAACAGTCAACTCAACAGTAGCAGGAAATCTGTCCCAAAACTCTTTGATAACATCCTGTCTGCTTTTTATAGATTTACCAAAGTCCCCTTTTAGAGCTTTTTTTGCAAAGATAATGTACTGAACATAAAGAGGTTTATCCAACCCCATTTCTTTTCTCAGCTTTTCTACTGATTCTTTACTGGCATGTTCACCCAACATAACAAGAGCAGGATCACCTGGGGCTAAATGAATCATTGCGAAAACTAATATGGAAACACCAATTATTGTCGGAATAGCCCAAAACAGTCTTTTCACAATATAGTAAAGCATGTTTAGTACCCTTTAATTTAAAAACCAAGAAAATATACTTTTAAATCTTCAAATGTCAAGCTTCTTTTTGTTTCAATGTATTAAGCATTCTTAAACATCTGTATACTCAAAATAAAAAGAGCCGAGCACCCATTAAGCAGGGACTCGGCTATGTTCTCTTTGTTTCTTTTTGCAAATATAAAAATCTTTACTTATCTAACCATACCTTATGAAATCTTCTCTTACCTACAGGATCAAGTTTAAATCCCATAACATTTTTTCTCATAGGCTCCACAACTATTGAATGCGCAATTGGTACCCAAGGTACATCTTTGTGGAAAACTTCCTGAGCTTTTCTATAAAGCTTAGTTCTTTCTTCTTTGTCAGTAATCACTTTTGCTTTTTCTATCAATGAGTCAAACTCTTTACTTCTATAAAATGCGATATTCTGAGCTGGTTTTACCGCAGCTTTTGAACTCAACAATACATAAAGGAAATTGTCTGGATCACCATTATCACCTGTCCATCCCAATAATGCCATAGAGTGCTCACCATATTTTGTTTTTTGTAAATATGTACCCCAGTCATAAGATACTATTTTTGCTTTGATTCCCACCTTTGCCAAATCAGCCTGAATAGCTTCAGCTACTTTTCTACCATTTGGCATATATGGCCTTGGCACAGGCATTGCCCAAATATCTGTTTCAAAACCATTTGGATATCCAGCTTTAGCAAGCAACTTTTTAGCTTCTTCAGGATTGTATTCATAATCTTTTATATCATCATTGTATGACCACATTGTAGGAGGAATTGGGTTTTTGGCAGGCACACCAAAACCAGCATAAACAGCATCTACAATATCTTTCTTGTTAATAGCAAGATATATAGCTTTCCTCACTAATGGGTTATCAAAAGGTTTCTTTTCTGTATTCATTGCAAGATAACCTACATTTAGGCCTTCCTGTTTAACAAGTTTAATATTTGGGTCTTTTTCAAGCTCTGCTACCTCTTCAGGATTTGGAAAGTCCATAATATGAATCTGACCTGTTTTTAGCTCTGCAGCACGAACAGAATTATTAGGGATAACTTTCAGAATAAGTTTATCAATATATGGTCTTCCAGCCCAGTAATCTTTATTTGCTTTAAAAATTATCCTGTCATCTTTAATCCACTTTACAAACACAAATGGCCCTGTCCCCACTGGAAATCTTCCAATATCCTCAGGACGCCCTTCTTTTAAAAGCTTGTCGGCATATTTTTTGCAAAGGATAGATGCAAAATCCATTGCAAGGTTAGCTATGAATGGTGCTTCTGGCTTATTCAATATGAATTTTACTGTGTATTTATCAACTTTAACAATATCCTTCACTATATTGCTCATATCCATAGCTTGCCAATACTCGTAAGCACCACCAACCTTGTGGTATGGGTGATTTGGATCGAGCTGTCTTTTTAATGAAAAGATAACATCATCAGCTGTAAACTCTACATCTTCTTTGAAAAACTTTGTTTTGTGGAATTTTACCCCTTTTCTAAGATGAAATACATACTCCAGTCCATCTTTGCTCACTTCCCAGCTCTCAGCCAATGCTGGCTCAATTTCGGTTGTACCGTACTTGAACTGTACCAAATTATCATAAATTTGAGTTGTTGCATAAAATGTTTCACCATCAGTAGCATGGGCAGGGTCCATTGTTACAGAATCACCTCCCCTACCAAATACAAGGGTTCCACCATACCTTGGTTCTGCAAATGCTGACGTAATTAGTAAAGCCAAAACGGTTACAACTAACAAAAACTTCTTCATAAGACCTCCTTTTTTTGGGTTTAACCACACTAAATTTATCTATTTTGAATAAAAACTCAAGAAAAATTATAACATTATTTTAGTTTAAACAAACTTTTTTGAATACATAAAAAAAGCCCTGCATAACGGCAGGGCTTTTAACAATTATATTTTACCTTCTCTTAACTCATCCAAAAGTTGCAATGTCTTATCAATCACATCCTCTTTTTTAACAGTAACAATTTCACCTGTTTTTCTTATGAAAATCTCCACATTACCCTGAGAAAGAGATTTGGCGCCTACATTTATCCTGAGAGGATATCCCACAAGGTCTGCATCATTAAACTTAACACCAGCTCTTTCATCCCTATCATCAATCAAAACATCAACCCCTTCTTTTTGAAGCCTTAAATAAACTGTTTCTGAAAGATTTACCACATCTTCAGAATTTGTATTTATAGGCACTACAACCACTTCAAAAGGAGCAAGCTGCACAGGCCAAATTATCCCTTTTTCATCATGATTCTGCTCAATGGCCGCTGCTGCAGTTCTTCCTATACCTATACCATAACACCCCATTACCATCAATTTTTGTTTACCATCTTTATCAAGATAATAAGCGTTCATCGCTTTAGAATACTTTGTCCCAAGTTTGAAGATATGCCCCACTTCAATCCCTTTTGTAATCTGATACTCGCCCTCTCCACACCTTGCACATTTATCACCAGGCACAGCATTTCTGAAATCACCAAAACCATCCACATCAAAATCTCTACCAAGGTTAGCATTTATCTGATGCTTATCCTTTTCATTAATACCAAGGACGAAATTTTTCATATACTTTATTTCATAATCTGCATAAATTGGGATTTTAAGTCCTTTTGGTCCTGAAAATCCTACAGGTCCACCTGTAATTCTAAGAATCTCATCTTCATTAGCGAACTCCACATAAGAAAGGTTGAAAAAGTTTTTAACTTTAACAAGGTTTAACTCCCTATCACCTCTAATAAGAATAGCAAAAAATTTATTATCACCTTTAACAATGAGTGTTTTTACATGTTTATGAGGTGGAATCCCAAGGTACTCAGCTACATCCACTACTCTTTTTATATTTTCTGTGGTTACAATTTCTGACTTTTTCTCAGGCTCATCAGGGACTACCCCTTCATCCAGGACAGGGGCTTTCTCAATGTTTGCTGCAAAATCGCATTTTGTACAGCTGATAACAAAATCCTCTCCGGTATCAGCTGTTACCATAAACTCATGAGAAAAAGAACCACCAATCGCTCCTGAATCTGCTTCAACCACTTTATATTTCAAACCACATGCCTCAAATATTTTACAGTATGCATCATACATTTTTTGATAGCTAGCTTCTGCCCCAGCATCATCCACATCAAAAGAGTAAGCATCTTTCATAATGAATTCTCGCCCTCTCATTAAACCAAATCTAGGTCTTACTTCATCTCTAAATTTTGTCTGAATCTGATAAAGATTTAAAGGCAGTTGCTTATAAGATTTTACCTCATTTCTCACTATATCAGTAACCACTTCTTCATGGGTAGGCCCTATGCAAAAATCTCTATCGTGTCTGTCTTTCAATCTTAATAATTCTTTACCATAAACATTCCATCTACCGCTTTCCATCCAAAGCTCGGCAGGGACAACAGCTGGCATTAAAACCTCAATGGCCCCAGCCTCATTCATATACTTTCTAACAATATTTTCCACTTTCTTAATAACTTTCAATCCTGCAGGCAGATAATTATAAATACCGGCAGCCACCTTCCTTATCATACCGGCTCTAAGCATATATTTATGGCTTACAACTTCAGCTTCACTTGGATTTTCCCTTAAAGTTGGCAAAAAATAATTTTTTAATCTCATCTAAACCCCCAATTTTTTATTTTACTTTATCAAACTAATAATAAATTTTCAATTATTAAAAAACTACCCTAATGACATAGTTCGTTAACTTTATTCAGCATTGTTTAACCAATTTTAAATCTTGACTGTTATAAAAAAAAAGCGTATATGCGCTAAAAAATCAATCCCAGGAGGTTAACTTGAAGTTAATCGCTAAAATCATGAAAATCATCGATATGTTTAATGAGTGGTTTGGTAATATTGTAATCTGGATTTCTACTTTAATGGTACTTGTGGTTTGTTATGATGTAACCACAAGATATGTTTTTAACAAAAGTTCTGTTGCCGTGCAAGAGCTTGAATGGCACCTTTTCGGTTTTCTTTTCCTTTTGGGCGCTGCTTACACTTTAAAACATGACAGACATGTAAGAGTGGACGTATTTTACGATAAGTTAACTGAAAAAAAGAAAGCTGTAATTGATATCATCGGAACACTTCTGTTTTTAATACCTTTTTCAATTTTAGTAATTTACACATCTAAAAATTTCGTCATCAACTCTTTTCTTATTAAAGAAGGATCTCCTAACCCCGGCGGATTACCTTACAGGTTCATTTTAAAAAGTGCCATCCCTGTAGGGTTCTTTCTTGTTCTACTTCAGGGAATATCATTACTTATTCGCAACTTCTTAATATTAACAGGTAAAAAAGAATATCTAGAAGGGAGTCAAAAATGACAGAAGCTATGCCTCTGATTCTATTTATAACTGTTTTCGGTCTTTTACTACTCGGTTATCCCGTTGCATTCACTTTAGGTGGTGTTTCTTTATTTTTTGGTCTTGCTACTTTCGGTTTAGATTTTTTTAATTTACTCCCTTTAAGAATCTGGGGACGTATTACCAATGTGGTTTTAATTGCTGTTCCTCTTTTTGTTTATATGGGGGTAATGCTTGAAAAATCAGGTCTTGCTGAAGAGTTGTTGGAAACAATGGCTCTACTTTTCGGTAAATTAAGAGGCGGTCTTGCCATCTCAGTTGTGGTGGTTGGTGCTCTACTTGCAGCCTCCACAGGAATAGTTGGTGCCACTGTGGTAACTATGGGGCTTTTAAGTTTACCTACTATGCTCAAAAGGAACTACTCACCTGAACTTGCCACAGGGACTATATCAGCATCAGGTACTTTAGGACAAATTATTCCTCCAAGTATCGTCCTTGTTCTTCTTGGCTCAATCTTGAATGTGGATATCGGCTCCATGTTTATTGGCGCTGTTGTACCCGGCTTGATGCTTGTGATCTTATACATCATCTATATAGTAATCATGGCCATCGTAAAACCTGAATCATGTCCGGCCATGCCAAAAGAAGAATTGGACGCCTTTCACAAAGATGGAATGTACAAAAAAATAATTACTGCATTTTTAATGCCCTTTGGCTTGATCCTTGCAGTTTTGGGTTCCATTTTCGCTGGAATTGCTTCCCCAACCGAAGCTGCAGCAGTTGGAGCTTTTTTTGCAACTGTTTTAACGGCACTAAAAGGTAGATTAAATTTCAACACTCTAAAAGCAGTAATGAAAGAAACCACCTATCTTACATGTATGGTGTTTATCCTCCTTGTAGGCGCCACAGCCTTTGGTCTTGTTTTTAGAGGTATGGGTGGCGATGCATACATTAGAGACCTGGTTATCAATGCGAATTTAAGCAAAGGTATGTTTACCTTCCTTGTCATGTTTGTAGTATTTATTGCAGGTTTCTTCATAGATTTTATCGAAATTACATTTATTTTAGTCCCTGTTGTTGCTCCTATTTTTGAACATTTTGGGGTAAATCTTCTTTGGCTTGGAATTCTTTTTGCCGTTAACCTTCAAACATCTTTTCTAACTCCACCATTCGGATTTTCACTATTTTACCTTAAAGGTGTAGCTCCACCAGAAGTAACCACAATGCACATCTATAAAGGGATTATTCCGTACATTATTATCCAGCTAATAGTTCTAGCAATGGTTGCTTTCTGGCCAGAAAGTGTCCTCTGGCTTCCAAAAATTATCAGTTATTAAAAAGAGGCTTCGGCCTCTTTTTTTTTACCTATTAATCATTAACTGATATAATCAATTTCTTCCAATTTGAATAAACCCTAATAATTCTTGATTTTATCTTAACATTGTTTTATTATTGCTAAAATTTGTCAAGCATGCATTCAATCGAGGTTTAAGGAATGGATATTACAAAAGAAAAAATAAAACGCATTGGCAAAATTATTTTCAAAAACAATTCTTATTTAACGACTGATAACCTCAAAGATTTGTACCACATAATAAATGAATTTGAAAATGATATAGAAGTTGATCTCATTACTTTTAGCAGTGAAACAGATTCTTTTTGCAAAGGTGTAAACATAGAAGAATTAGTAAATTACAATGAAGCAGAATCAAAAATTTTTTCCTTTTTAGGTCAGAGACTAATTAAACGAATGAGAAATTTGAAAAAAATTATTATCTCCCTAGTGAATGGTAATGCTCTAGGTGCCGGTTTTGAGATAGTTTTAGCTTCAGATGTTATTTTTGCTACAAAAAGAAGTATGTTTGGCTTTCCAGAAACAAATTTTGGCATAATACCCGGATTTGGTGGGACTCAACTTATGTCTCGCAAAATTTATGAAACATTTACCAAATATCTTGTTTTTACCGGAGAAAAAGTAACCGCTGATAATCTTTTTGAAAAAGGAATAATTACCAAACTGTTTGATAACAACGATGAAATGACTAATTTCTTTGAAGAGTTTGCCGAAAAATTAAAACAAAGGAGTGTTTTTGCCATAGGTCTTGCTAAAGAGGTAATTAACAACGGTATCGAGATAGATCTCGAAAAAGCGTTATTACTAGAGCAAAACGCATTCACAGTAGCCTTTGCAAGTAATGATAAAAGAGAGGGAATGAGCGCATTTATTGAAAAAAGAAAACCTAAGTTTACAGATAGATGGGAAGAGTTTAAAAAACTTTAGGGAGGATGTGATGGGAAAGATAAGAATTTTAATAGCAAAACCAGGGCTTGATGGTCACGACAGAGGAGCAAAAGTAGTGGCAAGGGCTTTAAGGGATGCAGGATTTGAAGTAATTTACACTGGACTTAGACAAACTCCTGAAGCAATAGTAAACACTGCTATTCAGGAAGATGTGGATGCCATAGGGATAAGCATCCTTTCCGGGGCACATAATACTGTTTTTCCAAAAATTATTCAACTTCTTAAAGAAAAAGGAGCTGATGATATTATCGTGTTTGGTGGTGGAGTTATCCCTGAAGATGATATCCCATTTCTTCTATCCAAAGGCGTAAAAAGAATTTTCACGCCAGGGACTCCAACCTCAGAAATTATAGACTTTATAAAAGAAACGATAAAACCAAAAGATGCTGCATGATAAAATTAGATATTGACGGCGAAGTAGCTTATTTAACACTAACTCCTGAAGAGAAATTTAATATATTAAATACTGATACTTTAAAAAATTTAATAGAAAATATTAAGAAACTTTTTGATGCACCTGCAAAAATTTTAAGAATATTTGGAGAAGGTGGCTCCTTTGCTGTAGGTGCAAATATTAAAACCATGCTCTCCTATTCAGGTTATGATGCAAAAGGGTTTTCGATACTTGGCAACAGACTATTCAACCTTATGCAGGAACTACCACAGGTAGTAATAGCAGAAATCGATGGTTTCTGTATGGGTGGTGGAATGGACTTTGCTGCAGCATCTGACTTTAGATTTGCCACAAAAAAAAGTAAATTTGCACATCCCGGTTCAAAGCTTGGTATAATCACAGGCTTTGGCGGCACCCAAAGAATACCTAGAGTAATGAGACATAGTCACTACCAGCAACTGTTTTTACTTGGTGACATGTTTTACGCAGATTTTTTGAAAGATGGTGGCTTTCTATTGGAAATATTCGAAACCAAAGGAGAAATGAGAGATTATGTAACTCAATTTTGTGAAAAAATAATTAATAAAAATAGATTACACCTTTATTATTTAAAACAAATGATTAACAGAATGAGGTAAAAATGCTCTATCAAAAAGTATTAAACGGAGATAAGCGTAGTCTTGCAAGACTAATGAGATTTGTAGATGACAGAATCGACGGCTATGAAAAAGAGATGAAAGAGATTCTACCAAAATGTGGTAAAGCTCACTTCATTGGCATAACGGGCTCTCCAGGAGCTGGAAAATCCACTCTTACCAACGAAATTATCAAACACTATAGAAACCTTGGGAAAAAGGTTGGTGTAGTGGCCATTGACCCCACAAGCCCATTTTCCGAAGGAGCAATTTTAGGTGATAGAATACGAATGGCCGAACACTCACAGGATGAAGGTGTTTTCATAAGAAGTGTGGCCACTAGGGGGCATCTTGGTGGATTATCAAGTTCTGCTATAGAAATCGCTATGATTCTTGATGCTGCTGGTTATGATGTAATAATTATTGAAACAGTAGGTGTAGGCCAAGATGAAGTGGAGATTTCCACAGTCTCAGACACATGTATAGTTGTAACAGTCCCAGGACTAGGTGATGATATCCAGGCTATAAAAGCAGGTATTTTGGAAATTGCTGATATATTTGTAGTAAACAAAGCTGACAAAGATGAAGCTCACCGAACAGCAAGAGATTTGGAAATGATGTTGGAGCTATCGCAGAAGAAAGATTGGACCCCACCAATTGTTAAAACTGTGGCTACTAGAGGTGAAGGGGTTGCAGAGCTAGTTGAAAAAATAGAAAGTCACAGAATTAAATTTAATTCAAAACACTCCGAAAGACTTTTTTTTATTGCAAAACAATATCTAATAGAAAAAATTGAAAAAAATATCTTTTCTTATGAAAAAATTATAGCTAAACTAAACCTTAATGGGGACCCATACTCCCTGGTAGAAGAAATGTTTAACTCTTTAACTAATGGAATAAATATTAGGGATTAAACTCCGATGAATATAAAATACACAAAGTGAGGAGGATATAATGGCACACAATATGGAAAACTATGATGAAACGGTAAAGAATTTCAAATTGGATGTTCCAGTTTACTATAATTTTGGTTTTGATGTTATAGACAAATGGGCAGAGGATAGAAGTAAACTTGCGTTAATATGGGTAGATACAGACGGAGATACTCATCAAAAATACACCTTCTTTGATTTAAAGAAGATGTCAAATCAGTTTGCAAATGTATTAATTTCGAAAGGATTTAAAAAAGGAGATAAACTTTATGTAATGGTGCCCAGAATACCTGATTGGTATTCTATAATGCTTGGCTGCTTCAAAGTGGGTGTAATACCTATGCCTGCTCCAAAAATCCTGCAACCAAAAGATATTAAATACAGGATCGATGCAGCTGAGGCAAAAGGTGCAATTGTTCATATTGAAAGCATTGAAAAGTTTGATGAACTAGAACTTCCTTCCCTCACAGAAAAAATAGTTGTTGGTGGAAAATATGAAGGGTGGGATAGTTTTGAAGAACTTATGGCAAAAGCTTCTTACAAATTGTCCCGTGAAGATGTTGAACCTACAAAAAGTACTGATCCAATGATTATATATTTTACAAGTGGAACCACCAAATTTCCAAAAATGGTTATGCATGAACACTCTTATGCTCTCGCCCACCTAATCACCGCAAAATTCTGGCAAGATCTCACACCAAAAGATCTCCACTGGACGTTGAGTGATACTGGTTGGGGTAAAGCAGTTTGGGGTAAAATGTTTGGACAATGGATAATTGGTACTACCGTTTTAATGCACAATGCAGCTGATAAATTTGATCCTGAAAAGCATCTTTATATTATGGAAAAATATGGTGTAACAACCTTCTGTGCACCACCTACTGCCTATAGAATGCTGATCTTACAAGATTTGAAAAAATACGATTTTTCTGCACTCAGACACTCCATCAGTGCAGGCGAACCTTTAAATCCTGAAGTGATTAGAATCTGGAAAGAACATACCGGTACAACAATTTATGATGGTTATGGTCAGACAGAAACGGTTAATACCATTGCCAACTTCCCATGTTTAAAAATAAAACCAGGCTCTATGGGCAAACCTACTCCTGGTTTTCATGTGGATGTAGTAGATGATGATGGCAATCCTTTGCCAACTGGCGAAGTAGGTCATATCGCAATAAAAGTAAAACCTAATCATCCTATTGGAGTATTTAAAGGATACTATAAAAATGAAGAAGCCACAAAAGAAGCCTTTAGAGGTGACTGGTACTTCACCGGAGATAAGGCTTATAAAGATGAAGATGGTTATTTCTGGTTTGTAGGAAGAGCCGATGATGTAATTAAAGCAAGTGGCTACAGGATTGGCCCTTTTGAGGTGGAAAGTGCACTTCAAAGTCACCCAGCTGTAGCAGAAAGTGCTGTAGTGGGCTCACCTGATAAAATACGTGGCACCATTGTAAAGGCTTTTATCGTTTTAAAGCCAGGCGTTGAACCAAGTGATGACTTGATAAAAGAGTTGCAGGAGCATGTTAAAAAGGAAACCGCTCCCTACAAATATCCTCGTGAAATTGAATTTGTAAAAGAGCTTCCAAAAACTGTAAGTGGTAAAATCAGAAGGGTTGAACTCAGAAAAATGGAGGAAGAAAAAAAACTTGGTAAAAATTAATGATAATAATAAACAAAAACAGCGCCCCTTTGGACCAAAATCTTTGTTATGGTTCAAAGGGGCTTGCACCTATTCTTTTTATTTCTCTGAAGTTAATAGAAAAAACTATCTTAGAAATGAAGTGCAACTATTTCAAAGACGTTCAGGATAACAACATTAGGGCACTCATTCGTTATGATTATGTATGTCATCATTTATCAAAAATAAATATTAGAAATACGCAATGATAAATCAAAACTATACCTTTGAAAAATTAAGAAAAGAAAATCTTCTCTACCTCTCAGATATAAATCAACTTTCTTACGCAGAAAAAGAGAAAATATACTCTCATTTCATCCCTGAAAAACTTTATCAGATACTTGGGATAAAAAACTTTGATGAGTTAAAAAATAAATATTATTTCAGACTGTTTTGTGAACCTGGCACAGACTTTGTAAAAATCGAAATAAAAATAGACAAAAATCAGAAAGACTGGATTTTCCTTCTTGAAATTGCCGATACCATTTACTACCAACTTGAACTGTCTTTAATTGTCATTGGGGACCCAAATGCTCCTTTTTTTGATGTCTACCACGACAGATTCGGACATAGAAATTACTTTGCCACAGCTGAAAGAAATATTGAAGAAGAAACAAAAGCCTTGAAAGCTGGACTATACCCTCATCAATCAAGAAAAGGTTTAAATCTTTTTGATAATTTACTAGAAAACCTTGAGTCCTTTTGCAGATACACTGAAAAACATCTCATTGAAACAGACCCTCTTGGTTATGCCAGTGCCATTTTTTATGAAAAAAAGGGGTTTGGATATATTGATGGCAAAAAACTTATGCTTAAAATTGATAAGGAATTTTATCCAGAAGGTCTTTTATATAAGAAATTGGATAACTCCAATATCTTCAGAAAACAGGAATATTGGAACAATGTATGGGGTAGAAGTTGGGCAATACATGATGGAGTACTGAAAGAAGCTTTAGGGGTTGAATTCAATCATATAAAAATGTATAAACCAATAGATAAAAAATTGCAGGTCAATACATTTATGACACAAGGAGTCATATGATGAAAATAGTATGTAGGAAAAAAACCGCTCTTGGAAGTAAAAAAGAAGCCATTCTTATCCCAGTATTCAGAAATATTGAAACATTAAAGCCTCTCACTGGTAAAAAACTAGACGAAGAGATAAAAAAGATTTTAGATTCTGACTTTTTCAATTTTGAAGAGACAGAGATTAAAAGTTTTTATCTTGAAATCAATAAAAAGCTAAAAAAAATCTACCTCATGAGTATCCCAAAAGAAATTGAAGAATATAGAGAGTACATGAAACTTGGTAACAAATTTGCAGAGATTGTTAAAAAAGATAAGATATACACCTTTTCTATGCTTGCATTTGAAGACCTTTATAGTGAAAGGAAAGATTTTAACTACACCAAATCATTTGTAGAAGGAATATATTTTGGTCTTTATGAGTTTGATAAATACAAAAGCGATAGCAATGATTATGAACTTGAAGAGATTGAAATAATCACCAATAGCAATAAAACCAAAAAAATCTTCGATAGCGAACTTCCATTATTGGATACTATCTTTAAAAACATTTATATAGTAAGAGACCTTGTAAATACTCCCCATTCAGATCTATATCCCGAAAAGTTTGCACAGTTTATCAAAAGCTTTGAAACTGATAGATTAAAAGTAACAATCCTTAATTATGAAGATTTGGTTAAGGAAGAATTCAATCTGATTGTGGCTGTGGGTAAAGGTGGAGCAAATAAACCATGCCTGGTAAAAATCGAATATAAAGGTCGACCCGAGAGTAAGGATAATATAGCTCTTGTAGGCAAAGGGGTTACTTTCGATTCTGGTGGAATGAATTTAAAACCCACTGGCCATATTGAGACAATGAAAACAGACATGGCAGGTGCTGCCACAGTTTTTGGAATTGTTAAAACGTTACACGACCTTGAGGAAAAAGTAAATGTTTACTGCTATCTCCCACTTGTGGAAAATATAATAAGCAATAATTCTTACAAACCTGGCGATATAATAAAATCCAAATCCGGTAAAACTGTTGAAATATTAAATACCGATGCAGAGGGAAGATTGATTTTGGCTGATGCCCTTTATGAAGCTACACAAACCGACCCTGATGTAATAATTGATATGGCTACCCTCACTGGTGCCTGTGTTGTAGCACTTGGCTCTTACTGTGCAGGATTATTTTCAAACAGACGTTTCCTAGCCAAAAACATTTTAGATCTCTCTTATGACCTAGCTGAAGACATATGGGAACTGCCTCTTTTTGAAGATTATGAAAAAAGGATAAAAGGGGATATATCAGACCTTATCAATATTGCAAAAAAAAGAGGCGAAGCTGGCTCTATCATAGCTGCTCTTTTCCTTCAGCAGTTTGTAGATAATTATCCATGGATACATCTGGACATTGCAGGACCTGCTTATATTGAAGATAAACATCATATATTTGGAAAAGGAGCCACAGGATTTGGATTAAGGCTTGTGTATCAATTTATAAAGAAATATTACACACAATAAAAATCTTAATATTTCGTTAAACGTAAGTCTTATTTAACACTAATGTTTACGTCATTTTACTATTGATTTTTTCTATAATATTTTTAATAATATTTGTAAGTATTATAAAAATAACTTGAAGAGAGGAAGAGAGGATTTTATGGATTTCAAACAGATAGAAGCATTTGTATTTGTTGCAAAATATAAAAGCTTTTCAAGAGCGGCAGAAAAATTACTACTTAGCCAGCCTACAGTATCCACACACATCAACTCCCTAGAAGAAGAGTTGGGTGTCAAACTATTCGAAAGATTATCAAAAGAAGTTTTGCTCACTGAAGCTGGTGAAATATTTTACCCCTACGCCGTGGATATGCTTGACTTGAGGGAAAGAGCCTACGAAGCAATCAAAGAATTCTTACATGAAATCAGTGGACATATTAGAATAGGTTCTAGTACAATCCTTTCAGAATTTATCCTTCCTACAGCCATAAAGCAGTTTAAAGAAAAACATCCAAAAACTTATTTTACTATCGATGTTGGCAATTCCCAAACTATTGTTCAAAGAGTTTTTGATGGAATACTAGATTTTGCTCTTGTTTCAAGAAAAATTCCAAAAAAAGGGCTAGAATACACCCCATATTTGAAAGACAATATCATTCTTGCTGTTCATAAAGAACATCCTTTTTACACCAGAGACAGCATCTTCCTAGAGGAAATTTTAAATGAGAATTTTATTATAAGAGAACTTGGTTCTGGTACAAGAGCAGCAGTGGAACACGCTTTGAAAAGAAAGGGTTACGATTTCGATTCCTTAAATGTGGTTGCAACAGTAAGCACAACCCATGCTGTATTACATAGTGTAAAAAGGAAACTTGGGATCGGCTTTATGAGCGAATACGCTTTAAAAAATGAAATATGCAGCGATGAGGTTATTGGTGTACCTATTGTAGATCTTGTAGTTGAAAAAGATATCTACCTTGTTCACAGTAAAAAGAAAACCCTTAGAAACTCTGTAAAGCAATTTCTTGAAATTTTAAAACACCTCAAGAAATAATGCTATATATTGAGGAAGTTATACTTGAAGATGTCTTAAATAAGGGGCTATCAAATTTTAATCTTATTGATGTAAGATCACCTTCAGAATTTTTAGAAGACCACCTTCCTAATGCAGTCAATATCCCTATACTTGATGATGAAGAAAGGGCAATAATTGGTACTATTTACAAGAAAGAAGGAGCCCATACAGCAAAATTTAAGGGGATCGAAATTGTAAGCCCAAAACTACCTACCCTGATGAATCAAGTAAAAGATATAGTTACCAAGAATAACAAAAACACAATCATGTATTGCTGGCGCGGTGGAGATAGAAGCGAAGCTATGGTAGCCTTTTCAAAGCTTTCAGGCTTAAACGTAAGTAAACTAAAAGGTGGTTATAAGACTTTTAGGAAGTTTGTTTTTAACTTTTTTGAATATCAACTTGGTTCATCATACAAACCAAAAACCATAGTAATCTATGGTCCCACAGGTTCAGCAAAAACTACTATTTTAAGAACATTAAAATCAGAAGATTTCCCCATCATAGACCTTGAAGGTGGGGCTGCCCATAAAGGCTCATCATTTGGTTTTATAGGAGAACCAGAATTTCCTCATATTACGCAAAAATATTTTGAAACAAAAATATGGAAAGATTTTTATGACTCAAATTACAATAATTTTGTTATACTTGAGGGAGAAAGTAAAAAAATCGGCAAAGTCACAATACCAAATTCTTTATTTAACATGATGAATACAGGAATAAGCATTCTTGTAAATCCCAGTATCGATTTTAGAGTAAAATACACCCTTGATAATTATCTCCCATACTCTGACGAAAATTCAATATCCATAGCTCTTTCTAAAATTAAAAAATACCTAGGTCAGCAAAAAGTAAGTGAGCTTTTTGAATATTATAAACAAAAGCGATACTCTGACTTTGTCTACAATCTCCTTGTGAATTACTATGACCCTCTTTATAAAAAATCTTTGCCTGCTAAAATTGACTATATAATTACCTATGAAAGTATTGAAGAAGGACTTAAAAATGTCAAAGAAATATACAGTACTATTTGTGGTAGCTGCTCTACTTCTTCTATTTAACGGTTGTGCAAAAAAACACCGCCCTCCACGCTATAACGCAAAAGGAGTTTATTACGGTAAGCCATATATAATACGGGGAAAAATCTACTATCCATATACCAAAGTTAAAGATTTTGAACAGGTGGGGATAGCCTCATGGTATGGTATAGAAGAACATGGCAAACTTACTGCAAGTGGTGAAAGATTTAATATGTATAGTTTAACAGCAGCTCACAAGTTACTCCCTTTAGGGAGCATTGTTCATGTGAAAAACCTTGAAAATGGCAAAGAAGTAACCGTAAGAATCAATGACAGAGGACCATTCGTCTCTGGAAGAATCATAGATTTGTCATATGCAGCAGCTAAAAAGATAGGCATTGTAGGAAAAGGAACAGCAAAAGTAAAAATTACTTTACTGTCAGAAAGTCCTGATTTTTATCAAGTTAAAGGGAAAAGAATAGACTTTGATAAAGGTGATTTTGCAATACAGATTGGTTCATTCAAAAGTTATGAGAATGCTTTAAGATTAAAAAATAAGTTCAAAAATGCAAAAATTCTCACAGCTTATATTAGAGGTGTAAAATTCTACAGAGTATGGCTTACTGGTTTTAATTCTCTAGATAAAGCCAACAAGTATTTAGCTAAAATCAGGTACAAATACCACGGGGCTTTTATCACCTCACTGAAATAACAAATCTTTATTTTTCAAGAGACTAGGGCATTAAATTCTTTTTTAAAATATCTGGACAATTTCGAAGAAATTTTCATAGCCACAACCAACAGAATAAATTTACTGGACACATTATTAATCCTCCGCTTAAATCTCAAAGTATAATTCGAACAACCTGCTGAAAAAACGAGAAAAGAAATGTTAAAAGCATTATTATCAGATGTGCCTGCAACAATAATTGAAGAAATTGCTGCATGTCAACTTTCATATTCTCAAATAAACAGCTTGGCTCATTTTTATAAAACCTGTATGATGGAAAACGAAAAAAATTTGATTAATCAATCTTATTAATATGGTAATTTAGATAACCAAAAAAATAAGCGCAGTGAGTAGGATTACTCTCTGTAATTTATAGAAAAATATTAATAGGAACTGCATAAAGGTTTTTCCCGAAGGGAACTACCGAATCCCCTATATACAAAACAATTCCGATAGTACCAGGATCTATATGTTTTTGAAAATCTACGATATGTTTAAAATCCTCAGTGTAAACTGTTTGTGCAGCCTTCACCTCTATGGCAATCTTTTGACCGTAAGATTCAAGAATAAAATCAATTTCCTTTTTATCATGAGTCCTGTAAAACCAAAGGTCAATTATTCTATCAGAATAAGATATATGTTTTATTATCTCGGAAAAAACAAATGTTTCAAAAACGGCTCCTTTGTAATCCGATTTTAAAAGATCCTCTTTTGTCCTGATGCCAATAATATGACAAAAAATTCCGGAATCGGTTACATATATTTTAGGTGTTTTTACAAACCTCTTACTTACATTTGCAAAATACGGCCTCAATAAAGCAATCTGATAAACTTTCTCAAGTAAGGAAATATAATTTTCCACGGTTTCCATATTCAAGCTGGTTAACTTGGCAATTTCCGATTTATTCAGCAAAGTAGCACTGCGAGGGAATAACACATTGTAAAATCTAATAAAATTGTCTAAATCTCTTAATTCTCCAATTGTTCTTATATCTCTCTCAATATAGGTGCTTATATAAGAATTAAACCAGATAAACCGATCCTCTGCAGAATCTTTGAAAAAAGATAAGGGATAACCTCCTTCTAAAATAAATTTATACAACAAATCTGTCGTACCATTAACTTCAATCTCTGTGATATTGCTATCAAATAGTTGTAAAATAGGATTTTCATCAGGTTTGCGATTTTTTTCTTTTGCACTAAAAGGAAATAAAGTTAATTCTACCATTCTTCCAGCTAAAGTTTCCTGATTATTTTTTAAATTCAATACATTGGCAGAACCTGTTAAAAGAAAATCTCCGAAGACACCATGCTTATCAACAAACAGCTTGATAGAAGAGAGTAAAAAGGAAGCTTTTTGAATTTCATCCAGAGTAACCGGTTTTTTTATTGAGTTGATATAACCGATAGGGTCATTAATAGCCGCATTAAGCTGCAAGACATCATCAAAAACAATGTAATTTCTATCAAGATTCCTCACAAGCGTGGTTTTGCCAACCTGCCTTGCTCCAACCAGTAAAACCACGGGAGATAAATCCAGCGCTTTCATCAATTTTTGAGTCAATGTTCTTTTAATCAATCTCATATTTCATATTATAATATTTTCATACTAAAATACAAGAAAATTTCATATTATAGCAAGAATATTTACAAAAACATCTTATCAACAGAATTTAAAACTACAAAACACATTATTAAATTTAACCCAAAAATGAAAATATAATAAGATAGTTGTAAGACGTCCCTTATTTTTTTAAGGCTTTTCAGGGTGTACAGGGTGAAGTTTTCCCCTTGCGATATAAAAGGTATGGAGGTATCCCCATACAATATGTTCAAAAGAAATTTTCAGTAGAAATTAGCTGCTGTGTTCAGCCATTAATTAAAAAATGAAAGAAAAACTAGAAAATTTGACAACTGATTTTTGTGCAATATCCTTGAAATTTATTTCCTTAACCTCAACCTCTCTTAAACTTTGAACATTGAACATTGAACCTTGAACTTTGAACGTTGAACATTTACAACCCTTATACCCATTGACAACTATAAAAAAATCCTTCAACTCATAAAAAATTAGGGTGACTCCAGTTTTAAGTAACACCTCTTTTAAAAAATTTTTTGAAAATCCAACCAAAATGACTTGACATATTGTTTTAAAAATCATATATATTGTCGACAATCGACTGTTGACAAGGTGGTTTATGTTAGATAGAGAAACGTATAAAGATAAAGTTAAGAAATTTATTTACGATATGATCTTAAAAGGAGAGTACTCTCCTGGTGACCAAATCAAAGAAAGTACCATAGCAGAGATTTTAAATATCAGCAGAGCTCCCGTAAGGGAAGCATTGAGGGAACTGATAGTAGACAGAATCCTTGAATATATCCCTCACAAAGGAACTTTTCTTCGTAAATTAACACCAAAAGAGATTATAAATATTTACACTACACGAGGTGTCTTAGAAGGGTTTGCAGTTGCAGAATCTATGTTCAAGCTCACTGATGAAGATATTGAAACTTTGAAAAATCTTACACTCACCATGTTCACGTCTGCAAAAAATAATGAAAATGAAGTCTTAATCGAAGCCGGCGATAAATTTCATGAACTGCTTTTTTCAAAATGCGACAACGCACTCCTTGTTCATGAAACAAAAAAACTGAGCTTTCGTTCCCACATACTTTTTTCTCAAAACTGGACTGAAATATACACACCAGATGAGATCAAAAAGAGACATGATTTAATCATAAAATCCCTTTTAAGTGAAAACAGAAAGTTAGTGGAAGAGGTTATTAGGGAACATTATTTTGAAACAGGAAAAAAGATAGCACTCTTCATCATATAATTCTGGGAGACCATCATGGAACATGTCTTATTTACCAATTTTGAATATGATCCCAACAAGCACTATTTTCTATATGTTGGAGAACTTAAAACCTATGGAATCAATTTATTTTTCAAAGAAGCTCTCCAAAAACTCTTTCCCGATAAAGAAATAGATTTTTTCGCCATTGTCCCTGATGTATTTGAACAGTATGATTATGATAATATAATTGTAATAAATCCAGTAGTTGAAAATTACATCAAAAGATCTCACAACAAGAGAAAAATCAGTTCAAGAATTACCTCAAGAGAATTTTACACAGCAGTTTCACATAATGAATATGTCCACTCATTGATAAACAAGATTATTGAAAACCAAAAAGAACTCTACGTATATATGTTTGAAAGCTCACCTTATTTAACATTAATTGAGAGAGACAATGTCCATCTGATAGGTCCAGATCCATTTTTAGTAGAAAAATTTAACAATAAAATCTTCCAGTACACCCTTTTGAAAGATTTAATACCAGTAGTTGAGCATAAAATCTGTAATACTTTCACACAGCTTATCGAAGAAACAGAAAGTTTACGTGATGAATGGGATGAAGGTATTTTTGTTACTTTGGAATACAGCGCCGGTGGTGCAAATAGTGTGGTTTCTTACACAAAAAGAGATTTATTCAATAAATACAAAGGCTTTGACACCAACTACCTCATGTCTAGATATATTCCTCATCAGTACGATCCCACAGTGTTAGGTGTGGTAGGAAATGAAAACGATATTTATATTGCTGGTGTTGCAGACCAAAGAATTGTGGATGGGACAAGATTCACTGGCTCCACTTATCCTTCTGTTTTACCAGATGATATCATCGATAAACTCTATGAATATACCAGAACTATTGGCAAAATTTTAGGAAAATATGGCTACCGTGGAATTTTTGGCTGTGATTATATAGTGGATGATTCTCAAAATATCTACTTTGTAGAAATCAATGCAAGAAAGCAGGGAACAACTTTGGAATTTTGCTGTACTTTGGAAAATTGCCTTCCAAAGGATGCACCCAACCTGCCGGAATTGGAACTTTATGCAGTTTTGCACAACAAATTCCCTGAAAACACTGTGGAAAAAAGAGACTGTAAAGATATCCATTGGGGAACTTATAATTTTAAAGTACCTTCCAATACCGTCACAGATGGCTATATCCCGCAATTTAAAGATGAAAGAGAAGTATTTAAGAAAGTTGCTCAAGGAAAATTGAAAAAAGATTATGTGGTATTGGAGCATATCGGAAATGATTTCATCATTACCTCAGGAACATTTTTGGCAAGGATCGTCTCTGTAGCCCAAAACAGGGAAGATATGGCCGAAGGTATCGATTTTGGGAAAAAACTTGTAGAAAATACAATTTTTATACTTTGAAGGAGGAAAAAATGAATTTTCAAGATTCGTTTACCAAGGAGCTTTTTGAAAAACTTTTTAGTGGAGAAAAAAAGTCTGTTTACAATTTCCTAAAAATTGAAATTGATGAACTTTATAAGAAAGCTAAGGAAGAAAATTTTACAGGTCCTATCGTAGAGCTTTTTAGAAAATTGTTAAAATACAGAGAAATGGATAATATTTCTGCCGAATCCTTCGGCTTTACAAAAGAACAACTGTTTGAATTGGCAGAAAAACATCGTCAAATTGATGAGCACGGCGTTACTGTTGGAGGTAGAGTTCTTAGAGCATTGCCTATTGTAGAAGAAGCAAACAGCAGAGTTGCAGAATATCTTGCAAAAAAAGATACAGAAGCTCCAAGCGGTATAGAACTTTGGGATCAAATTGTTGAAAACAAGAAAAAAATACAAGAGATATTAGGAATATCAAATGAAGAATGGAACACTTATTCAGGACAATTGAAATACGCCATTGAAGATGTGGAAACTTTATCAAAGATAATCGACTTGCCCGCAAAAGCTATAAAAGATGTCCTTCGAGTTACTCAAAACTATAGAATGAGACTCACCCCATACTATGCAAGTTTAATAATGCCAGGTAACATAAATGATCCAGTTCTCCTGCAGTCAGTTCCAACAGGTGAGATGGTGGACAATGTCGGTGTAGAAATACCTCCAGTAGCAGCTGACCACTCACCCGCAAGACTCATCGACCAATTTTATCCAAGAGTTGTAACCATTAAATCCACAAATATGTGTGCAATGTACTGTACTCACTGTCTAAGAATTGCCCATATTGGCAAAAAAGACAGAATTTATAATAAACAGGCTTACGAAGAAGCACTGAATTATATAAGGAATAATAAGTACATCAGAGATGTCCTTGTCACAGGTGGAGACGCATTTGTACTGCCCAATAAGCTTTTAAAATGGCTTTTGGATGAACTTGATAGTATTGAACATGTAAAAATGAAAAGAATTGGGACAAGAATTCCTGTTACAACACCACAAAGAATTGATGATGAATTGCTTGATATTTTAGAAGAAAGTAATGATAAAAAACCTCTCAGAGTAGTTACACAGATTAATACTGCACAAGAAATTACTCCAGTTTCAAGAGAAGCATTTAAACAGATTTCAAAGAGAGTTTCTGCTGTATTAAATCAGGCAGTGCTTCTCAAAGGAATCAATGATACAAAAGTAAAAATGTGGAAACTTTGTGAAACAATTCAGGAAGCATATGTAAGGCCATATTATGTATTTAACTGTAGTTATAGAAACCCACAATTTGCTCATATGAGAGTGCCAATAGAAGTGGGACAGGATATTATTGAAGGTATGTACGGAAATATTTCAGGTGATGCCATCCCAAGATATATAGCCACAGCAGGTGGAAAAATACCTCTTCATAGGACAAATGTTGTAGATAGAGTTAATGGTGAAATTATTCTGAGAAAACCTTGGAGCGGTGAAGAAGTGAAATATCCTGACGCAAATCCTGATATGTATTACAATGACGATAAATTTGCATTCAAGAAATATTATGAATAGAGAACAATTTGAAAAATTTTACACGGAGCATGAGCAGGAAATGCTCATGCTCTTTCAACAATTAGTGGAAACGAATTCTTACAGTTATAATTCTACCGGAATTAAAACCTGTCTTGATTTATTTGGACAGACTGCTTCACCTTTTCTTGAAACAACACACTTGGAAAACAATTGTCTTTTACTTTACAATAAAAAGGTTGAGAAGAATTATGTTCTCTTAATGGGCCATATGGACACCGTTTTCCCGGAAAGTTCTCACTTTCAAAATTTTATCATTGATGGAAATTTGATTAAAGGTCCAGGCACCTATGACATGAAAGGCGGACTTATTGTTGTCCTTTATGCTTTAAAATTTTTACATAATATGGACTTATTAAATGATATTCCGGTTCGTTTTCTAATAAACTCTGATGAAGAGATCGGTTCATTAAATTCTAAAAAAATCATTCAAGAAATGGCAAAAGACGCTCTGTTTGCCTTTGTATTTGAAGGCGGAGGAATAAACGGTGAAATAGTTACGGGAAGAAAAGGTAAAATAGGCCTAAAAGGAATTACTCAAGGAGAAGCAGGACATGCTGCTTTTATAATTGAAGGTAAAAAGTCCGCAGTCCTAGAAATGGCTTACAAAATTATACAATTTGAACACCTTAATGATTCCCAAAAAAACATCTCATGTAATGTAGGAAAAATAACAGGTGGAACAGGTGCCAACACCGTGCCGGATTACTGTGAAATCCTTATTGATATTAGATACACCTGTAATGAAGATGCAAAGGCGTTGAATGAAAAAATAAAAGATATTGCAAGAACAACCCATGTAGAAGGCGTAAAATTTCAACTGATAAAAACATCTGAGCGCCCTTGTATGGAAAGAAAAAACAATATTGGACTATTTCAAATTGTTACAGAAGCTACAACAGATATAAAAATGAAAGTCAAAGAAGAATTTCGCAATGGCGTATCCGATGCAAACTTTATTGCAGAAGTAGGTACGCCCGTTTTGGATGGCTTTGGCCCCATCGGTGGCAATGATCACAGCGATAAAGAATACATCTTAAAGGATTCTTTAAAAGATAGAATCTTACTTACCGCAAACGCTCTTTTAAAATGCTATAGTAACTTAAAACAATAAAAGTTTTCAACAATTTGTTAACTGGCGTCACCCCATTTTTTGCAAGAACCTTAATTTAATAAGTTTAGAAAAAACATTTTTCGGGTTCAAGTTCCCATAAAACCGCCATGGACGGCGGTTTTAGAGGAACTTGCCTCGGAACAAAACTGGACGTTTTGTGAGAATGTTCCGTGTTAATTGTCAACCATTTTCTGTAACCTCTGTTAAATTTTTTAAATATTCTGGATCATATGGCCTACCGTTTTTTAATACACCAAATATTTGCCTTATCAATTTATTCGCTACTGCTATTATCGCCAATTTCTTCGCTTTACCTGATGATAAAAGCCTTCTATACAAATTTGAACAAAATTTATTATACCGTATCGCTGACAATGAACATACAAACAATATCTTCCTTATATAAGCATTTCCTCTCCTTGATATATGTCCCCTTCCCCTTACAGATGTCCCAGATTCCCTAATAGAAGGACACAAACCTATATAACTAACAACCTCCTTCGCCCTCTTGAAATTACGAAAACACTCCAATTTGCCCAACACTATCGACGCTAACTTCATACCTACTCCAGGAATACTCATAACTAACTCATATTCCTCTCTATAACGACTTTTCAACAAAACCTCTAGTTCCTGCTCCAATTTCTTAATCTTGCTCTTATAGGCGGAAATTACATCTTTATAACACGATATAACCTCTTCTTGTTCATATGGCAATTGGCTAAATCCCTCTATCTGATTATTCAATCTATTTATCTGAGATTGAAAATCCTCTATTGCTTTTAAACGACTATCTATCTCATAATATAATTCATCCTTAGGTTTAAATCTCCATTTATAACCATATTCCAGCCCATATTCCGCTATCAATTTGGAATCCGATTTGTCTGTCTTTGCCTTCCTTAAATTCATATCTGAATATTTCTTTATTGACATCGGATTAGCTACACTTACTTCGTAACCTAACTCCCTACTCAAATGGGTGGCTAATTTTAAATGATATACTCCTGTACTTTCCATCATAAAAAGTACTTTCGACCAATCTACTCCTTTTACTTTCTTAAGAAAATCTTTAGTAAAAGATCTTACACTATTGCTCGTCTCGTAATACTTGTGCGTAGATCCATCATAAAAACTTATTGACAATGTCGACTTTGATACATCAATACCTACCACATTTTCAAATCTTCTCATTTTATAATGTCTCCTATATTTTTTCTTGAGCTTTGCTTCCCTTTATACTATCATCGCAACATAATACAGGCTCGTAGCCTAATGTTCCGTCCAGTATTTGGAAAGCTGAAGGTGGGGACAACATTCTCAACGGTTTCTTACAACCAATGAGAAAAATGTCCTTGTTCACCTTCAGTGCTCCATACATTACATAACCTTTTTTTAACTCTTTGTTAATTGTTTATTCCATATTTCTAATATACGATGAGAAAAATGTTTTTCCTAAACTATTACACTATAACTAATTGATAAATTAAAATAATCTTCTTTTAATTCATAAAAAATGGGGTGACGCCAGTTTGTTAAAGATGTTTTTCCATACTTAAGATTTATTTCTTACAAAATCGATTATTTTTTCCGCAATCTTTTGAGGAATTTTACACTTGTTTATCAAATCTTCTGAAGAAATATTTTTATTAACATATATATCAGGAAAAGCTTTTAAAACTTTTTTTGCTGTTTTTTCTCCAACTCCTTCTATTGTTATTAAAGGTGATTCTTTAATATTCTTCAGCATTAACTTTCTTTGATATTCAATGGCAAACCTATGAGCTTCATCCCTTAATTTCTGCACAAAAAGAAGTATACTGTCATCCCTTTGAAATGTAATCGGATTTTTTCTTTCGGGCAAAAACACTTCTTCTTTTGAAACCAGACTTTTTAAATCTTCTTTTTTTGACCTACCCTTAGCGATTGCGATAAAATTTCCTTGCACTCCCGCATCTTCAAATCCTCTTATGGCACTTGAAAGCTGCCCTTTTCCTCCATCAATTATATACAAATCAGCTAAAGGTTCTTTTCCTTCTTTAATTCTAAGCCCCTTCCTGTAAAAAAGCTCATACATTGCTGCAAAATCATCATTTTCTACAGTTTTGATTTTATATCTTCTATATCCACTTTTATTAAATTTTCCATTTTCATAGGCGATAGAAACACCTACCGTATACTCTCCACCTAAATGTGAAATATCAGCACATTCAATTAAGTTGGGAACTTTTGACAAACTAAACCTTTTAGCTAACCTATTTAATAAATCTTTATCAGTTAACTTTGCTTCATAAAAGTTTTTGAAAGCAACCTCAATATTTCTTTCAGCAAAACCTATTATCTCTCTTTTTATTCTCTTCATCATCTTTATTTTGCTATCTTCAAAAAGTGATTTCATTGCAGATTCTAAGACATCAGAATAAACCACCTCATTATTGAAAATAACTACAAACTTCTCAGGTTTGCTCCATTTTTTGTAATAGTATTGACTCACAAAACTTATAATATCATCCTCTTCCAAATTCTCCTCTAAAAAATTCTTATCAACTCCAATAATCTTTCCCCCTCTTACAAAAATATACGCTATTCCAAATATATTTTCTTTCATGTTTTTAAAATAAAAAATATCAATATTTACATTCTCATTTAGAACAGCAATCTGTTTCACTGATAATTTTTTTAGCCCTTCAATTCTATCTCTCAACTCAGCCGCCTTCTCAAATTCAAGCTTTTTTGACGCCTTAAGCATTTCTTCCCGTAAATAATCTTCTACTTCTTTTATTTGCCCACTAAAAACCTTAACTATATTCTCCACATTCTTCAGATAATCACTTTTAGATATAAGTTTCTCGCAAGGGCCACTACACCTTTTAATTTGATAATTTATGCATATTTTACCCTTTTTAAACGTTGCCTCACTACATGTCCTTATGGGAAAAAGCTTTAATATTTCTTTGAGTAACCCTCTAACATCGCCCACATTTACAAATGGACCAATATATTTACCATCTTTATCAATTTTTCTTGAAATAATAATTTTTGGATATTCATGAGTTGTAATTTTCAAATATGGATAACTCTTTGAATCCTTTAATAAAATATTATATTTTGGTTTTTCATTTTTAATGAGATTTGCCTCAAGTAGTAATGCCTCTACTTCATTGGATGTAACAATAAATTTTAAATCTTTTGCCTTTTCTAACATCAGTTTAGTTTTTATAGTCTGGGTTCCTTTAGTAAAATAAGAGCTCACTCTCTTTTTGATATTTCTAGCTTTACCCACATAAATAGGTTGGTTCTTTTCATCAAGAAAAATATACACACCAGGCAGTGCAGGAATAACATCTAATTTTATTTTTTTCATAGCGTTAAAAACTAACAAAATTTCTTAAAAAGTAAATATTAACTTTTTTTGTTCGGCCCTACTTTGGCAATTCTCTTTATTTATTAGGTATTTCAAGATACTGAAATTTGTTCATTTTACCTATGGTTAACACCAACTTGACAATCAAACAAAATTATGTATATTGATTTCAAAATTCCCATGGAGGTAGGTATGAAAAAACTTTTATCAATTATTGCAATTTTTCTATTTGTTGCATCACTTTCACCAGATGCTTTCAGTAGGATGAAATTTGTGACAATCGGGACCGGTGGTGTAACTGGGGTTTACTACCCTACAGGTGGCGCTATTGGTCGTATTGTTAACAAAAAGTCTAAAGTTTATGGTCTTAAAGTAACCGTTGAGTCCACTGGTGGCTCAGTTTACAACATCAACGCTGTATTAAGCGGCGACCTTGAATTCGGTATCGCACAGTCTGACAGACAGTATCAAGCTTGGTATGGACTTGCTGAATGGAAAGACAAAGGTCCACAAAAAGCTTTAAGAAGTGTTTTCTCTATTCACCCAGAATCTATTACATTAATTGCTAGAGCTGATGCAGGAATTAATTCACCTGCAGATCTTAAAGGTAAAAGAGTAAACATTGGTAACCCAGGTTCTGGTCAGCTTCAAAACTCAAAAGACGTTCTTGCAGCTTTTGGTCTTAGTGAAAATGATATAAAAGCTGAATACGCAAAAGCTGTTGAAGCACCAGGTCTTCTTCAAGACGAAAGAATCGATGCTTTCTTCTACACAGTTGGTCATCCAAACGGTAATATTAAAGAAGCTACATCCGGTAGAATTAAGGTAAAACTAGTTCCAATCGCAGGGGAAGGTGCTGAAAAACTTGTTACTAAGTATCCTTACTATGCAAAATCAATAATCCCTGTAAAATTCTATCCAAATGCTGTTAATAAAGAAGATGTACCATCTGTTGGTGTTAAAGCTACATTCGTAACATCAAAGGATGTTGACGCTAAAATAGTTTATGCTATCACTAAAGAAGTTTTCGATAACCTTGATAAGTTTAAAAAACTTCACCCAGCATACTCTGTGCTTACAAAAGAAAACATGCTTCAAGGTTTAACAGCTCCTATTCACAAAGGTGCTTTAAAATACTACAAAGAAGCTGGTTTAATAAAATACATCAGAAAAGACCTCATTCAGTAGTATCATCAAGTTTTTGCCAAAAATACACAGGAGAGGGTAAACCCCTCTCCTATTTTTATGTATAAATGGGGGTACCATGAGCTCAGAAAATATAAAAAAAGCACAAGAAATATTAAAAGAAGAAACAGGTGAGTTAAGGGAATTTAGACCTCACGAAAAAATAATTTTTGACTCAATAGCTATTGGATGGGCTTTTTTCCAGCTAGCTTTAGCTAGTTTTTTAATATTAAATAGCACCTACGTTAGAGCTATACATTTGGCATTTGCTTTAGCTTTAGTATTTCTTTCAATACCTTTTTTCAAAAAACCTAAAAAAGTACTAAGATTTTTAAGTGTCACTGATAAAATACCTCTCATTGACTATATTTTTACAATTGCAGGTATCATTGCTGCTCTATACATAGTTATCGATTATAATGGTATAGCAATGAGAGCAGGTAGCCCCCTTACCAGAGATGTTGTATTTGGCTTACTTTTAATAATTTTACTTTTAGAAGCCACTAGACGTTCTATCGGGCCTGCTCTATCAATGATTGCAATAGCTTTCTCCCTTTATGCTTTTTTGGGCCCTTACATGCCGGAAGTACTTGCTTATAAAGGAGTCTCACTTACCAAATATGTAAACCAGATATCATTATCAACCGAAGGAATTTTTGGAATTCCTCTAGGAGTATCCGCTTCTATAGTTTATTTATTCGTTCTTTTAGGCTCGATGCTTGACAAAGCAGGAGCAGGTAAATTTTTTATCGATTTAGCAGTTTCTCTTCTCGGTAAATATAAGGGCGGACCTGCAAAAGCTGCCATTGTTTCCAGTGCTTTAACAGGTTTAGTTTCAGGTTCTAGTATTGCTAACATTGTTACCACAGGTACGTTTACTATTCCTCTTATGAAAAGTGTTGGCTATCCGGCTAAAAAAGCCGCAGCCACAGAAGTAGCTGCAAGTACTGATGGTCAGCTTATGCCTCCAATTATGGGCGCAGCAGCCTTTATTATCGCCGAATATGTAAATGTACCATATATCGAGGTTGTCAAAGCTGCAGCTATACCAGCTTTTGTTTCATATTTCGCCCTATTTTTCGTTACACATCTTGAAGCAAGTAAGCTCGGTTTAAAAGGATTACCAAAAGAACAATTGCCTAACTTTTTTAAAACATTAAAAAACGGTATACACTACACCATACCTATCGGTATGCTTGTATATGAACTAGTTGTATTAAGACATTCACCCGAACTTGCAGCATTTAGAGCTATCATTGTTCTTACAGTGATGATTTTTATTCAAGAATTTTTCAGATCTAGAAGTAAAGATAGTCAAGATAAAAATTGGCTTAAAAATGCATTGAATATAATTAAAAGTGGTTTTGTAGGTGGCTCAAGAAACATGGTATCAGTTGCCCTTGCTACTGCTTCAGCAGGCATCATCGTGGGGCTTGTTAATACAGGTATCGGTAGTATGATTACCGAGATTGTTGAAAACCTTTCACAAGGGAATATTTTCTTACTATTAGCAATTACTGCTATAGCAAGTTTGCTTTTAGGTATGGGACTTCCAACTACTGCTACATATATAGTTATGGCATCACTAACAGCACCTATTATAGTAGAAGTCGGTGCTAAATACGGATTCTTCGTACCATTAATGGCTGCACATCTTTTCTGTTTCTACTTTGGTATTCTCGCTGACGATACACCACCTGTGGGACTTGCATCATACGCAGCAGCTGCTTTAGCAGATTCTGAACCTATTCCAACAGGTTTGCAAGGATTCCTTTATGATATGAGAACAGCTATTATACCTTTTATGTTTGTGTTTAACCCAGATCTTATCTTACACCAAGTTTATAGCTGGCCATTAGGTATTTTAATCTTTGTTATGGCCGTATTTGCTGCTTTTGCATTTACCAGTGTACTTCAAGGATGGCTTATTACAAGTAATAAATGGTTTGAAATTCCATTTTTACTTGCATCAGCATTAATCCTTTTTAATCCAGAAATACTTGTTCACTATTTAAAGTTAAGCCCAGCTTATAAGTATTATATGTATATTCCAGGGCTTGCACTCTTTATGTTTGTAGTAATAGAGCAAAAAATTAGAGAAAAATTAGCATAAAAAAAGGGTGGTTACAAACCACCCTTTTTTTTTTATCTACAAATATCCAATACTACTGTTTTATTCTTGTTACCAAGACACTTATAGGGGCTCTTCTAGCAATCTTCTCTGCTGTACTTCCATAAAAAAACTTTTTAATACTTGTTTTACCATGTGAACCTATAACAACTAAATCGTAGTCCCCTTTTTCAATTTCCAACAACCCTTCCACATAAGGGATGCCCCTACGTATCACATGTTTTGCATTCAACTCATCAAGTGCTGGAACTTCCTTATGAATTTCCTGTAACTGTTCTTCGATTTCTATATCAATTTTTTCTCTTACTTTCTCATACTCAGAAGTATTTAAATACAGCTTTATCTGACTTTCATCATGAGCTACATGTAAAATTGTAATTTTGCTGCCACAAAATTTCGCAATATTTGCTGCTACCCTCACAGCATTCAATGAATCTTCACTGAAATCTGTCATAACCAAAATATGTTTATAAATACATTCTGTCATATAACACCTCCAATTTACTTATAATATAACATATTATCTTTCTGGCGTCACCACAATTTTCGCTAACAACCCTATTCACATAAGTTGAGGAAAAGTAAAGGAATAGGAAAATGGGAAGTAGGAAATATTCAAACATACTCTACTTCCCTATCTCCCTTTTTACCATTACAACTCTTACTTCCATTGACAACCATAATATAATCCCCCAGCTAATAAAAAGTGGGGTGACTCCAAAATTATTTTTTCATTGACAAATGATATTCTTCTAATGCTCTAAGCAACTCAGGTAAGAGCTGCTTCTTTCTAGAAAGCACTTTAGGAAGATAAAATGTATTATCGATAATCTTCCTATAAATCATTAATTTTTCTACCGGTTCAAAACCTGTTGATAAAAGATAGCTGTTTTCACTTACTATATCAGTAACAAGTAACATTGCCCAATCTAGCCTTTTATCATTCTTTGTTTTTTCTAGTTCATTTAATAAATCACGATATACCTCTTTATAGTCTTCCAGTGTAACCACTTCCACCTGTCCAATACCAAATTTTACACCAAACTCATTATAAACCTTAAAGTCCGCATTAATAACCTCTTTAAAATCCCTTGTTTTAAGACTCTCTGCTACAGAAAATATTTCCTGACCATAAGAACTTATATCTAATCCAGCAATTTGAGCTAAATTATTTGCTGCATCGATATCCCATTTTGTGGTGGTAGGTGATTTCAAAATTACAGTATCTGACAGAATCCCTGACAGAAGAAGGACAGCTATATTTTCATCAATTTTTATGCCATAATGCTTATAAAGTTCGTAAACAAGGGTACAAGTACTACCAAGTGGCTTTGCATAAAAGAAAATAGGAGTATTCGTTTTAATAGTGCCAAGCCTGTGGTGATCAATAATTTCCAAAATATCAGCAGTTTCAGCACCATCTATTGCCTGCTCAAGTTCATTATGATCCATCAGTATCAGTTTGTTTTTATATTTTTTCAACATATCAGACCTAGTAATTATCCCTATCAATCTCTTTTCACTGTCAACGACTGGCAAACCTCTTCTATTTTCATTAATTAGAACGTCCTTTGCCTCTTCAAGATACGTATCAGATGACAAAACAGGAAACTCTCTACTCATTACAAACTTCGCAGGTACACTCATTAACAATCTTCTCAACGTTTCGGCAGTGTCATGATAAGACATATAAACAAACCCTTTATAATCTCCCAAATCAATGCCTGCCATCTCATCTTTACTCTTTAAACCTGTAACAATAATAGCTGGCACACCTTTTTCTGCCGCATACTCAATTATATCAACCCTTCTACCCACAATAAGGGTAATTTTATCTAAGTCCATCTTATCAAAGCGCTCTTTGAATCTGTCAAATGGCATAGCTCCCACAATTAAATAGGATAGGAACTCATCTTTATCCCCATCTTGAATCGTTTCACCCTTAACTATTTGCTTAATATTTTCACATCTCAAAAGATACGATGGCCTTTTATCAATATCCTCCTCACCCATATAATAATCTGTCATTTCAAGAATACTTACTATACCGCTCAACTTTCTATTGTTATCTAATACAGGAGTTAGCCTAATCTTCAATTTGTTAATATTCATCATTACATTGTAAATAGGGTCATTTTCTAAAGAATAAATAACATTCTTTGTCATCACATCAGAAACCTTTGGATAAACATCTTTTAAAAATATAGGTGGCTCGATATTAAGCTTTTCAAAAATATACTTCGTCTGTTTATTCAAATTACCACATCTTGCAGCAATATATTTAAATTGCTTATCAATCTGATTTTTTAAATTAGCGTAACAGTAAGCAGAACATATTGAATCCGTATCAGGATTCTTATGACCAATCACATATACTTTTTCCATACACACCTCCTAAATAATCTATATTAATTCATTTTAGCTTCACGCGCAACTACATGACTAATTAATATTGAATATTGTACTATAAACTGATATAATTATTGATAGTTAAACAAAAAGTTACAAAAAGGAGCATTCTATGAAAATTAGCAAAGAAGTAAAGAATGATCTTATCATTTATAAAATAAATACCTTTAGAATAGACTCAACAAATGTAAACGATTTAAAGGATAAAATAGTACCTGATATTAAAGAAGGAGCCAAAATACTTCTTGATTTAAGTTCAGTGGATTATATGGATAGTACCTCATTAAGTGTTTTGGTGTTCTTTCACAAAGAAGCTTTAAAGAAAAATGCGAAGTTCAGAATTGTGACTAATAACGAAAAAGTATTATCCATTTTTATTACCACAGGATTGATAAGAGCCCTTGAGATTTCTAAAGATTTAACAGAAGCAATCAACGAATTAAGTAATGCAACCTAATTTACTGGCTAATGTCTCTATACAATCAGATTTAAATCTTTTACAAGAAACTATCATTTATATTACAACTATTTTAAAGAAAAAAAATATTTATAAGACTCCAGAGGAATATTTCTATTTAGAACTTGTTCTATCCGAGCTAGTAAGTAATGCTATAATTCATGGTAATAATAATGACAAAAATAAAACTGTCGATATAACAGTTCATCTACACAATAACATTTTAATTATCGAAGTGTCTGACGAAGGAGAAATTTTTGACATAAAACTCCCTGAGAAATTAAATCCTCTTACGGAATGTGGTAAGGGGCTGTATCTTGTAAAACAGCTTGTAGATGAACTTTATATAAAAAAAGATGAACGCAAAAAAGTTATTATCAAAAAAAATATTAAAAACTCCAAACCTCCTATTAAAAATTGTAATTAGTTAGCACTTTTCAGTGCTAACTAATCACTAAATAAGTATTTCACCAAAAAATAAAGATAAAATTCCACCAGCAATTTTTCAGTGTCCAACATTCCAACCATCGTCGAACAAGCTGGTCGGATGGATTCAGCCAATCACGCTCAAAGACGGCAAAGTCTCTCCGTCTTGCCAGTTGACAAACCCAGCAGCCGACAAACAAAAGGAGTTTTCAAAAACAACTAAATTAATGTCAAAATATCATTTGCAGCAATTATACCTGATGCATTAGCTTGGATAATACCTCTTGTGATACCTGCACCATCTCCAACACAGTATAAATTATCAATATTGAGCGATCTCATATTTTTATCCACTTTAATCCTAAGAGAATAAAACTTCACTTCCACACCATACATCAGTGTATTAGGATCAGCCATTCCTGGCATTACTTTATCAAGCTGTAAGATTGTCTCTTTCAAATCTGTAATATATCTGTACGGCAGGACAAATGATAAGTCACCAGGCATTGCATTTTCCAATGTAGGAGTCACAAAGTTTTTCTCAATTCGTTTGTGGGTGGATCTTCTTCCTCTCATAAGATCCCCAAAACGCTGCACAATAACACTTCCTCCACTTAGCATATTGGCTAGATTTGCAATATAACGTCCATATTTCACAGGTTCTCTGAAAGGCTCAGTAAACTTTGTGGAAACAAGAAGAGCAAAGTTTGTATTGTTGCTCTTTTTATTTTTATAGGAGTGTCCATTCACTGTCAAAATATTTCCATCATTTCTCTCAATTGCTACAAAACCTCCTGGATTTACACAAAATGTCCTTACCTCATCTTCAAACTCAGAAGTGTAATATTTGATTTTAAATTCATATAGGTAATTAGTAAAATGGTCAGTGACAGCCCTTGGGACCTCTACTCTTACCCCTATATCTACAGGATTAATATCAGAGTCAATACCGTATTTTTCTGCAATCTGCTGCATCCATGCATTTCCACTTCTACCTACAGCGACAATAATTTTATCATAAAACCTTTTCTCACCTTTATCCGTAACAAGCCCCACAACCTTATCTTTTTCCACAATCAAATCTGCCACAGGAGATTCACAGTACAAATTTACATTTTCAGCATTTTCAAAAACTTCAAATATTTTTTTAATAGCCAAAAGACAGTTATCAGTGCCAAGATGCCTTATTTTTGCAGCATAAAGTCTAAGTTTATTTCTACTACACTGATACTCAAGATCTTTTATCTTTTCATAATCTCTTTTTGTATCAAGCTCAGTCACACCGCTAAACTTAACCCATATATCGTCTGCCTCATCAATGAGTTTCTCAAGCTCTGTTTCACTGATATAATCAGTAAGCCAGCCACCAAATTCTGTGGTAAGAGTTAGTTTGCCATCAGAAAATGCACCGGCACCCCCAAAACCACTCATAACATCTTTTCGTGTTCTTTCAACAATACTTTTACCTTTTTCATAAATATCTATTGTTATATTTTTATTTTGCATCAATTTGTAAGCCGCAAACATACCGGCGCTTCCAGCACCAATGATAGCTACTTTCATTATTTGCCTCCTAAATTTGAACTATTTTTGCATCAAAGTTTTTACCTTCTATGAAAAGAAGGGCATACGAATTAAATAATGTATAACGATTATTAGTTGAACTGCCTGGGTTTAAAAAGTGAACATCACCCAAAACACCCCAAAAAGGTTTATGAGTATGACCATAAACAATAATATCCACATCCTCAAATTCATACAAAAGTCTATTTTCTAAACCAAAAGGTGCTCCATATCCATGAATAAGTCCCACATTCACCTCATCAAACTTAATTACCCTCTTTTTAGGTAACAGCTTCTCATCAAAAAAAGGATCCATATTCCCTTTTACAGCGTATACATTTGGATTTATATGCTCAATTTGATGTATAAGTCTATACCCCACAATATCTCCAGCATGCAATATGGCATCAGCATCGTTAAATTCGGTAATCAACGCCGATGGCAGTTTACCAATATCATCCGTATGCGTATCCGAAATCACCACAATTTTCATATAAAAGTATTATATATACTCAACCATTGAAATCAATCGCTTTTTGGTTTAAAAAATCAAAATGAATTTAAATAAATTCCTTAATGACAACTTAATTTATCAAATAATTTCATTTTCCAAAAAAATCAACATAGATATTTATTTCGTGGGAGGATGTGTCAGAGATACGATTTTAGGCATTAAATCGCATGATATCGATATCGTCCCTTTTGGAATCGATTACAGAGAATTTTCAAAGATTTTGAAGAAAAAACTAAATGCATCTGCAGTACCTTTTAAAGATAATGTCAGACTTTATGTTAATAATACTGTTATTGATGTATCAAAGCCAAGAGGAGAAACCATATCAGATGATTTACAAAAAAGAGATTTCACCATTAACAACCTGGCAATGGATAAAAATGGCAATATCATCGGAGATACAACAGATATTGATAAGAGATTGATTAAACATGTGTATGAAGAAGTTTTCCAAGATGACCCCATAAGAATTTTAAGAGCTTTCAGGTTTGCCTCACAGCTCGGTTTTCAAATTGATATAGAAACTTTGAACAAAATATATCATGAAAAAGAGCTTCTTAAAAATGCACCGAATGAACGAATTTATGACGAAATAATTAAACTATTAAAAAGAAATTATAATTTCAACGCCTTGAAAATGATGCAACAGAGCGAAGTTCTATTTATTCTTTACCCGGAGTTTAAAAAAATCGAAGGTTTACCCCAAGGGAAATACCATAAAGATTGCGCTCTTACACATACATTTAAAGTAGTAGAATTAATGCAATTTATGGCTGAAAAATTGAATCTTTCTGACCAAACAAAGAATATTCTCCTACTTACTGCCTTGTTTCATGACGTAGGAAAAGGGTTTACCGGTGAAAAAAACAACTATAAAAATTTTATTGGACATGAAATAGAAAGCGTTAAAATAGCAAAAAAGTATTTAACAAAATACCCCATCAATAAAAATCAGATTAACACAATATTACTTCTAATTGAAAACCACACAAAAATAAGAATCTATTCCACTGAAACTGCAAGAGACAACACCCTGAAAAAATTTATTTATAAACATTATCCATATTTGGAAGAATTGATACTTTTCACATTGGCAGATAACCTTACCAAAGGAAAATCCATGGAACCGATTTATCAAACTATTATCAGAATTCGAGAGTTTGCAAAACTGATGCACTGGGAAAGGAAAAATTTAATTACAGGGCACGATTTGATGCAACTACCTATAGAAGACAAAAAAATGTTTTCAACCATCCTAAATGATGTTCATGAAAAACTGGTAATAGGTGTTTTAAATAGCAAAGATGAAGCAATAAAATATATTAAATCTCAATATATTATACAAAAACAATCTTGAATACCGAATGCTTACGTTGTACATTTTGGTCGATGCACTCTGTTCCCTGAGATTGCTTCGTCGCTCACTTTCGTTCGCTCCTCGCAATGACTATCCGTATTCCGTCATTGCGAGCGTTAGCGAAGCAATCTCAATTGTTGCTTTTAAAGATTGCTTTTGTATTAGCGGATACTGGAGTCACCCCATTTTTTGCAAAATCCTAATTCTATAGAGTTTAGGAAAAACATTTTTCGGCTTCAGGTTTCCAAAAAATCGCCATGGATGGCGATTTTTGAGAAACCTGCCTCGGAGCAAAACGGGACGTTTTGCGAGAATGTTCCGTGTTAATTGTCAACCATTTTCTGTAACCTCTGTTAAATTTTTTAAATATTCTGGATCATATGGCCTACCGTTTTTTAATACACCAAATATTTGCCTTATCAATTTATTCGCTACTGCTATTATCGCCAATTTCTTCGCTTTACCTGATGATAAAAGCCTTCTATACAAATTTGAACAAAATTTATTATACCGTATCGCTGACAATGAACATACAAACAATATCTTCCTTATATAAGCATTTCCTCTCCTTGATATATGTCCCCTTCCCCTTACAGATGTCCCAGATTCCCTAATAGAAGGACACAAACCTATATAACTAACAACCTCCTTCGCCCTCTTGAAATTACGAAAACACTCCAATTTGCCCAACACTATCGACGCTAACTTCATACCTACTCCAGGAATACTCATAACTAACTCATATTCCTCTCTATAACGACTTTTCAACAAAACCTCTAGTTCCTGCTCCAATTTCTTAATCTTGCTCTTATAGGCGGAAATTACATCTTTATAACACGATATAACCTCTTCTTGTTCATATGGCAATTGGCTAAATCCCTCTATCTGATTATTCAATCTATTTATCTGAGATTGAAAATCCTCTATTGCTTTTAAACGACTATCTATCTCATAATATAATTCATCCTTAGGTTTAAATCTCCATTTATAACCATATTCCAGCCCATATTCCGCTATCAATTTGGAATCCGATTTGTCTGTCTTTGCCTTCCTTAAATTCATATCTGAATATTTCTTTATTGACATCGGATTAGCTACACTTACTTCGTAACCTAACTCCCTACTCAAATGGGTGGCTAATTTTAAATGATATACTCCTGTACTTTCCATCATAAAAAGTACTTTCGACCAATCTACTCCTTTTACTTTCTTAAGAAAATCTTTAGTAAAAGATCTTACACTATTGCTCGTCTCGTAATACTTGTGCGTAGATCCATCATAAAAACTTATTGACAATGTCGACTTTGATACATCAATACCTACCACATTTTCAAATCTTCTCATTTTATAATGTCTCCTATATTTTTTCTTGAGCTTTGCTTCCCTTTATACTATCATCGCAACATAATACAGGCTCGTAGCCTAATGTTCCGTCCAGTATTTGGAAAGCTGAAGGTGGGGACAACATTCTCAACGGTTTCTTACAACCAATGAGAAAAATGTCCTTGTTCACCTTCAGTGCTCCATACATTACATAACCTTTTTTTAACTCTTTGTTAATTGTTTATTCCATATTTCTAATATACGATGAGAAAAATGTTTTTCCTAAACTAAGTAAGTATAACTACCTTATAATGAAAAACAATTTTCTATAAGCTTAAAAAAATGGGGTGACTCCAGTAGCGGAGAAGCTTGAAAATAAATCTGTTATAAATAATAAAAAAGCCCCTTTCGGGGCTTTTTTTATTCTTCTGGGATACCAAGTTTGATAAGAATTTTCTCCAAAGGACAAAAGTTTGTAAATCCAGACTGAAATAGATTCAAACCAACAAATAAGGTAAAAGCAAACCACCACTTATTTACCGTAAGTCCTAAAATTACACTAATTGTAACAAATAACCCTGGGATAATTCTCATAAGTCTTTTAACAGTCATTTTTTATACCTCCGCTTTTTTTATAAATCTTTCAAACACTTTATAGTAAAAGTAATAGGTAAGTGGTATAATTACAAGAGTCAATACTGTGGATACCACAGCACCTGTAATCAGAGAAACCCCAAGCCCAGCAAAGATTGGGTCAGGCAACATAAACAGTGCACCTGTAATAACTGCCACTGTGGTAAGCACCACAGGCCTTGTTCTGATGGCTCCTGCCTGCACCACCGCTTCCTTTATATTCTTTCCTTTCTCCAAGGCTGCCTCAGTAAAGTCGATGAGCAACACAGCATTTCTTACCATAATACCGGCAAGAGCAATGAATCCTATCATACTTGTAGCTGTAAAGAACTCTCCAAAAAGGTAATGTCCTGGAATTATACCAAGCAAACTCAAAGGAATAGGTATCATCATAATTATTGGAGTCATAAATGACTTAAACCATGCCACAAGTACAAAATACATAATTATCAGTACTGCAGCAAATGCAAGTCCCAGATCTCTAAACACTTCATAAGTAATCTGCCATTCTCCATCCCATTTAATACTTACATGATCTGTAGTCTCAGGTTGATGTGTCCAAAGCAATTTAACCTGCTCTCCATTGTAAGTAATATTTTTGATATCCTTATTCATCTTTAAAATCGCATAAACAGGGCTCTCTTCTTTTCCTGCCACATCTCCTGTAACATAAACCACAGGCTGAAGATTTTTATGATATATGGCTTTATCTTTTATTTTCTCTTTCAAATGAACAAGCTCAATTAATGGCACGGGTTTTCCTGCCATTGAAATTAAATTAATATTTTTAATATTTTCCAGAATATTTTTCTCACTCTCAGGTAATTTCAATACAATATCCACATCTTCTCTATCAAAACCGGTATGGATTCTGCCCACTTTCATCCCTTTCAATGCCATATACATTGTCTTTGCAATCATTTCCGTAGAAATACCTGTTAAAGCAGCCTTTTCTTTATCCACTTCAAAGACATACTCCTTCATATCATCTTCCACATACCAGTCCACATCCACCACGCCTTCGGTCTTCTCGAAAATCTCTTTCACTTTTTTAGCTACCTCAAGCCTTGCCTTTTCATTTGGTCCATAAACTTCTGCTACTAAAGTAGATAACACTGGAGGACCAGGTGGAATTTCCGCAATTTTCACATTTGCATTGTATTTCTTGGCAATCCTTTGAATAGGCTCACGTATGAGTTTCGCAAGGTCATGGCTTTTTAATTTCCTTGCAGTTTTATCCACAAAATTTACCTGAATATCCGCTACATTGTTGCCTCGTCTTAAAAAGTAATGTCTTACAAGACCGTTGAAATTGTATGGAGCGGCAATACCGGCATAAATTTCATAATTTTCCACTTCTTTTACCGTTGCAAGATAATTACCAATCTCTGATGCCACCCTTGTTGTTTCCTCAAGAGGTGTTCCTTCAGGCATATCGATAATTACTTGTAGTTCATTTTTATTATCAAACGGAAGCATTTTCATTACCACAAGCTTTGTTGGGATAAACATAAATGCACCGATAAAAAGTCCAATCATCACAAACGCTAACAAAATCCTCAAAGAAAGTTTATCTATCAATGGTACAAGTATGTTACTGTAAATTTTATACAGCTTTGTGGTCTTGATATATTCTTCTTCGTCCACATCCTTTTCTACTTTGGTATGGCCTGCTAGAAGTTTGTACGATAGCCATGGAGTGATGATAAGAGCCACAAGCAGTGAGAAAATCATTGCCAATGATGCTCCAATAGGCATAGGTTTCATATATGGTCCCATCAAACCTCTAACAAAAGCCATTGGATAAATGGCCACAATTACTGTGATTGTTGCAAGAATTGTAGGGTTACCCACTTCTCCAACAGCTAATATTGCCCGTTTTAACAGATTAGTCTTTGATATCTTAAAGTGCCGTTCCATATTTTCCACAACGATAATGGCGTCATCCACCACCAAACCAGCTACAAATATAAGAGCAAAAAGAGTTACTCTATTCAATGTATAGTCAAACATATAGTAAACAAACAAGGTAAGAGCAAAAGTCACAGGCAATGCCACAAACACAACTAACCCTGCTCGCCACCCCATAGTAATGGTCATTACTATAATAACCGCTAAAATAGCTCCAAGCAGGTGTTCAATAAGGGTTTTCACCTTATCATAAGCTGTTTCACCGTAGTTCCTTGTTATTGTTACATTTACACTTTCAGGAATAATTGTCTTTTTAAGACCTTCGAGCTTTTTCAATATATGCTCAGCTACAACAACCGAGTCACTCCCTTTTCTCTTAGAAATTGATATTGTTACTGCATTATAAAGGTTAGGAGATATTTTTTCATTAAAACCGATTAATACGTAATTTTCAGGCACTTCAGGAGCATCCATTACTTTAGCTACATCCTTCAGATAAACCGGTTTCCCCTGATAAACACCCACTACAAGATTTTTTACATCTTCCACATCTTTGAAAAAACCACCTGCTTTAATATAAAAGGTTTTGTTATTGTGAGTGATTTCGCCTGAGTTTAAAGACTGATTTGACATATTGAGAGCACCATACAATCTAAACAGATCAAGATTGTATGATTTGAGTGCTACAATATCAGGCTCAATTCTTACAACCCTTTTGTATCCACCTATAATCGTCGTTTCTGATATATCAGGAATCTCTTTTAGCTGCTGCTCCACCTCCACAGCAATTCTTCTAAGTGTATAAGAATCATACTCCTTTGACCACAAAGTCAATGCCACCTGAGGCACATCATCAATGGAGCGTTTTTTAATGATAGGTGGCATTACCCCTTGCGGCATCCTGTCCATGTTGTAATCTATTTTAGTTTTTAGTTTTGTAATACTTTTTTCTTCATCTTCACCCACTTTAAACCTTACAACCACCATACCCACATCATTCATTGCAGTGCCATATACATACTCAACACCAGGAATTTCCCACATCAGCTTTTCAAGGGGTTCTACCACAACCTTTTCCACATCCTTTGCATTAGCTCCTGGATATGGCACAAATATATCTACCATGGGTACCACAATTTGTGGTTCTTCTTCTTTAGGAGTAAAAATTACAGATACAATCCCTATAAACAATGCAGCAATTACAAGCAAAGGGGTAATTTTAGAACGTAAAAATGCTTTTGCTACCCTCTCTGCAATTCCATACTTTAACTCTTCAATTTCTTCTTCCACATCTATTTCACAGGCTTCTACTTCACTATTTTTCAACTCTTTATCTTTTTTCTCCATATTACCCCTCCAGGATATCTCCTGCATTTAGTTTATCAGCATTCTCTATCACAATTTTCTCACCTTCACTCAACCCACTAAGAATTTCTACTTTGTCCTGGAATCTTCTACCCGTTTTTACAATACGCAACTCAGCTCTTCCATTTTTATCCACAAAAACTATTTCAAGCTGTCCTCTAACCACCACTGACTGTTTTGGTACAAGCAATATATTTTCTTTTGCACCTGTAATATTTATTTTGGCATACATACCTGGAGTTGCATTAATATTTCCAGTCAATTTTACTTTAAAATTTCTCGTAGCTGGATCTACATCTGGGCTTATTTCTAAAACTTTTGCAGTGTAGCGTATGCCAACAGATGGAATTTCTACCTCTACTTCACTACCTACCTTAAATTTGCCTGTAGCACTCTCATTTACAAAGGCATAAACCACATTATCGAGACTTCCAATTTTCAAAATAGGTTGACCAGGTGCAGCCAAATTACCCACATCTGATTTCTTTTCTAAGACTATTCCATCAAAAGGTGCCACAATCTTTGTATAAGATAAATATGTATTTACTTCCGATAACGCAGCCAATGCTTGTTTCCTCTTAATTTTCACCTGATTCAGCTTTTCTTCTGCAAGTTTCACATTCCTTTCAGCAAGCTCATAAGCTGCCTTGGCCATTTTATATTTAGCTTCCACTTCATCAAACTCTTGTTTGCTTACACTTTCATTTGCAATGAGGTTTTGAAATCTTTTATAAGTTTTTTCAGCAAGCTCAAAAGCTGCCTTAGCCTGTTGATATTGCTGCTTTGCCATTGCAATACCAAGCTCTGCCTGCTTTAACCCATTTTCAGCTTCTTTAACAGCAGCCTTTGCAAATTCCCTTTTATCCTCCAACTCTTTACTTTTAATCTTTACAAGCAAATCGCCTTTTTTAAACCTCTCCCCTTCTTTTGCATAAATCTTTTCAATATATCCAACTACCTTGGGCATAAGGTATGTGGTGGTATTACTAAAAACCGTTCCACTATAGGTGATGGCAGTATTTACCATCTCTTTTTTTAATATCTCCGTTTTCACTTTAACCCTTTTTGGAGTTTCCAATTGTTCTGCCATTTTCTTTTTTTCACCTGATGAACAAGCTACAAAAAAGAATAATGACAAAATGGCTAACCACTTTTTCATAAATCTATCCTCCTGATTTTTTTTATTTCAATAATCCAGCAGCAAGCATCAATCTTGCCTTATCAACTATCAAATCATATTCTGCCATATACAGTTTTAATTCTGCTTCTTTTACTTCCACTTCCCTGTCAAGAAGCTCAGTTACTTTTGCAAGCCCTTCCTTAAACCTGTTTTCAGTAATCTTTAAAGCTTCATAAGCTTTTTCAACCTGGATTTTTGCAGTCTCCACCTTTTTTTCACTTGCAAGTATGGAGTAATATGCTTCTTTTACCTCACTCTTAATTTGATATTTCAAATCGGTAATTTTATTTAGAAGTGAGAGGTATTTACTTCTTGATTCCCTTACCTTATTATAATCAGAAAAACCGTTAAACAGGTTCAGTTTCACATAGGCTCCTACCGTAAAACCATTCCCCTCATCTCCAAGAAACTTATCATCGTTTTGTTTATAATTTGCAAAAAGTGCGACCTCAGGCAAAAACAAGCTCTTTGCCTTTTTCACTTCATAATCATTAATCTTTAAATACTTCTCATAGGCCTTCAAATCTTCTCTATTACTCATAGCGAGAACTAAATATTCATCTAACTTCTTATTCACATTCAGATCCACATCACTCCAAACAATTTCAATATCTTCATCAGAATTTAAAAGTCGTTGCAAAAAGCTCTTAGAAACTTCCACCTGCTTTTCTGCATCTCTTACAGCTGCTTCATTCATCAGAAGATAATTTTCAGCAACAAGCAGGTCACTTTTGACAATCATCCCATTTTCGTAGAAATCTTTTGCCATTTCATAATATCTTTTAGTCCGCTCATAAGATTTTTTTGTTACATCAAGAGCTTTTTCCGACAACCCCACTGCATAAAAAGACCTATACGTGTTATAAATCAAAGTCTCTTTGACCCTTGATAATTTTAAATTTGCAGCTTGCTCCATCTCTTTTGCCTGTTTTATTCCAAAGAAAATTTTACCATTCATAAAAATAGGTTGTATTATCTCGATCTTGCTTTCAAAATTCGACACATTTTCAGGATTGCTCATTTGAGTCAAAAAATATGGCATGTCAAATTTACCTTGAGCCATTTTAATAAATGCCGCTGTTGCAGGCTCATCTGTTCTCATATACGTTTCTGAGATATTGAGCTTTGGAAGATAAGCACCCTTTGCTTGATACAATTGATACTTCGCTGCTTTTGCTTCCTCTTCATAAGCCTTAATCACACTATTGTTCTCCAAAACCATCTTTTTGGCTTCAGTAAACGTAAGTGGCTTAGCAAAAGCTAAACTACTAAAAAGTAAAAGCAGCCCGGAAAATTTTAATATTCTCATTCTTCTTCCTCCATAAGTATATCCACGATTTTTCTTATTTTTTCATCAATTACTTTATAACAAATAACATTTTTATCTCTTTCCCCCTCTACAATCCCGGCATTTTTCAAAAGACTCAAGTGTCTGCTTATTATTGCTTGAGGTATACTCATCATCTCTGAAATCTTTGTTACATTGCATTCCTTCTTTGATAAACCATGAACAAGCTGTAATCTAATCGGATGACCTAAGACTTTTAGCTTTTCAGCATATATATCATAAATATTCATCATAACACCTCCACAGTATATGCATACATATAAATATATGTATATTTGCATTTGTCAATAGTTATATTACACTCTATAAAATACTTAAAATCAAAAAAGCAATCAAACAACAAATAAATAGCTTGTAGCTTATAATTCTTGAACTTTAAAATACAAATTTTACTTTTAATTATAGATGGTGGGCATAGTATCCAAATTTATCTATAATATTTTTTGCTCCTCACTTAAACCTTATTCTATTTTTTATCTCTTCAAAAAGAGCTTTATATTCTTTCACGTCATTTTCATCAGCCAAAAAGAAAAACTTTAGTACCAGCCCCCTTGTAAAAAGCAATATAAGTTTTGAATACACCCTCACCCCTTCAACATCAACTGCATATTCGATCTCTTTTGCATAAATGTTATCAACAATTGTATTTGTCTCTTTCATTTTAACAAAGGATGGATATTTCTTTTTTACTCCTTTGATTGCATTAAACAGATAAAACTCAACATTAGTGTTATTGCCAACATATTCTTCATTCACTACCACCCTTTCTCTAAATTGATCTCCATCATTAGCCGGTGCATATGCGATCATTGTTGCACCTTTATCTTTTTCAACTAAAACCCAACCTATAGGAAATGTTATTTCATAACCACCATCATTAGGTTTATAGGTCAACGTTCCCGCAAAAATGTTTTGCACTATAAAAATGATCAAAGATGTTAAAAAAAATATCTCTCTTCCCATAGACTGCCTCCAATCCCTTTATTATAACATATTTTTCAAACTTTTTATTGATTTATCGAAAACTATATGTTAATAGATTTTCCCCAATACACACGCCCACTTTTCAAGACACTAGGCACGTGTCAGCTATTGCTGATGCCTATGTCTTGGGCGGAGGAAAAACAAATAAGGAGGAAACATGTCGTACATCTCAATCAAAAACCTTTTAGAAGCCGGTGTGCATTTTGGCCATCAAACAAAAAGATGGAACCCAAAGATGGAAAAATATGTCTTTGGGAAGAAAAACGGTATCTATATTATCGACCTTCAAAAAACTGTACAATGCTTTAACCAGGCCTATGAATTCGTTAGAGATATGGTAAAAAACGGTTCTACAGTTCTTTTTGTAGGAACAAAAAAGCAGGCTCAAGAAGCTATTAAAGAAGCAGCTGAAAAGTGCCAAAGCTTTTATGTAAACAACAGATGGCTTGGCGGTACCTTAACTAACTTCCAAACCATTAAAACAAGAATCCAAAGACTTAAAGAATTGGAAGAAATGTTCAACTCAGGGTACATAAAAAATTATTCTAAAAAAGAAGCTGCTAGATTGAAAAAAGAATATGAAAAGCTTAAAAAGAACCTTTATGGTATCAAAGACATGGAAGATATCCCTGATATACTTTTTATCATTGATATAAAAAGAGAAATGAATGCTGTATTAGAAGCAAAAAAACTTGGACTTCCAATTGTAGCAATTGTTGATACAAACTGTGATCCTGACTTAGTTGATTTCCCAATTCCAGGAAATGATGATGCTATAAGAGCTTGTCAGCTTATTGCTGGCAAAATTGCTGATGCAGTTCTTGAAGGAAAACAACTCAGAGAAGAAGAACTGCTTGAAGAAATTAGAGCAGCTAGTGAACAAAAAGAAGAAGATGAAGATATCCCTGTTGATGAAATAGTAGAAAGTGAAGAAACAACCGAAGAAGAAAAAGAAGAAGTTAAGGAGGAAAAATAATGGCACAAATTACCGCAGCAATGGTTAAAGAGCTTAGAGAAAAAACTGGCGCAGGGATGATGGACTGCAAAAAAGCTTTACAGGAAACAAATGGTGATATTGAAAAAGCTGTAGAATTTTTAAGAAAAAAAGGGCTTGCTGATGCTGCTAAAAAATCCGGTAGAATTGCAGCAGAAGGGCTTGTAGTTTCATATATTCATGGTGGTGGTAAAATCGGAGTATTGGTTGAAGTAAACTGTGAAACAGACTTTGTTGCAAGAACCGATGAATTTAAAGAATTATGCCACGATATTGCTATGCATATCTGTGCATCAAATCCTCTTTATGTATCAAAAGATGAAGTTCCACAAGAAGTTATTGAAAAAGAAAAAGAAATTTATGTAGCTAAAGCAAAAGAACAGGGCAAACCTGATCATATAATTGAAAAAATAGTAGAAGGACAGATTAAAAAATACTTAGAAAGTATATGTCTCCTTGATCAGCCTTTTGTAAAAAATCCAGATGTAACCATTTCTCAGTATATTGCTGAAAAAATCGCTAAAATTGGTGAAAACATAAAAGTTAGAAGATTTGTTAGATACCAGCTTGGTGAGGGTATCGAAAAAAAGCAGGAAAACTTTGTGGAAGAAGTGATGAAACAGGTGAGGGGGGCTTAAACTACTGCCCTCTAGAAGTATCTTTAAGAGTTTTAAGCAAACTGAAAAGGTAAGCCGCAAGCTTGTCTTGCGGCTTTTTTTATAATTATGAATTTTCTTGTACATATTTATCTCTCAAAAGATAGAGAAGACACTCTTGTTGGTAATTTTTTAGGCGATTACCTGAAAGGTGATATTAACAAATTTCCTCCTTTCTTAAGAACAGGTATTATTTTTCACAGAAAAATCGACTCCTTCTCCAACTCACATAAAAGCCATATTAAAAATAGCAATATTCTCAAAACACTCTTCGGTAGATTTGCTCCCATTGCTGTTGATATATTGGCAGATATATATCTTTTTGAATCTTTTCACCTTTTTGAAAAGCAAGACAGAGTCACATTTTTTAACAACATTCGGAGCAAACTTCTTGAAAAAAGTAAAACCCTTGATTTTCCAATTTTACAAACTTTAAGAAGAAGGAATTGGTTTTTAGAATATCGAGAAAACAATGCACTCTTTTTTATTCATAGACGTCTTCATAACTATCTTGAAATAAAACCAGATGACTTTCTTAAACTGTATAACGATAACAAAGAAGTTTTATTTAACAACTACTTCATTTTAATCAACGATCTAAAAAAATTTTTTCAATAAAACTATTGACACCTTTTGGTGTTACTGATAACAAATATCGTAACACTGAAAGGGAGGTTCGATATGAAAAAATTTATTTCACTTTCTTTAATAATCTTGTTTTTATCAATTGGAAACGTCTTTGCTCATTTTCAAATGATTATACCTGATACCGATGTTGTAACATCAAACAAACACTTGAATTTAAAGCTCAAATATATTTTTATGCATCCATTTGAACAAAATTATATGAATATGGAAGAACCCATTGAAGCAGGCGTATATTTTAATGGGAAAAAACAAATTTTCACAAAATCACTGAAATCTTATAAAATTAATAATCTATCAGCTTGGAAATCAACCTATAAAATCAAAAGACCTGGTGATTATATATTTTATGTAATACCAAAGCCTTACTTTGAACCTGCAGAAGAAAAATTCATCCAGCATATAACAAAAGTTGTAGTCAATGCTTTTTATCTGGAAAATGGTTGGGATAATAAGATAGGTTTAAAAGCTGAAATTGTACCTCTCACCAGACCGTACGGAGTATGGAAAGGGAATACTTTCAGAGGGGTAGTTTTAAAAGATGGTAAACCTGTTCCTTTTGCAGAAATTGAAGTGGAACTTTTCAATGATAAGGGAATAAAAGCACCAAACGATACATTTATTACCCAGGTAATAAAAGCTGATGCAAACGGTGTATTTACATATAGTTTTCCATTTGCCGGTTGGTGGGGCTTTGCTGCACTAATGGAAGATGACAAAATGATCGAAAAAGATGGCAAGAAATATCCGGTAGAACTTGGTGCAGTTTTCTGGCTCAAAGTTTACGACACAAAATAAGAGTAGATTTTATGCACATAGCAGACGGAATTTTAAATGTAAAAGTAGTTATCGGAGCCGACATAGTAGCTGCGGCTCCGCTTATCTATTCAATTTATAAACTCTCTTATAAAGAGTTACCGAAAACAGCACTCATGTCTACTCTTTTCTTCGTAGCATCTTTTATTCACGTCCCTTTTGGCCCTACATCTATTCATCTAATACTTAACGGAATCTTAGGTATAATATTAGGAATTCATTCTATTTCGGCAATTTTTGTGGCTCTGCTTTTGCAATTCTTGCTTTTCGGATACGGAGGTTTAACCACACTTGGATTAAATACCTTAAACATGTTTGCAGGTGCCATGGTAGCTAATTATATCTATAAAGGGACAAAAATCAGTGCTTTTCTATCAGGTTTTCTTGCAGTATTCATTTCCGCCATTTTTCTATCATTGTCACTTGCATTAAGTGGAAAAAAATTTATCGAAGTGGCTTATGCTTCATTCTTTGCTCATTTACCACTAATGATAATCGAAGGTATAGTAACAATGTTTATTGTGGAATATTTAAACAAACTATGGGGTGAAGTAAAATGAAAAAACTAATTATAGTTTTATTTTTTTTATTAATTCTTACAATGAGTTCTTTCGCTCATAAATTAAATATTTTTGCTTATACGGAAAATGGTAAAATTTTTGTTAGCACATATTTTGTAGATGGTACTCCTTGCAAAAACTGCACATTAACATTGTATAAAGAAGACAATGAAATTTTAAATGCCAAGACTGACAACAATGGGGAATTTTCCACTGACCTGAAATGGGAAGAACCTATAAAGATCGTAGTGGAAGAAACTCTTGGTCATAAGGGAGAATTTATACTGGAAGGTGACAAACTGACTGACAGCCAAAAAGAAACCTCTTCAAAAACAACTGAGACGTTCAATAAAGAAATGTTGCAAAAATTAATTGATGAAGAATTAAATAAGAAACTTAAATTTATTAAAATCTATATTGGAGTAGCTACCCTTTTAGGGATTTTTGGAATTATCGCCTTATTAAAGAATAGATAGAATGAATTTTAACTTCCTTTTCCTATCCCTAATTTTTTACGCGTTTTCCATTGCCTTTAAAAGTAATTTTACGTTTATTGATATTATACCAATTTTTATCCTGTTTATTTTTAGTATTAGAAAAATAGAGTTTTTAAAATTTGTAGTTTATCTTTTGAAGTTAAACATATTCATTTTCTTTCTTATCATGACGATTTACCTTTTCCATCGTGACTTTTATTCTATTAAATTAATTCTTATTAGAGTAAATTTAATAATCATATTTAATTTGCTTGTAATACTCTCCCATCAAAAACATGAAATTTTCAACTCATTAGTCCATTTAAAAATTCCATGGAAAATTAAGGCTTTGCTGATTTTCTCTTTTAAATATATTGACATATTTTTTTCAGAAAAAGATAAATTATTAGAAACTTTAAAGATTAGAAACTTTAAATCAAAAACTAATTTATTAACATACAAAACCATTGCATCAATAATAGGAGCACTGATTCATCGAGCTTTTCTAAAGGCTCAAGCTTTACAGGATGCACTTATTACAAGAAACTTTAATGGCAAATTTTACACTCTCTCAAAACCTTCAATAAGCTTAAATGATTACCTTTTACTTATTGCAACAATTATAATATTTAGTTACAATCTGTTAAACGGTATGTGAAATATGAGTTGCTCACTTCATTTAAAAAACATCTCTTACATAGCAGAAGATAACACACTTATTTTTGAAAATGTAAACCTTCATATTAAACATAAAGATAAAATAGCCATTATAGGACCAAACGGTATTGGTAAAACAACCCTTTTAAAAATAATCAGTGGGCTTAAAAAACCAAAAACAGGTGAAATTTACGTATTTGATAATAGGATTGAGACTGATGACGATTATGAAAAAGTACGTAAAAAAATTGGATTTCTTTTTCAAAACTCCGATGATCAATTTATATTCCCCACTGTAAAAGATGATATTGCCTTTGGACTTTTCAATCTTGGTATGAAAAAATCTGAAGTGGAAAAAAAGGTAAAAAATATTCTGGATGACTTAGAAATAGCCCACCTTGCTGAAAAATCCCCTTTCAAGCTCTCTGGCGGGGAGAAAAAGCTTGTTGCCCTTGCAGGGATCCTCGTCTGCGAACCAGAAATCTTACTTCTTGATGAACCAACAACAGCACTTGATGATAATGCTATTAACAAAATTATCAAAATATTAACATCATTAGATAAAACTATATTAATCGTTTCTCATAATATAGAATTTGTTAAAAAAGTTACCTTTTTTCAATACAGATTAAAAAAAGATGGTCTTCACCATTTAAAGACATAAATGTAGAAGTGTCACTCTCGCCCAATTGGCGAACAAGCTTGTTTGCTTTTAGGCGGATTGAACCCAACATGACAAAACCATTTTATTCGCCTTTCAAATGATAATTTGAAGTTTTTAAAAAAATAATATTTTTATTCTCAATTTAGTGTTTTAGGTTAACCGAAAAATTTATAAAGAATACCTTTATCTACTTTTTTTATCTGCTTTTTTGTATATAAATGGATTTTTAATACATTATATACCCGATTTACTTCAGATTTGAGATGTTCTAAATCCTTTGAATTATCAATAATAAAATTAGCATATTTAACTTTTTCTTCATAAGGCATTTGGGATGCGATAATCTTTTCAGCCAGCTCTTTATCTATTCCATCTCTTTTTAATAATCTTTCTAACTGACTTTTTCTATCCACATAAACTAAAATAATCCCATCAAACCTATCAAAACTTTTCTTTTCAATAATTAACGCCGCCTGAGTTAAAATAATCGCCTGGGAATCTCTCCCCTTTATTTCTGAAACTAATTTTCTCTCATAATCCCTTATGGCAGGATGAACAATCTGTTCTAATACAACCCTTTTTGAATCATCATTGAAAACAATCTCTTTTAATTTCCCTCTATCAATCTCACCGTTCTCATCAAGTATCTTCTCACCAAAAGCTTCAATAATTTTGAAATAAGCTTTCTCCCCCTTTTTCATCACAATTCTGCTTATTTCATCAGCATCAATGGTATAACAACCTAAAGATTCAAACATCTTTGCTACTGTTGATTTACCTGAAGCAATGTTACCAGTAAGACCTAAATATAAACTCATTCTATACCGTATACCTTTTTCATTACTTTTATTTTATCTTCAAAGGATAAAGTGGAAATGAGCACACAAATCTCATCCGGTTGAAAATCTCTACAAACAGCAGGGCGATTTTCATAGTCCTTACACTTTCCATCTTCTCCAAGATGCTTACAGGGTGACAACGCAGGTTTTTTCAAAGTGGAAATATCAAAAAAATAACAACAAACCCCACACTTCAAACAATCAATTTTATCCTTTACTGACATAGTTTCTAAGCTTACCTACACCTTCCACTTCAACCTCTACTACATCTCCAGGTTTGAGCTCACCCACACCTTCCGGAGTCCCTGTAGCTATGACATCACCAGGATACAGTGTCATAACTTTAGATATAAAAGAGATTAAGTATGGAACTTTAAAAATCATATCTTTCGTATTCCCATTTTGCCTTAATTCACCATTCACATAACTCTTGACGAATAATCCATCGAAATTTTCAAATTCAGTCTCTATAAAAGGTCCCATGGGTGCAAAAGTATCAAACGATTTTCCTCTCGTAAATTTATTCTCTTTTTTCTGAATATCCCTTGCTGTCACATCATTGAAACAGGTATAACCCAATACATAATCAAGTGCTTCATCTTCGCTCACATCTTTACATCTTTTTTTGATCACAACGGCAAGTTCAGCTTCATAATCCACACGATTTGACTGCTCAGGATATATGATAATCCCCTCGTGATGATTGAGGGCAGAATTTGGTTTTAGAAAAATAAGGGGCTCTTCTGGTACTGCATTTCCTAATTCCTTGGCATGATCCGCATAATTTCTGCCAATACAAACTATCTTTGAAGGAATCACTGGTGGTAACAAATGTATCTCATCAAGTTCATAAACCTCATCAATAATGGTAAAACTATCAAAAAAAGACCCCAACACTCGTCTAACTTTTCCATCAATGAAAACGCCCTTTTTTTCTACTTCTCCTGTCTTAAATCTAAGCAACTTCACAGCTTCCTCCCTCTATTCTTTAAACCCTTTTTCGCCTCTTAGAGGAACAAAAACACAACCAAAATATACCTCTTTAACTATTTCATTGTTTATCTTTTCATATTTTACAAGCTGCTGTGTATATCTTGGTCCTTCAGGTGCTACAATACACCCACCATCTTTTAATTGATCAAATAACTCTAAAGGAACCTCTTCTATGGCCGCAGTAATTACAATCTTATCATAAGGAGCAAATTCCTCCAAACCGATACTACCATCCCCACAAATAACTTCCACATTATCTATTCCTGCTTTCTCTAGATTATTCCTTGCAAACTCTGCAAGTTCTGGTACCAACTCAACGGAATAAACAAACTTGCATAATCTTGAAGCAATGGCCGCCTGATATCCTGAGCCACTTCCAATTTCCAGCAAAATATCATTTTTATGAAGGTTAAGAATCTCTGTCATTTTAGCTACCATATAAGGCTGGGATATGGTTTGACCATAACCTATAGGCAGGGGCGAATCATCATAAGCACTATATCTATATTTCTCAAGAACAAAAAGCTCTCTCGGTATTTGCAAAAAGGTTTCAAGGACCTTCTCATCCCTTACATCCCTGCCAGCTAACTGCACCTCAACCATTTCTTGGCGTAACTTTTTAAAATCCACCGTCACGTTAAAAACCTTCTCAATCCTTCATATTGTGACAAAACTCTATTTCTAATATCCTCAATATCCTCCTTAATCAATATTTTACCATTTTCCATCACCTTTTTTGTAATCATTTTCATTTTCTCGCCACAATCACAAAACAATTCTATGTCCTTTTTCATAGAATAGGTCTGATTTAAACATCTATCACACTGATACACATATTTAAAACCAGACATTTTACCCTTTTTACTTAAAGGCTTGCCATCAACTTCCACAATATCCATAGAATAATCCATAACCTTGGCATTGGAAATACTTGTCCCCACCCCAAAGCCATCTACAACAGATTTTAAATCTTTAATATTTTCTTCATCCAGTCCACCACTTGCAAAAAGTTTCACATGATTATAGCCTCTAATGTCCAATTCCCACCTTATCTCTTCAGCAATTTTCTTTAAACTCCCCCTCCTTGAGCTAGGGGTATCAAGACGTACACCATATAATCTTTCTTTCAAATATTCAGCCACCCTTAGTGTTTCAAATCTCTCATCACCAAAGGTATCTACCAATGCAATCCTTTTCACATCCTTATCAATATAAGCATCAAAGAGCTTCATCGTCTCTAGATTATCTCCAATTAGTATAATTAAAGCATGAGGAACAGTCCCTGAAGCCTCTTTACCGATCAGTTTCTCAGCAAAAACAACAGAAAATCCATCACAACCACCAATATAAGCATATTTATCTACCATACCCGAAATGGCAGGATGGACCCTTCTTGCTCCAAAACTCAATACAATTTTATCCTCTGCAGCAATCTTACACTTTGCTGCCTTCGTGGTAATACCTGATGAGTGACATATAAACCCCAATATAGCAGTCTCATATATTCCAAAATCAAGATAATTTCCTACTATCGTCATAACAGGAGTATTCTCAAAAAACACATTCCCTTCAGGAATGGCATACACATCCAAAGGTTTACCTTCTAATAATTTTAAAACATTATAAAGACCTGTAAATAACCCAAAAGGATATTCCTTTGGCATCCCTTTCTGTGCTACTTCCATTGCAACTTTCTTGTTAATGTTACATTTTCTTAATACCTCTTCGGTTCTCAAAAAATACACATCAGTGGTAAGCCCATTTAGAATATTCTCTTTTGTTGGTATATCAAACATAACCAATACTCCTTTCCTAATAAATTATATACTAAATTTGGAATTTGTGAATTATAAAATAAAATAGTTGCCACTGAAAAAGTGGCAACTATTTTATAATAATTAATTTATTTCAATTTCATCATAAAAATTCCCCTAGTTTTTGAATACTTTTCAGAACATAAAGGTGGCCCCCTTTAAAACTCCCCAAAAAAAGATAAAAACCTATTTATTATTTTTTGTACAACTTAGTTTTCTCTGTCAGAAAACTAAGTTAATGGATGAAAATTATAAAACATCAAGGATGTTGCACAATACACAAACAAATATACTGAAGATTAACTATATACTTAATATATTGATAATAAAAAGATTGCTTCGCTTACGCTCCTCGTAATGACAATAACATAAACGTCATTGCGAGGAGCGTAAGCGACGAAGCAATCTCTTTGTTTTTCAATGTGTTACAAAAATAAATGAACTCCTGTTGTGCAATATCCTTAACATCATTAATAATTAGTTCTCACTTCTTCAGTGAGAACTAAAATAGTGTTGAATTTTACTACTATTTTAATATCTTATTTACCGCAACCACATTAGGAGGGGAATAAATGAGAGTAGGTTTTATATCTACCTATCCTCCTATTGAATGTGGAATTGCTACTTACACCCAGTATTTAACCAATGCATTGGCAAAATTAAATACGGATATTTACATAATTTCTCATTATGGAGCAAACGGTAAAAACGTATTCCCTACCTTTGATTACAACGATCCAGATTTTGCAACAAAAACCTATTCCATGATGGTAAGATTCACTCCAGACATTGTGCATATTCAACATGAATTTGCTCTTTACAGTGGTAAATTTGGAACAAATGTTATTCCATTAATTCTAAACTTTAAATTATCAGAGATACCCGTTGTCACTACAATGCACACAGTTTATTCAGATATGTCAAAGGAACATAAAATCATAACAGAAGCTATACTGTACAGCTCTGATAAAATAATTGTTCATGAAAATTATCAAAAAGAAACCATCGAACAACTTTTTAATATTGACCTTTCAAAAAAGGTAGTTGTTATTCCTCATGGGGCAAGAAACATTGAACTTATTGTCAATGCAAAAAAAGAACTGCACCTTCCAGAAGATAAAATCGCTCTTCTGCAAATAGGTTATTTTAGACCTTCAAAAAATTTTGAAATAACAATTGAAGTTTTCAACCAATTAGCGGAAAAATATAAAAACATAATACTGATAATTGCAGGTAAAGTCCGCGGAATCGAACATAAAGATTACAGAGATAAACTTTTTAATCTCATTGAGCAGTCACCATTCAAGGATAGAATTTATCTTATAAGAGGTCAGCTATCCCAGAAAGCATTTGATACCGTACTATCAGCATCCGATATTGTAATTCTACCTTACAAAATAAACTCGCAAAGTGGGATACTCGCACACTGTTTAGCATTTGGAAAACCGGTTATCACAAGCCAGACCCCTTCCATGGTTCAGACCCTTGCAAAATCAAAGTCTGGATTTGCTTGCAACAGTTTTGAAGAATACCTTGAAAAAACTTCAATGTTAATTGATAATGAGCAATTAAGAAAAGATATGTCAAAAAATGCAAAAGACTATGTGAAAAATCATATTTCATGGGATATAATTGCAAAACTCCACTTAGACCTTTACGAATCACTTACAAGAACACCTATTCACCATCCTCACATAATTACACTTGATTAGGAGGCATACCATGGGAAAATTTGATATTTTCAAAAGGTATGAAAACAATCCGATTATTACAAGGGATCACATACCATACAGATGCAATACAGTGTTTAACGCTGCAGCATGCGAATTTAACGGTAAAATCGTTTTACTGCTCAGAGTTGAAGATGTAAATGGTCACAGTCATCTTACTCTTGCCTACTCTGACGACGGTTACAATTTTAAGGTGGAAGATAATCCATGGATTCTACCAAGCGATGAAGAACCTTTTGCCATATATGAAAAATATGGTGTTGAAGATCCAAGAATCACAAAAATAGGAGACACCTATTACATTACATATGTTGCTTTTGGCCCTTATGGGCCTCGTATCGGTATAGGTTTTACCAAAGATTTTACAACCTTTACAAGAATCGGTTTTGCTTCTGAAACGGATAATAAAGATGGTGTTCTCTTTCCTGAAAAAATAAATGGCAAATATTATCTTATAGATAGACCTGGAGGAATGGCTGGTGCCGGTGGTTCCCTATGGATAACTGAATCTCCAGATTTAATTCACTGGGGAAATGCAAAAGTTTTGATATCACCTGAGCCTGGGTGGGGAAATTACAAGCTAGGTGCATCAACTCCACCTATCAAAACTGAGAAGGGGTGGCTCCTTCTCTACCACGGAGTAAGAAAAACTGCAGGAGGGAATTTATACAGAGTGGGAGCATTACTGTTAGATTTAGAAAAACCATGGGAAGTTGTTAGATATACTCCCCATTTTATTTTTGCTCCAAGAGAATTGTATGAAAGGATTGGGGATGTGCCAAATGTTGTATTCCCATGCGGCTGGATTGTAAAAAACGATAAAGTATTGATATACTACGGTGCAGCTGACACATATATATGTGTTGCAGAGACACAACTAGAAAAAATAGTGGAAAATTGTACAGCTGTCCCAAAGGAGTGTTACTGATGGATGAAAAAACCAAAGCAGAAATATTAAGAAAAAAATACCTCTACAAAGAACTTTTATTAAAAGGAAAAATTAAAAATATTTCCATAGAAAATGCAAAAAAACTTGCAGGTGTTGATACTGCCTATCACTTATACCAGAATCTAAACATAAAAAAAAGCCCTTAAAAAAGGGCTTTTTTTTAATAGTACTTATATTTCTCTTTGAGCTTTCTGATAAGCTTTTGCTGCTTCCTTCTTGCCTTGAGAAGCTTCTTTCTTCTTACTTCTGTTGGTTTTTCATAATAAGTATGGCGTTTAATTTCACGAATCAGACCTTCTCTTTCAACCTTCTTTTTAAGAAGCTTCAAGGCAGAATCGATATTATCGCCATCAACCTTAACAATAGCGTTTACAGCCAACTAAATCACCCCTTTTCTTTTATTTTATTTTTTTAAAACTAATTTAAATACTTCATCAATATTTTTCACTAAGTGGAAGCGGATATTCTCCTTAACATCAGACGGTATATCTGTCAAGTCTTTCTTATTTTCTTCAGGCAAAATTACATCTTTTAGTTTTGCTCTGTGTGCAGCTAGCACCTTCTCTTTGATTCCACCTACTGGTAACACTTTTCCACGTAATGTAATCTCCCCTGTCATAGCAATTCTACAATTGACAGGTCTATCCGTAAGGGCAGACATAATGGCAGTCGCAATTGTAATACCTGCTGAAGGTCCATCCTTTGGAACAGCACCTTCTGGCACATGTATATGCATATCAAAATCTTTAAACTTATAATCAGGTATACCGTACTTGCCAGCTCTACTCTTTACAACTGTTAGAGCAGCCTGAGCAGATTCCTGCATAACTTCACCAATTTGACCAGTGATAGTCATTTTACCATTGCCATCAAAAATTGCCACTTCTGTCTGTAATATTTCTCCACCATAAGGTGTCCATGCAAGTCCTGTCGCCACTCCTACCTCAAAGTCTTCTTCCACCTCTTCAACTCTAAATTTCTTTACACCCAGATATTTCTCTATATTTTTTGCACTTATTACCACCTGCTTTAACTTCTCATTACTTACAAGCTTTTTAACCCCTTTCCTAACAAGGGCAGCTATTTCCCTCTCCAAATTTCTGACACCTGCTTCCCTTGTGTAATACCAAATCACATTGTAAATGGCTGAATCAGTTATTTTTATTTTTTCATCCTCAATGGAATGCTCTTTAAGTTGTTTGGGAATCAAAAATTTCTTCGCAATATTAAACTTTTCACTTTCTGTATATCCAGAAATTTGTATCACTTCCATTCTGTCAAGAAGTGCAGAAGGTATCGTTTCTGTAGTATTTGCTGTTGTTATAAAAAATACCTTTGAGAGATCAAATTCAACTTCGAGGTAATGATCCATAAATGCACTATTCTGCTCAGGATCAAGAGCTTCAAGCAGAGCAGAAGCTGGATCTCCTCTAAAATCAGAACCAAGTTTATCAATCTCATCCAAAAGAAAAACAGGATTCATACTTTTTGCTTTTCTCATTGACTGAATCAATTTCCCTGGAAGTGCACCGATGTATGTTCTTCTATGCCCTCTTATTTCTGCTTCATCCCTTACACCACCTAAACTTATACGAACAAATTTACGCCCCAAGGACTCAGCAATCGATTTAGCTAGAGAAGTTTTCCCCACTCCAGGAGGACCAACAAAGCACAGAATTGGACCTTTAATATCCGGAGATACCTTTCTAACTGCAAGAAACTCTAATATCCTTTCCTTAACCTTCTCCAAACCATAGTGATCTCTATCTAAAATTTCCTCTGCTTTCTTAATATCTATTTTATCCTCAGTGTATATCCCCCAAGGCAAACTTGTAAGCCAATCAAGATAATTCCTCACAACTGTTGACTCAGCACTCATCGGAGGCATTATTTTTAATTTTTTCAACTCACGTTCTGCCTTTTCCCGTACTTCATCAGGCATATCCAGACTTTTAATCTTGGATTCCAATTCTTCCAGATCTGCCTTTAAATCATCATCTCTACCAAGTTCCTTTTGTATAGCTTTTATTTGCTCATTGAGATAATACTCTCTTTGAGCTTTCGACATCTGTGCCTTAACTCTGTGTTTTATCCTCTCATCAATCTTTGCAATCTCTATCTCTGTTTGCAATATTTCTATAAGTTTTTCAGCTCGCTCTTCCACAATATTTATATCTAAAATAGTTTGCAGCTCATTAAGCCTAAATTGTAAATTTGAAGCAATGAGATACACAAGTTTATTCAGGTCACTAATATCTTTTAAGGTATCATAGATATCAGCTGGAATTTTCTTGGAAATTTTCATGTATTCTTCAAAAGTTTTTAAAAGTGTTTCCTTCAATGGGGCCAAGACAGATTCATTCAAAACTTCATCTAACAACTCTTCCACTTCCACAAAAGTTGTTTCATCATCATCTATATAATTTACAATCCTGGCTCTCTTAACCCCTTCGACCAAAATTTTTATGGTATTATCTGGAAGTTTTAAAACCTGCAGTATTTCAGCAACAACACCAACTTCATATATATCGCCTTTTTTAGGTTTATCTATTTGTGAATCCTTTTGTAATGTTAAAAATATTCTTTTATCAGTTTCTTCCGCCACCTTTACAGCAGATACTGATTTTGGTCTTCCTACAAAAACAGGGACTATCATATATGGAAAAACAACTAAATCCCTTAAAGGAATTAAAGGGTACTGTTCAATCTGTGCCATATTTTACCTCTTTTGATTTTTTGAATAAATATCTTAGCAATGAGTTTTTTGACTTTTTTATGAACAGCAAAATTTGTTTAAGCTTAAAGCTGGCTTTATGCCAGCTTTAAGCTGATTCCTGTTTATTTTCAAACATTAGAATTGGCTCTGCCTGCTTATTAATAACATCTTCTGTTATAATACACTCTTGCAACCCTTCCATCGATGGAATTTTATACATCAAATCAAGCATAGCCTCTTCTATAATAGACCTCAACCCTCTTGCACCTGTCTTCCTTGCAATAGCCTTTTTGGCAATAGCTCTCAATGCACCTTGGGTGAAAGTAAGTTTCACATTGTCAAACTTAAATATCTCCTGAAACTGCTTAACAAGTGAATTCTTAGGCTCCACAAGTATCTTAATTAACGCATCTTCATCAAGATCTTGCAATGTAGCAATTACAGGTAATCTGCCCACAAATTCTGGGATTAAACCATATTTAATCAAATCTTCAGGCTGAACTTCCTTTAAAATCTCATCCCTTGTCATATCACTTGTGCTTTTTATATCAGTACCAAAGCCAAGGGTCTTCTTACCGATTCTTCTCTTAATCACATCTTCAAGACCAGCAAATGCTCCACCACAAATAAAAAGTATATTTGTAGTATCAATCTGAATATACTCCTGATGAGGATGCTTCCTTCCACCCTGAGGAGGGATATTTGCCACAGTCCCTTCAATAATTTTTAATAACGCTTGTTGAACACCTTCTCCACTAACATCCCTCGTAATTGAAGGGCTATCAGTTTTTCTGGATATTTTATCAATCTCATCTATGAAAATTATCCCTTTTGAAGCCCTTTCTACATCATAATCTGCAGCCTGAATAAGCTTCAGCACCACATTTTCAACATCCTCACCCACATAACCTGCTTCAGTAAGGGTAGTTGCATCAGCAATGGCAAATGGAACATTTAAAATCTTTGCAAGTGTTCTAGCAAGAAGTGTTTTACCTGTCCCAGTGGGACCCATCATCAAAATATTTGATTTTTCAATCTCAACATCTGACTTAGCACCAAAAAGTATCCTTTTATAATGGTTGTATACAGCTACACTTAAAACCTTCTTAGCATCTTCCTGCCCAACAACATATTCATCAAGCTTAGCTTTGATTTCCTCAGGTCTAAGAAGCTTTATCTCTTTATCTTTATCTTCTTCAGTTATATCTTCATGTAAAATTTCTGAACACAACTCTACACATTCATCGCAAATATATACATTGGGACCTGCAATCAACTTTTTAACTTCATCCTGATGCTTACCACAGAATGAACAATATAAATTTTCCTTGTTTTTCATAGATTACACCTCATTAATAAGAACTGTTTTGAAACACTCTAAATAGAAAATAGAGAAAAAAGCTATAATATCAACCCCTTTTTTCTATACATTCGTCAATAAGGCCATATTCTTTAGCCTCAATGGCACTCATAAAAAAGTCTCTATCAGAATCCTTGTCTATCTGCTTCTCACTTTTGCCTGTATTTTCGGCTAAGATTCTATTTATCATTTTTTTCATTCTTAATATTTCCTGGGCATGAATTTCAATATCTTTAGCCTGCCCCTGAAATCCACCAAGAGGTTGATGTATCATAATCCTTGCATGTGGTAGAGCAAACCTTTTACCTTTCGCTCCACTTGATAAAAGTACAGCAGCCATACTTGCAGCCTGACCGATACAAATTGTAGTTACATCAGGCTTGATATAATTCATTGTATCATAAATTGCCAAACCACTAGTAATTACTCCGCCAGGGCTATTTATATAAAGATAAATATCCTTATCTGGATCCTCAGCTTCCAAAAACAACATTTGAGCTATAACAACATTCGCCACATTATCATCTATTGTAGTCCCTATAAAAATGATCCTGTCTTTGAGCAATCTTGAGTAAATATCGTAAGCTCTTTCACCTCTACCAGTTTGCTCAATGACATAAGGAATATAAAAACTCATAATCACTCACCTTTACTTTCTTCAGGTTGATTTTTATTTTCCTCTTTTTCTTTATTCATCTTTTCTCTTTCTTCTTTAGTAATAATCTTTTCTTCAATCTTATTTTTACTAAAAAGGAATTCAAATATCTTATCTGTCAGAATATTATTTTTCAAATTGTTGATTCCACCAAATCTCTCAAGCTCTTTTTTGTATTCATCAACATTTCTTTTAAGTTTATTAGCCAACTCTTCAATTTTTTTATCAACTTCTTCATCAGTTACTTCAATTTTCTCTTTCTCAGCAATTTTATTTAAAATAAGTGCACTTTTAATCTGCTTTTCAGCGAGATTCCAGTACTCTTCAATAAGTTTATCTTTATTCAATCCAAGCTGATCAGGGTTTACTCCATACATATATTGATACTGCTGCAGAGTCTGCGTAGCAAGTCTCTCAGCCTGATCCCTAACAAGAGTGTCAGGCACATCAAAAGGATTTTCTTCTATCAGCTTTTCAATAATTTTGTCATACAGGTTTTCTTTTGCAATTTGCTCAGTTTCTTCTTCAAGATCCTTTCTCACTTTTGCCTTTAAATCTTCAAGGGTCTCACACTCTTCATCAACATCTTTAGCAAAATCATCATTAAGCTCAGGCTCAACTTTTCTTTTCACTTCTTTAACACTGATTTTAAAAACTGCCTTTTTCCCAGCAAGACTTTTTTCAAAATAATCTTCAGGGAATGTAACCTCTACTTCAAACTCATCCCCTTTTTTATGGCCAATAATCCCTTTCTCAAACTCTTCTAGCAATGTCTTTGAGCCCACAACAAAGCTGTAATCCTTAGCACTTCCTCCATCAAAAGGCTCACCATCAATAAACCCTTCAAAATCTATAACAACCATATCACCATCTTGCACTTCAGCATCATCTGCAGGTTCATATGATATATTTTGCATTCTTAATTTTTCTAAAACTTTATCAACATCCTCATCTGCAACTTCATCCTTTTCCTTAACAAACTCATACCCTTCATATTTCTCTACATCATACTCTGGAAAAACATCCACATAAACTTTAAAAGTAATAGGTTCCCCTTCTTCAAAATTGACATCTCTTACATCTGGAGAATTAAGCGGATTAATTTTATGCTCACTCAAAGCTTGCACAATTGATTCATTTATAACCTTTTCAAGAGCATTCACACTTATACGATGTTTAAATTGTTTTAAAACTACACTTTTTGGTGCTTTTCCTTTTCTAAAACCAGGGATATTCACCGTAGGTGCAATTTTTCTATATTCAGCTTCAAAAGCTTCATTATATTTTTCCACAGGAATTTCAATAGATAGTTCTTTTTGTGATTTTTCAGCGTTTTTTACTTCAACTTTCATAATCTCCCCTTTTCAACAGGATTTTTATATAGAAAAAAGCGGGTGACGGGACTCGAACCCGCGACCTCAACCTTGGCAAGGTCACGCTCTACCAACTGAGCTACACCCGCTTAATTCGCACCCTTATGCGAGTGGAGGGACTCGAACCCCCACGCCGGGTGGCACTAGATCCTAAGTCTAGCGCGTCTACCAGTTCCGCCACACTCGCAAAAAAAATAATAAGGGTGAGTGACGGGACTTGAACCCGCGACCGCTGGGGCCACAACCCAGTGCTCTACCAACTGAGCTACACCCACCACAAAAAAAACGCGCCCAGGAGGACTCGAACCTCCAACCTACGGATTAGAAGTCCGTTGCTCTATCCTGTTGAGCTATGGGCGCATTGCATTTCGGACTGATATCAATAGCAAAACAAAATAATGTTGTCAACTAAATTTTTCATTTACAACTTGGATCGACACCTGTTACTTCGATTAGCTTTTCTACAATAGCTTTTACATCCTCATCTACCACATAGTAACAAACTGTAGTTCCTTCTCTTTTACAATCAAGTATCCCTTTATTTTTCAAAGCAATTAGATGTTGACTTGTGGTAGCTTGAGGGATCTTTAAACCTTCACAAATTTTAGAAACATTACATTCATTATTCAATAAACCAATAACAATCTGCAATCTTACTGGATGTCCAAGTACTTTGAATTTTTCTGCATAAGTTTCCAGCCATTTTTTATCCATTTAAACCCCCAACATCTGAATATGCAAGTATATAAATATTAAATATGCAAATCAATAAAAACTTACACACCCATTTGTTTAATATGTGCTAATTACCCCTATAATGCCTTCTCTAATATAATGCACGGAGATTGCTGCAAGGATCAAACCAACAACCTTTGTAATAACATTTGTAACATTTTTCCCTAAAAGCTCCAAAATTTCTCTTCCAAAATACAATATCAAATAGGTAAAAACAAAAGATATTATACCTGAAATTAACGTAGGTATCACACCTACTGTCCCTGTCAATACTATCGTAGCGGTAACTACTCCAGGTCCTACCATTAACGGGGTAGCAAATGGCACAACACCAGTCCCTGCGCTACTATACTGCTTTTCATCATTACCAAAAATAATCTGAATGGAAATCAGCAGAAAAAGCAATCCACCGGCCACTCTAAAATCATGTACATCTATACCAAAAAGCCATAAGATACTGCTACCGGCAATCGTAAAAATACCAAGTAAAATAAAACCAACCAATACCGATTTATTTAAAAGACTTTTCCTTTCAGAAACCGTCATCCCACTCGTGAGCGCCATATACACTGGAACAAGTCCAATAGGATCAATCACCAAAAAAAGCGTTGTTATTGATTTAAAATACAAAATTAAAAATTCTTTCATCACACCTTCTCTATTTTTATATCTATTTTCTTTTTTCCATAAACCATCTTTAAAAGTATAAAATATATTATCACACCAAAAAGAGAAAAAGCGGGAGTAAAAATTTCAGAAAAACTAAAAATTTTCGTTATAATACCACCTATAATCGCAAAAACAAGCAAAATAGCAATAGGCAGAATATAAACAAGTAAAGCCGACTTTAAAACCGTTTTATCCTCTATATAAACCTTTACCGTATCTCCCACATCTATACCATCAATCAAATCAAAATCAAACACATTGGACTCTTCTGTAATTCCACAACTATCTTTATGCTCGCAGGCATGGCACCCAAGTTGTTTACCAAACTGTATAAACATTCTTCGATTTTCAATTTTGACAACCGTACCCGTATGCTCTTTAAACGCCATATGATTCTAACCTTTTTATCCTTTCCAACAAGGGTGGATGCGAATAGTTCAAGAAAACATATAATGGGTGGGGAAAAGGGTTTGAAAGATTATCCTTATGTAACTTTATTAAAGCACTCTTCAAAGTCATCCCACCTTTCAACAATTTTGCAGCAAAACTGTCCGCTTCAAATTCATGTTTTCTTGAAATACTCATAAAAATTGGTGAAATAATAAATTTAAACGGTGCAAAGAGTAATGTCACAAGGAATAATCCGATAAAAATCGATTTATCAAAGCCAAACCAGAGATAAATAAAGTCTTTATTTATCACAAAATAGGTAAGTAAAAACGATATTAAAATCATTATAAATGAAATAAATAGATTCTTTAAAATATGTTTCATTTTAAAATGACCAAGCTCATGAGCAAGAACTGCCAATAGCTCATCTACGGATAGTTTATCAATAAGAGTATCAAATAACACCACCCTTTTCTTCTTTCCAAATCCGGAAAAGTATGCATTACTATGAGTGCTTCTTTTAGAAGCATCCATTTTAACAACCTCACTAATATCAAAACCGCTTTTTTCAGATAAATCTTTTATACCATCAATTAACTCTTCATCATCGATCGGCTCAAACCTATTAAATAAAGGGGCAATTAATACTGGATAAATATAGTTTAAAAACAGTATAAAAATATAAGTGAAAATAGATGCTATCAACCACCAACTTCGCGGAAAAATCTCAATAATCTTTATTATGACAAAAAGTAAAATGGAAGAAATAATACCGCCAATTATTGTACCTAAAAATAAATCCCTGAAGAAAAGAGAAAAAGACATTTTATTAAAACCGTATTTTTCTTCCACCACAAACTGCCTATAAAGAGAAAAAGGTAAACTTATTAAACCGGTTATAAGCTGAATACTTCCTAAGAATAAAAGTGCTCTTATGAATTCACTTTCCGTATAATTCATAATTTTAGTTGCATACCATTGTATAATACCCGTGATAAAAATCACCAATAAAAAGAAAAGACTAACAAGAGATTCGACTATACCTACTTTGATTTTATCCCATTGGTAGTCAATGCTTCTTTTTAACTCATCACTTTTTAAAAAATCTGGGATAGCCCTTTTATCCCCATAAACAATTCTTCTTGCATATTTAATATTTACTATCTCAAGAAATATCTCAAAACTTTCTAATAAAACTATTATAAACAAAATTAAAAACCCTACACCTGTCATATCTCACCTGTTATATGTTAAAAAAATCACTCCAAGAAAGATCAATATAACCCCAAGAATATTAAAAAACGATACATGAAAAGCCGAAACATCAAAAGGATTGTATTTATCGATAATCAAGCCAAGGATTAACTGTACCGCTATAGTAATACTAAGTGCTGCACTGACACCTATTCTCGGCACAGAATAAGTGATAACAAAAACAAAAAATGCTCCCAATACTCCACCACTCAAATACAAAATAGGCACCTCGGAAATATTTTTGAGATTGCCAAACCCTTTAAAAAAGAGAAATAGAAGTAAGGTCAACGTCCCTACAAAAAAAGAGATAAAAGTACTTTCGAGAAACCCCGTATATTTGGCAAGTCTTGCATTTAACGATGCCTGTAATGAAACAAACGTCCCTGCAATAAATAACAAAAACATTACAAGATACTTGCTCATCTTAAAAAAATTCCTTTCATATTTATTATTTCACCACTAAAACCGTCAAATCACAAACGTTTGTCCCTGTAGGTCCAGTCTTAATCAATCCACCCACTTTGTCAAAAAAATGGTAAGAATCACATTTTGTCAAGTAGTTTTCCACATCTATCCCGCTTTCTATAACTTTTTGCCAGACAGAAAAGTCGATTAAAGCACCTGCTGCATCAGTGGGACCATCTATGCCATCCGTTCCCACACTTGCAAAAATAGTATGTTTATCAAAAGAAGAAATCGCATGTAAAAATGACAAAACCATATGCTGATTTCTTCCACCAAGCCCATTCCCCGATACATTTACGGTAGATTCTCCACCAGCTACTACAGCTACGGGACGTTTTAGAGGGAATCCATCTTCAACAATATTTTTATATATACCTGCAAACATCTGACCTATGGTTTCCGCATCCCCCTGATAATTTGATGTAAGCTTAATAACAGCAAAACCTTCTTTTTCCAACTTATCCGATAAAAAATTTAAAGCAATCTTATTGCTACCGATAACAAAATGCTTAACCTTTTTATCAAGAATATTATCTTCCTTTAAAATTAATTTAAGCAGTTTGTCATCTAACAATTCATAAAGATTATACTTTTCTACAACTTTTTTTACATCATCTACTGTAGGATAAAGAGGCGCAGAACCGATAAAACCAAGCTCATCCCCCACTACGTCGGAAAGAACAAGTGTAACAACTTCACACTTTATATATTTTAGTAATTTCCCCCCTTTAACCTTAGACAGTTTCTTCCTGATACTGTTTAACTCTTTTATATTCAACCCCAAATCCATCAGTTTTTTTGTTATTAAACTAATCTCTTCAATATCTATACCATCTTCCGGTAGCTCTAGAAGTGCTGATGTGCCACCACTCAACAAATAAATTACCAGATCACTTTCGGCCGTATTTTCTAAATAATCCAACATCTCTTTAGTGGCATTTACACTTTTAATGTCAGGATACGGATGTGATCCAACCACAACTTTTAATCTATCAAGCTTTTCATAAAAGTTGGAAACAATAACACCTCCAGCAATTCTATCCTTCAGGAGCTTCTCCAGCGCCTTTGCCATGAATATTGAGCCTTTTCCACTACCCAAGACGTGGATCTTCCTGTCACCAACCTCAAACTTTTCTTCACCAATTTGAAGAATATCCCCCTGTAAATCCACATAATTGGTTATAAGATTATCAGGTCTTACAAAATTTATCGTATCACTAATAGCATTCAAAAGAATTTCTCTCATTTCTTAATACCTTCCATAACAATAACAAAAGGAGCTTTTTTTACATCATTTAACATTTTACTAACATCTTTTGGAAAGCCTCTAAACGTCTTTTCATCTGGCATCCCCAGATTAAAAGATATTGATATCCTTTTTTTCAAATATTGCAACTCATCCAAAACTCTTTTACAGGCATAAGGACGTTCCATCAACACAACTGTCTCTTTAAACCTCTCCAATTTCTTGAAGAAATTTTTTCTTTCATACCCCTTTTTTGGAGGAAAACCTGCAAAATAGAACCTTTCAGCATAAAAACCGGATACCGACAATGCAGCCATAATGGATGACGGCCCCGGCAAAGATAGCACTTCCACACCATTTTGATATGCCATATTTATAAGTTTATAACCGGGATCTGCCACCGAAGGTGTCCCGCAATCTGAAAAGAAAACTGCACTCTCCACCTTTTTTATCTCATCTAATGCAACCAGATAATCATCATCAACTGAGTGCTCATTTATTAAAAGGTAAGGCTTATCTCTCATTTTTAAAAAAGCAAGAAGTCTCACGGTAAATTTTTTCTCTTCACCAATGAACAAATCCACATTTTTTAAAATAGAAATTTGATACTCGGGAATTTCAGAATAATTTTGAGATAACGGCGTTGCCAAAACGTATAGTTTACACACAAAAACACCTTTTAAAGATTTTCACAGAGAAAAATAATCTCTCTCGATTTTTAATTTTTATAAACTTCTAAACCAACGGTTAACTTTTTAAGACGGCTTAATTACCTCTATACCATCCATATACTTTCTTAGCACTTCAGGAATTACCACAGAGCCATCTTTCTGCTGATAATTTTCTAATATAGCAAGAAAAGTTCTTCCCACAGCAAGCCCTGAACCATTTAGCGTATGAGGGTATTCTACCTTTTTAGTCTCTTTTCTCCTGAATTTAATATTTGCTCTCCTTGATTGAAAATCTTTGAAATTACTACATGAAGAAATCTCTTTATATGTACCAAGCCCAGGCAACCATACTTCTATATCGTAAGTTTTAGCTGCAGAAAAACCAATGTCACCGCTGCAAAGAGTCACCACTCTATATGGAATATTTAAAAGCTGCAATATTTCTTCTGCATTCTGTAAAAGTTTTTCAAGCTCTGTATCAGAATCTTCAGGTTTCACAATTTTTACAAGCTCTACCTTATTAAACTGATGCTGTCTAATTAACCCCCTCACATCTTTACCATGACTGCCAGCCTCTCTCCTAAAACATGGGGTATAAGCTGTCATATAAATAGGCATATCCTCCTCAGAAAGAATCTCATTAGCGTAAATATTTGTCACAGGCACCTCTGCGGTAGGTATGAGATAGAGATTATCCCTCTCACATTTGAAAAGTTCCTCTTCAAATTTTGGCAACTGCCCTGTTCCTGTCATTGTCTGTTCATTTACAAGGTAAGGTGGCATCACTTCTAGATAACCATTCTTCGTCTGAACATCTAACATAAAATTTATTAAAGCCCTCTCAAGCTTTGCACCAAGACCTTTGTAAAGAGAAAATCTTGACTTTGCTAATTTTACACCCCTTTCAAAATCAACAATATCAAGGGCTTCAGCAATATCCCAGTGAGGCTTTGGCTCAAAATCAAAATTTCTCTTTTCTCCCCATTCTCTGTATAATACATTATCATTCTCGTCTTCTCCAATAGGCACTGTATCATCAATAAGATTTGGTATTCTTAATAAAATATCCTTAATTTCAGATTCGATATTTTTCAGTTCTTCATCAAGTTTATCAATCTCAATCTTAATACTCTTTACTCTCTCCTCAATCTCCTTAGTATCCTCCCCTTTTCTTCTTAACATCCCTATCTGTTTTGAAACTTCATTGCGTTCTTTTTTATATTTTTCTACTGTTTGAATTATCTCTCTTCTTTTTTTATCAAGCTTCAAAATTTCATCAAAATCAATCTCCGTATACCCTCTTGCATGAGTCTTTTCTTTCACCAAGTCTATATTTGATACAATAAATCTTAAATCTAACACTTACTCTACCTCCTTTGCATTTTCTAAAAGGTAAAGGAATGCCTTTAACATTCTATTTTCAGGATTTATCTCTTTAGCTTTTTTCAAAGCATTAATACAAAACCCCAAGTATCCAAGCTTGTAATAGGCTATAGCCATATTAATAAGTGCTTCTACATAGTGAGGTTTTCTAATAAGTATCTCATCATACTGAACGATAGCTTCTTCAAGCCTCCCTAAATCCCTTAAAACATTGGCATATTCAAGTCTTATATCAGGAAAATCTGGAGCAAGCCTCAAAGCCTTTTCATACTCATTAGCAGCTTCTTCATAAAGAAAAAGGGATGTGTAACGATTCGCAATTTCAGCATGCATATTTGCTAACTTTCCTATACAATATTTATCAGCAATCCCTCTTACTTTCTCTGACTTTTTTAGGCTATCTAGATACTTTTCAGCCTTCTTAAACTCTCCAATGCTGTGCAAAATAACCACCAAATTAATCAAAGCTTCAGTGTAATAAGGATTCAGCTCTATAGCTTTTTTGTAGTGTTCGATAGCCCTATTCAAATCGTTTGAAGCATAATAGATATATCCGAGATAGTTATGTACATCAGCAAAATTATCATTAAATTTTAAAAACTCTTCAAAAAACTGTCTTGCTTTAACATAGTCTTTTGAAATATATTTCTCTTTCCCTTTCTCATAATAATAATAAGCTTTTTTTTCATTCATTGTCTTTACCCAATTTTCTTTTTAATATCCATCAGCAATTCATTAATCCCTGGTAACAGACGTGGTTCTTTCCTTGTTCTCAACAGATCTGTGAGGATAGACACCGCTTCAGCAGGTTTATTCAACTCAACTAAAACCTTTGCATAAAGAAGTGCTGCCTCGGGATATACTTTTGTGTCTTTATATTCTTTAATAATCTTTTCCAGTCTTAACAAAGAAGCTTTTTTCTTTCCAATCCTAACATAAAACTTTGCCACATAAAAGTTTTTCTCTGCTAGAAGGTCTCTTAAATGCTTTATTTTCTTATCCACTTCATACTGTTTAGCATACTCTGGATACTTCTCTCTCAACGTCAAAAACGTTTTATACGCATCTCTCGTATACGACTGGTCTCTATCAATAGGCTGTAACATCGCATAATACGAAAGTCCAAGCCTCAACAATGCACGTTTTGCATCTTCACTATTTTCATATAGTTCAAGATAAGATTTATATGCAGCAATAGCTTCATCATATTTTTCATCAAGGTAATAAGAATCTGCTAAAAAAAGTTGTGACTTTGCAGCAAGCTCAGGATTATTTGCTTTTTTCAACGCTTCTTCAAATAAAATAGCTGAATCTTCATACTTTTGCTTTTGAAAAAGTTGCAATCCTTCTTTAAAAAGTGTTGCTGCATCCTTTTCTTGCTCATGCTTCCCTGCACAAGAAATTACAAGAAATATTCCCAACAAAAATATTAATAATTTTTTCATACAGATACCTCATAAAAGCTATAATTTTGACTCTATTTTACAATATAAATCAGGATACACAACCCTTTTTATCTTACAAAGGTACGGACCCATACCATCAGTGGCTTCACCATCAATAAAATAAACTTTTCCATCAATATCTGGCGTTTGAAAAAGTGCTCTTCCTTCAAGAATGAAATCAAAATCCTCATTTGCTTTCTCAGCAAAGCAGATAATTTCTCTTTTTTTAAGAGATTTTAGCCTTTCCATTGTAATCTTTTTTTGGATTTTTTGAAGCTCTCTCACCCTTCTATTTTTCTCCCGCTTACCAATTTGAGGCTCAAGCATGGAAGCCTTTACCCCATCCTCTCTGTAAAATGGAAAAAAACCTGCATAGTCAGGCTTATATTCCTCTAAAAAGTCTTTTATTTCACTCCACTCTTCTTCAGTTTCTGATGGAAACCCCACTATAAATGTTGTCCTTATAAAGGCTTCATCTGATTTTTCTCTAATTTTGGAAAAAATTGATCTGATCTTTTTTGAGTCAGATTTCCTGTTCATAAGCTTTAATATTCTATCATTAATATGCTGTACAGGTATCTCAAAGTAATTTATTACTTTTTCTAATCCCAATACCATGTCAATGAGTTCTTCATCCACACCATCAGGATTGAGATAAAGCAACCTTATATAGAAATCTCCATCAATATCATGAATTCTTCTCACAAGCTCTTTTAACTTGAATTCTCCATAAATATCCAAACCATACTTAGTGGTGTCCTGTGAAATCAAAATCAACTCTTTTATTCCCGAGCTTATAAGCTTTTTTGCTTCATCCAAGATATCTTCTATTTCTCTACTTTTCTGCGTCCCTCTTATGCTAGGAATTGTGCAATAAGAGCATCTATTAATACACCCATCTGCAACTTTCAGATAAGCATAGCTTTTAGGATTTAATATCAATCTATTTTTGGTAAAATATAGGTTCTTTTCCTTCTCGCCTTCTATTCCATCTTTTAGAAACATAAGTACAGATTTTAATTCTCCCACACCAGCATAGTAATCCACAAAAGGAAATTCTTTTTCAAATTCATCCTTATATCGCTCAACCATACAGCCTGTAACAACAATTTTTTTCCCTTTCTCTTTATAAGGTTCAAACTCTAAAATCGTTTCCACCGCCTCCATAACGGCAGGCTCAATAAAACCACAGGTATTTATAATTATCACATCTGCATCATCAGCACTATTTGTTATCTCAAAATTTTCTTCCACCATCTTACCAAGTAGCACTTCTAAATCTACCTGGTTTTTTGGACATCCAAGACTAACAGCAGCTACCTTCATATTACTTCAAAACCTCTTTAGCTAGTTTACAATCTTTTTCAATTTGACCGATTAAATCGGTAATTTTATCAAATTTTCTCTCTTTTCTCAGATATTTATAAAATTCCACTTCTATAAATTTCCCGTATATCTCTTCATTAAAATCAAAGATGTGAGTCTCCACCCTTATCTCCTCTCTATTTACAATTGTAGGTCTGATCCCTATATTTGTCACACTTTGGTAACGTTTCCCATCTATTAATGTTTTAGTAGCATAGATACCAAAAGCTGGGATCAGTTCATTATGCACTTTCAGGTTTGCAGTAGGATAACCCAAAAGTTTACCATATCCATCCCCTTTTATCACTTCCCCTTCCAATGAAAAAGCTCTCCCAAGCATTCTGTTCGCAAGATCTACATCCCCTTCAGTTAATAATTTTCTAATATTTGTACTTGATACAATAATTTCATCCACTTTTACAGGAGGTATTTTAAAAGCAGTATACCCATACCTCGATTCCAATAATTTCAAAAGCTCATAATCACCTTTTTTTTTCTTACCGAATCTGTAATCGTATCCAATTACAATGAACTTAGCTTTCAAAGTTTTTACGAGTAATTCCCTTACAAAAATTTCCGGATCCATATTCGCTATACTTTCATTAAACTCCAAATTGAAAAAATAATCTATTCCAAGCTCCTCAAATATCTTTTTCTTCTTTCTTTCGGTCATGATTAGTTTTATTTCATTATTAAAAAATTTTATGGGGTGTGGATTAAAAGTTATAACTCCACTTTTTAGATTATATTCCTTTGATAACTCTTTAACTTTTTTGACGATAGTTTGATGGCCTAAGTGAACTCCGTCAAAATTACCAATCGTAACAACTGTAGGCGCTTTGCTAAACCATTTAGATAAATCTCTAACAACTTCCATTGTATCTGGAAAATATGTTATTTGAAGATAATAATCAACATATTTTTACTTAGTTCTCACTGAAAAAGTGAGAACTAAGTATTGGTAATGAATTTCTGTTTTTAAAATAATTTTCTATCAAAAAGTTAAAGAAGAATACTTCACTTCTAAGATCATGAAATAAGGCATTTTAATATTTTTTATCCCCCAGCTATTGTAGAAATTTCAAAAAAACTGGGGGAATCTCTATGAGAAAATTAAAATAAGTCATTTATTATAAATTAGTTGCCACTTTTTCAGTGGCAACTAATTAAGCGAAACTTGCAAGAATATCTTTTTTTAATTTCTCAAGGTCATCACTGTTGATTTTAGCAAAATCAACATCTTTAAGATATTTTTCAATATCCTCTTTTTTTACATCATCCCTACCTATTTCACCAAGAATATCTGTAATAAACATCAGTTTTTTCGCTTCAGGAGAAAGGGATACTTTATCCACTGAGCTCGAAGAAGATTTCTTCGAGCTCAGTGCATCAGTTGCTTTGCCAAATTTGACCTGCCTGTTGTATGTCCTCAATATGTTATAAATATTACCAGACTCAATAGTCATCGGTTCTCACCTTTATGGTCTACTTTTATTCATTCGACCACTTTAGAAAAAACTTTAACTTTTTTTAAAGCTGAGGTATCTTTTTGTGGAAATCTGTAACCTCCTGATACTTGTAAGCAAGCCTCAATATCTTTTCTTCTTCAAAATAGCTTCCCATAAGCTGTAATCCTACAGGAAGATTATTACTGTCAAAACCACATGGGATTGATATTCCACAACCACCAAAAAGGTTTAGTGAAATGGTAAATATATCACTCAAATACATTTGTAGTGGGTCACCACTTTTCTCCCCTAACTTAAAAGCTGTGGTAGGTGATGTAGGTGTTAAAATAACATCTACCTCTTTAAATGCATTTAGAAAATCATTTTTAATGAGAGTCCTCACTTTTTGCGCTTTCAGATAATATGCATCATAATAACCTGCACTCAATACATAAGTTCCAAGCATAATTCTTCTCTTTACTTCATCGCCAAATCCTATTGACCTCGTCTTCTCATACATCCCAATAAGCCCATCAGCTTCAGCTCTAAATCCATATCTCACTCCATCATACCTTGCGAGGTTGCTTGATGCCTCTGCGGTTGCAATAATATAATAAACTGCAATGCCATATTCTGTATGTGGTAGACTTATCTCTTTAATTTCACAACCTAGTCCTTTAATAACATCTATAGCTTCTTCCACTCTCTTTTTCACATCCTCCTGCAATCCTTCACCAAAGAACTCCTTCGGAATCCCCACTTTCATCCCCTTCACATCCTCTGTAAGAGCACTCACATAATCCTTTTCTGGATAATCTGCAGAAGTTGAATCATGTTCATCATGTTTTCCAAACACACTCAAAAGAAGTGCAGCGTCTTCAGCAGAGGTGGTAATAGGCCCAATTTGATCCAAACTTGAAGCAAAAGCCACAAGACCGTACCTTGACACCCTGCCATAGGTGGGTTTTAAGCCACAAACACCACAAAGAGATGCAGGCTGTCTAATAGAACCACCTGTATCGCTTCCTAATGAAGCAGGAACAAGTCTCGCAGCCACTGAAGCAGCAGAACCACCGGATGAACCACCGGGAACTCTTTCTAAGTCCCAAGGATTTTTTGTTTTCTTATAAAAAGAGTTTTCACAGGATGATCCCATGGCAAACTCATCCATATTAAGCTTGCCTATGATAAAAAAACCTTTTTCTTTTAACATATTTACAACAGTAGCATCATATGGTGAGTCAAAATTTTCTAGAATCTTAGATGCACAAGTGGTAGGCATCCCCTTTGTAACCATATTATCTTTAATAGCTATTGGAATGCCAGCAAACTCAGGTAGAGATTCACCATTTTTTCTTTTTTCATCAATAAGTTTTGCTTCTTCGAGTACATTTTCATTGATGTATAAAAAGGATTCTACTTTCTCATCCAATGCTTTTATTCTATCAAGATAAAACTTGTTTAGCTCGTAAGCAGTAATCTCGCCTTTATCAAGAAGCGCTTTTAATTCTGTAATAGATTTATTAAGTAAATCCATCTTCTTCCTCCTTACCCTTCTATAACCCTTGGTACTTTAAAATGTCCATAATCCTTGTCAGGAGCATTTTTTAATGCTTCTTCATTGGTAAGCGAATCTTTAACCTCATCTTCCCTAAAAACATTTGTAATATCTAAGACGTGGGAAGTAGGCTCCACCTCTTCCGTGTCAAGCTCATTTAACTTATGGATATAATCAAGGATTTTATTCAACTCTGTAGTAAATTTTTCCACTTCATCCTCTTCAAACTTCAATCTTGCAAGCTTTGCAATATGTTTCACATCTTCCTTTGATATAATTTGTGACATCTTCCACCTCTTTAATGTATTTGTAAAAATTTATTATTTTCTCAAATCTTTCGCTCAGAAAAGGTCTCTTTCATAAGCTATATTAATTCTAAAAATTTTAACGCCATCTTTTTTATACCAAATTTTTCAAAAAATACATCCGCTTTTGCATCTTCACCACTGCCTTTAATGGAAATTATCATCCCCCTACCAAATTTTGAATGAAAAACCTTCTTTCCATCCTTAAATTCTTTCTCCACTCCTTTTGCAACCCTCATCTCATCAAGGAATATGGATGGCTCCATTTCTTGCCTTCTACCATAAACAATTCTGGTATCTGCATAGGTCACAAACAATCTCTTTTTAGCCCTTGTAACCCCAACATAACAGAGTCTTCTCTCCTCTTCAAGCTCAAGCTCCTCATCCATACTGCTATAAAGAGGGAACAATCCATTTTCCAATCCCACGAGAAAAACAGTATCAAATTCTAATCCCTTTGCCGAATGAATAGTCATCAATTTTATAGAGCCATCATCCATCTCATCTACCGAAGTCTGTAAAGTGGTAGAGGAAAGGAAATCACCAAGATTAGGCTCCTGCACCGTCTCCTCATAGGCCACAGCTGAGTTTATAAGCTCAGCAATATTGTTTATACGCTTATCAGCCACATACACTTCTTCAAATTGTTTTATATATTCTTCATAATTTGTCTTTTCTACAATATAAGAAATCATTTCGGATATTTTATCAAACTGATTTAATCCATCAATCAGGTCAATAAACTCAAAAAGCCTTTTTGCCACATTTTTAGATGATTCTCTGGCAACCATTTTTGCAGCATCAAAGGCAGAAACCCCTTCCTTATTCATCACACTTATTATTTTCTCAATGGTTTTATCACCGATTCCTCTCGGAGGAGTTTTTACACACCTTATAAAAGATGCCATATCATAAAAATTATTGAAAAACCTCAAATAGCTCAGAATATCTTTAATCTCTTTTCTTTGATAAAAACTTATTCCTCCAATCACCTGATAAGGTATCCCTCTCCTGTTAAGAGCCACCTCGAAGTTTCTTGACTGAGCATTTGTTCTATAAAGCACTGCAATATCTGAAAGAGACACACCTTCTTTTACAATTTTATCTATCTGTTTCACTACAAATTCAGCTTCATCACGTTCATCATAGCAACGCTTCACCTCAATCTTTGCATCAAAATTATGATGAGGCTGAAGGTTTTTACCTTTTCTAAAACTGTTATTCCTAATCAGATTATTTGCCACATATAAAATGGCTGGTGCACTCCTGTAATTTCTTTCCAGTTTTACAATTTTTACATTATCAAAATGTTTGTCAAAATTAACTATATTCCCTACTTCGGCTCCACGCCATCCATAAATGGACTGGTCATCATCTCCAACAACACAGATATTCCCTTTTCGCTCTGCTAAGATTTTCAAAAAATTAAACTGAATTGAATTTGTATCCTGAAACTCATCCACAAGTATATAATCGAAAAGATTACTGTAAAAATCCAAGATTTCCCTGTTTTCAAGAAATATTCTCAACGTCAAAGCTAACATATCATCAAAATCGATTTGTACAGATCTCTTCAATTCTGATTGATAATTTTCAAACACATCATTAAAACGATGGACAATCTCTTCTGGTTCTTTTCTGTAAACAAAATCTAAACTGTTTTTATAATTGCTGATAAGATGTAAATACATTTTGGGTGAAAACTTTTTATCATCTATACCAAGCCTCTTCACTATGTTTCTTAAAAGACTTAAACGATCATCCTGATCAATTATGGTAAAATTATTTGGTAAATCAACAATATACCCTTCCCTTCTCAAAATTCTCAACGTATTTGAATGAAACGTACCTATCCAAAGATTGAATGCATCATCCCCCACAAGGGAATATACCCTTTTTTTCATTTCATCAGCAGCTTTATTTGTAAAGGTAACTGCCATAATCCGATGGGATTCCATCTTCTGTTTTTCAATGAGATAAGCAATCTTATATGTAATTACCCGGGTTTTCCCAGTCCCTGCTCCCGATAAAACCAGGAGAGGTGAGTCTACGTAGGTTACAGCTTCTAACTGTTCATTATTTAGTTCTTTTTCAAAATCAATCATTTATTCTCCATAAACCGCGTAACAGCTTTATTGTATGCAAGAATTATATCACTTCTCCTCAGCAAACCTAAAAGTTTGAGCTTTCCATTTTCTTCTTCTACCACAGGAACAGCTCCAAGATCTTTTATCCCAAGCTTTTTCAGAGCGGTGGAAAGAGTATCCTCTGGACTTACATAAATCAACCCTTTCCTCGTGCATATTTCACCAGCCACAACGATATCCTCAAGCCCCTCTTCAAACAAAACCCCTTTAATATCATCTAATGAAAGCATTCCAACAAGATATCCTTCTCTGCTCAGAACAGGATAGTAAATATGCTTTGCATTTTTAATCCCTTCAAGAATCTCTTTAAAATGCGTATCCTCTTTAAAAGTGGTAATATCTGTAAGCATTACGTCTTTTACCTTGATTGAGCTCAAAATCTGCTCTTCTGCACCCTTATTTATTTTAATCCCCTGCTTTGTCAGTATCCAAGTAAAAATAGACTCCTTTTCCATAGCGTTTGCAGCAATATTTGCAATAATGGTAGAAAGCATCAATGGTAAAATTATCTGATAATTACCTGTAATCTCAAATATAATCAGAATAGCTGTAAGAGGTGCTCTCATAGTTGCAGCAAGCATTGCACTCATAGCCACAAGGCCATAAGCTCCACTTCCTGCTGTAACAGAAGGGAATAAATAATGAAAAACTGTACCTATAAAACCACCACTTGCCGCACCTATAAAAAGGGATGGAACAAAAAGACCGCCAGAACCTCCAGAAGCAAGAGTAAAAGAGGTTGCTATCATTTTTAAAAAAATAAGTATAAAAACAAGAAGAAACGGTGCCTTACCATAAAGTATATCATCAATGGTGTCATACCCCACACCCATTACCTCTTTAATAAACAGACCTATTATTCCAAGAAGTAATCCACCTACAGCTGGTTTTAGGAATTTTGGTATATTCATTTTCTCAAATTTTTCTTCGAAATAATAAAAAGTTTTAATGAAAATAACCCCCACAAATGCACACCACACCCCAAGAACTATATAAAACAGTAATTCTACTGGATGTTTAAGCTCATAGGGTGGAGCAAAAAATGTAACATCATTTCCTAAAAGAGCCCTTGATATCACTGTGGCAATCACTGAGGAAATAATTATAGGAGAAAAAGTCTTTATTCCAAACTCACCCAACAACACCTCTGCTGCAAACATTGCACCACCTATGGGAGCATTAAAAGTTGCAGCAAGGCCTCCTGCTGCCCCTGCAGCAATGGCACTTTTCATCCGTGCCGAAGAAAATTTGAAAATTCTACCTACTCCTGAACCAAGGGCTGCACCTATCTGAACAATGGGGCCTTCTCTACCCGCTGAGCCACCTGTTCCAAGAGTTATGGCAGATGACACTGTTTTTATCACAGCAACAGACGGTGATATGGAGCGATTTAACGCTATTACCTTAATAACATCAGGCACACCGTGCCCCTTAGCAGATTTAAAAATAAGAGCAATTATTCCCACAATCAATCCACCAATAGCTGGCACAAAAACTATTTTTAACAATGATGTTTTTTGAAGCACCTCTAAAAAATATTCTGAGTCAGAACCGTAAAAAATCCGCTGAATAAAACCAATTAGATACCTGAAAATAAAATTACCGTATCCAGCAAAAACACCAATTAACGTGGAAATTAGAATAAGATACAGATCTTCATGTTCACTAAAAAATCTTGAAATTTTTTCTCGCATTCTTACTCAACCGTCACACTTTTCGCAAGGTTTCTTGGCTGATCCACGTCAAGCCCAAGTAGATTTGCACAGTGATAGGCAAAAAGCTGAATAACAACAGAATTTAAAAAGGGTGTCAACTCATTGATGCAATGTGGCACTTCTACTACGTAATCAGACTTCCCTCTGATATCCACATCACCTTCTGTAACTGTGGATATCACAATTCCACTCCTGGCTTTAACTTCCTCCACATTGGAGAGTATTTTATCGTATACTTCTGATTTTGTCCCAAGTACAAAAACCGGCATATCTTTATCAATCAGTGCTATTGGCCCATGCTTCATCTCTCCAGCTGGATACCCCTCAGCATGAATATATGAAATCTCTTTTAGCTTCAATGCCCCCTCAAGTGCAATAGGGTAGTTGTAATGCCTTCCCAGATAAAGAAAGTTTTTATAATGTATAAAATCTCTTGCAATTTTTTCAATGTAGCTGTCATGTTTCAAAACTGCCTCTATCTTCTCAGGTAGTCTAATAAGCTCGCCTAAATAATTTTTTATTGCATCATTTGATAATTTGTTTCTTTTTTGAGCTAAGAAAAGTGCAAAGAGGAAAAGGGACACAAGCTGCGTCGTAAAAGCCTTTGTAGAAGCCACACCAATCTCAGGCCCTGCATGAGTATAAATCACTCCATCAGATTCTCTTGCAATTGTAGAACCCACCACATTACAAATAGAAACCACCTTTGCACCACTTTTTCTCGAAAGCCTCAATGCTGCTATGGTGTCTGCCGTCTCACCTGATTGAGATATGGGCAAAAGTAAGGTTTCTTCATCTATTATAGGGTTTCTGTATCTAAACTCTGACGCTATATCCACTTCTACAGGGATCTTGGCAAGATTTTCTATATAAAATTTCCCCACCAGACCTGCATGCCAGCTTGTACCACAGGCTACAATGGTAATCTTTTTTATATCCTTAATTTTTTCAAAATCTATCTCACCAAAATATATCTCACCATCTTCTAATGAATATTTCTCCCTTATTGTATCAATGATTCCCCTTGGCTGCTCATAAATCTCCTTGAGCATAAAGTGCTTGTATCCTGCCTTTTCGGCCATAACAGGATTCCAATCAACATGTCTGGCTTCCCTCTTCACCTCTTTATCATCATTAAATATTTTGATACTACCCTTTTCAAGTAGTGCCACATCCCCTTCTTCTAAAAATATAAAATCCCTTGTATAACTTAACACTGCAGGAATATCACTGGCAGCAAAGGTCTCTCCTTCTGAGATACCTATAACTAAAGGACTATCATACCTTGCCACAACTATTTTTTCAGGCTCTTTTTCACTAATAACTGCTATGGCATAGGAACCTTTTAACCTTTTAATCCCCTTTTTCACTGCTTCAAAAAGGTCACCTTCATACAAGCTATCAATAAGATGGGCTATCACCTCTGTATCTGTCTCAGACTTAAATTCATACCCTTTTTGTAATAGCTCCTCTTTCAACTGAAGATAGTTTTCAATAATCCCATTGTGAACAACTGCAATATGATTAGAAAAATGTGGATGAGCATTTTCATAAGAAGGCTTACCATGGGTTGCCCACCTTGTATGTCCTATACCTATTGATGCCGTTAGTGTTTTATCTGCCACCAGTTCCTTTAATATAGAAAGCTTACCTTTGGCTCTGTAAACCTCAATTTTATTTTTTTCAATTAATGCAATTCCAGCAGAATCGTAACCTCTATATTCTAACCTCGTAAGCCCCTCAATAAGGACATCTTTTGCACTTCTATCCCCTATAAATGCTACAATTCCACACATCTCATTTCTCCTTATTCATCTTTTTTGCTCTCCAGCGTGGCACCCACCCTTCAATGTTTCTCTGCTCAGCTCTTGTGATGGCAAGGGCATCATCCGGCACATCCTTTGTAACTGTAGAACCTGCCGCTATCAAAGCACCTTTACCAATTTTAACCGGAGCCACAAACTGCACATCACTACCCACAAATACCTCATCACCAATTACAGTCTTATGCTTTGTAAATCCATCATAATTGCAGGTAATTGTTCCACATCCCACATTTACGTTTCTACCAATTTCTGCATCCCCAAGATATGTCAAATGGCTTGCTTTAGAACCTTTACCAAAAAATATCTTCTTGGTTTCCACAAAATTACCTATTTTATTTTCCCCTTCTAATATTGTACCAGGTCTCAGATGAGCCATCGGCCCCACACTGCATTTTTTGCCAACCTTTGAATCTTCAATGAGAGTGTTATCTTTGATTTCACAATCTTCTTCAATAATACTGTTTACAATTCTAACTCCAGAATAAATTTTGCACCCTTTTTTGATAACCGTTTCCCCCTCCAAAAACACATTTGGATATATCACCACATCATTTTCGATTTTTACGGATTCATCACAGTAAAAAGTTTCCACATCCATTATGGTAACACCTTCTTTCATAAAGTTGTAAGCTCTCTGTCTCCAGATACTCTTTGAAGCACTGTAAAGGGCAACCCTATCATTAACACCTAGAAACTGATCAGAATCTTCAACCAAATATGCAAAACTGCCACTTTTTACGATATCGGTTAGATAATATTCTCCCTGAGCATTATCATTCTTTAAGTTCTCAAGGGCAGGTTTCAAATAGGCAAAATCAACCAAATAAATCCCAGTATTAACTTCGTTTACCCTCTTTTCATAATCGTTTGCATCCTTTTCTTCCACAATTTTTAAAACCTGCTTTTTCCCATCTCTTATAATTCTTCCATAACCTGTAGGATCATCCATCAATGTGGTGATTAACGCCACATCACTGTTTTTTGCTTCCTCAACAAACTGCTTTAATGTCTGAGCTTTTACAAGGGGCATATCCCCACATAAAATTAAAACCTTGCCGTCAAAATCCTCAATATTTTTAATGGCAGATTTAACCGCATCTCCAGTACCAAGCTGTTTTTCTTGAAAAACATAATTTATATTATTGTCATCAAGGTGACTCAATAAATCTTTTTGTGTATCGTTAACAACAACTACAATATCATTGCTAATCTCTTTCGCAGTGAACAATACGTAATCAATCATAGGTTTTCCAGCCACACTAAACATCACTTTGGACTTTTCAGATTTCATTCTGGTCCCTTTTCCAGCTGCCAGGATAATTACTTTGATATTCATATTTTCCTCCCGAAAGAACCTTATCAAAAAATCTCTAGCATCAGGATAGTAATTAAAACTAAACACCCTGTCAACATTTAGAGGAAAAATTTATCTTTAATATTTCTCAAAAAAATAGTAAATATCATCCCCTATTTTGCGCTTTAACATGAGATAATTTTTATCATTATTCACCATTTTAGCGAAAACTATTTCCCCAGCGTTTAAAATAAACTTTCCACATCTGTAAGGTAAATCTTCACAATTTTCAGGAATCTCATCCACAATCTTATAAATGTCTGCTGTCATATCTAGCGCTCTAATTATCCCATCCAAATCTTTTATATAAATTTTACCATCTGCTAAACACCCCTTTATTTTTAGCGGAGCCAAAATTAACGATTTTCTGTAGATTCTCTTTGAAATATCTATCTCATAGAGGGCATTTTTTAAAATCCCATAAAGTGTCCCATTATAAAAAATCAATCTTTCGTAATTATCATCCAGCAAAAATTTCTTATCATTAATAAAAAGAAATTTATCCTCAAAATAACCAATTTTACCTTTTACCAAATAGATGGTTTCACCATTTATAACTTTTTCTACTGTCTTATTTACTCCCTGCCTGCCTAAATTAAAAGTAAAAAATTTGTTATCACTCTTAAAATAAAGCTGAATCCCCTCTGGACTTTTTTGCAGATTAAAATCATTAACTTTAGTAAATTTTGCAATATCTACATAACTTCCATTATTTTTTATTTTTACAAAAAGATTTCCCTGTTTTGTCAAAACAAAAAGATAACTATCAACATTCTCTATTCTTTCAACTATTTCATTAACATCAAATAGTTTAACAACTGCTTTTGTAAAAATATTTTTTTTAAGAAGTGTGTTATTTTTTTGAAAATAAAGGTTGGTTCCATCAAAACCTATCACTTGTTCAGCTTTCATTTTTGCTATTTGCCCACATTTATCTAAATCTAAAAAATAAAAATTCTTTTCACCCTTCAACATTACAATTCGGTTGCTCACATATATATGAGCTATCCGTTCATCAGGTAAACTGAACATCTTACAATTAATACCATTTAAATTTATCAAAAAATTATCAGTTAAAATGACCCCTTTATCAAAATCTACCACATTATTTGCAAGCAACTTTTTAGGATATACTTTTTTAAACACAACAATTGAGTTCTTTATTATAGTTGATTTTGGTAAAGCTTTCTCAAATTCAGTAGGTGAATCTTCTTTAATATCTTCAATAAAAACAGTTTTAACAGGTTTATCTCTTAGCAAACGTATTGTATTCTCTTTTTGCACACAGGAGATTAAAACAAAAATGACTATAACTAAAAAACAAGTTTTAGTTTTCATACAATAAAATTAACACCAAAATAATTATTTTACACCATTTTTTTTAAACAATCTCTTTTAGGAATAAAAAATTTTATAAAATCACAAAATCTATTGGAGTAGTTTTATATCCTTTTAAAATTTTCTTAATCTATTAACTAAACTATAATTTTTATTAAGACAAAGCTTGAGAGTGATATAATAGTATAGTATATAAAACATTGTTACAATGTTTTATTGTGGGGGTTTCAAATGAACAAGTTGAAAGATTTTGTCACTTTTAAAAGCTGGGACCTGAAGAAAATGGTCGGGGTTTTGTTAATTATCATTTTATTACTTATTCTGGTAACAGTTTCAGGAACAATTTACACAGTATATGTTTTAAAGAAACAGAAAGCTGATGCTCTAATTATTAACATGGCAGGAAGACAACGTATGCTAACACAAAAAATGACTAAAGAAATGATGATATATTTAAACTATAAACGCCAAGGAAATGTAGAATTAGCCAGTAAATATGAAAAGACTTTGAAGAATACTATGCAACTATTTGATATGACATTAAATAGTCTTACATATGGCGGAAAAGTTTCAATAGATTTGAATATGAAATCGTTTGAAAAAATTCCTGGAGCATATGATGAAACCGTAAAAAAACAATTATTAACCGTAAAAGAAATCTGGAATACTTTTCATAAAAAAATAAATAATATTCTAAAGAATCATTCTGATGATGATTCATTACATTTTGTTTTAAACAACAACATTAAATTATTAACAGAAATGAACAAAGCCGTATACTTAATGCAAAAATATTCTGAAAAAAAAGTTTCTTCATTATTAGTTTTTGGTTTTATTAGTATAATTATCAGCTTAATAAATGGTTTGTTTGCATTGTATTTAGTAAGGATTATCACATCAAGAATACTCGTTTCTCGAAAATATATACATGAAATAACTAACGGAAACTTAAATTTTCAAATCGATGAAAATATTCAAGACGGAATATTGAAAGATTTGATCATAATGAAAAACAAAATATCAGGAATCATGATGTCATTGTTAAATTTAATAAATGAACTGGTTTTAACAAAAGATAAACTACAAGCAATTTCTAGTGAAACATCCACCATGATAGAAAATAATACGAATGGAATAATCAGTATAGCATCTGCAATGGAAGAAATTAGTGTTACATCAGAAGAAGTTTTAAATAATGTTAATATAGTAAATAATGTCATGAGTAACGCGACTAGTGTTACAGAAGAAGGTAAAAATAAGTTATATGAAACTGTTTCTCGTATAAACAATATTAAAAATAATACATCTGAGTTAGCTCAAACTGTGGAAGATTTGGTTTATTCATCAGATGAAATAAGTAATATTTTAAATGTAATTTATGATATAGCAGACCAAACAAACTTGCTAGCACTCAATGCAGCCATTGAAGCTGCAAGGGCAGGTGAACATGGTAGAGGCTTTGCAGTTGTTGCAGACGAAGTTAGAAAATTAGCAGAAAAAACACAAAAATCCGTGAAAGAAATCGGAAACATAATAGCTCAATTAAAAGAAAAAACGAAAACAGCACATAATAAAATGCAAATTGCTGGAGAAAGCGTTGAAGAATCAGTTAAAATTATTAACGAAACAGAGATAGCTTTTAATAAAATAGTTGATATAATTAGAGAAATTTCAGAAAAGAATAGCCTGATTAATACTTCTATAAATGAGCAAACAATAGCATTAAGTAATATCAATCAAAATGTTCAAAGTTTATCAGCCGGTACTGAACAAAGTAAAAGCATGATTCAATCTTTCATGAATATTGTTAAAAGTATAAACAACCAAGTAAATAAATTAAGTGAAATAGCTAAGGTTTTTAAAGTTTAAATCCTCTTTTTTAGATAGAGGATTTAAAGATAAGTCGACAGCAATTCTATCTGAGCTATTGCTTATAACTGTATTACATTGTAATCAAGATGCGCTTTCAGAACACCTAGCTTGCGTTTAACTGTTTATTGAAATGTTTATACAAACAAACTTCGCAATTTCTAAGCTTTACATTGAGGTGTTTGGCGAAAATGAGCGAGAAAATACCCTATACTTGTTTCTATCAAGACCTAGAAATTTTTTCATTTAAAAATGGGATGACCTCAAAACATAATTTACATTGATATTTAAGTCATCAGTTGTTATTAATAGAAAAAATATTTAATAAGGTGAATTATGCTTGCAAAAAGAATTATTCCATGCCTTGATGTTAAAGATGGCAGAGTGGTAAAAGGAACAAAATTTTTAAACCTTAGAGATGCTGGAGATCCGGTTGAAGTAGCAAAACTCTATAATGAAGAGGGTGCTGATGAAATAACCTTTCTGGATATTACAGCAAGTGCAGAAAATCGTGGTATCATTCTTGATGTGGTAGCTAAAACAGCTGAGCAGGTTTTTATCCCACTCACAGTTGGTGGCGGTGTTAGAACCATTGAAGACATTAGAAACCTTTTAAACGCAGGTGCCGATAAGGTATCAATAAATACTGCAGCAGTTAAAAACCCAGAATTTGTAAAGGAAGCTTCAGCTAAATTCGGCTCACAATGTATCGTCGTAGCGATAGATGCCAAAAGGAAAACGGACAGCTTCGGGTGGGAAGTCTATACCCATGGTGGCAGAAATCCTACAGGTATAGATGCTATTGAGTGGGCAAAAAGAATGGAAATGTACGGTGCCGGAGAGATACTTTTAACGAGCATGGATAAAGATGGTACAAAAGACGGTTATGACATTGAATTGACAGAGGCAATAGCTGAAGCTGTGGAAATACCTGTAATCGCTTCAGGCGGTGTAGGATCTCCTGAACATATTCTTGAAGGGCTTACAGTAGGTAAAGCTGACGCAGCCCTTGCCGCATCAATATTTCATTATAAAGAATACAGCATAAAAGAGGTAAAGCAGTTTTTAAAAGACAATGGTGTAACTGTTAGATTGTAAAAGGAGGATTGCAAAAAATGAATTTTGAAATTATCGAAAAATTAATAAACATTATTAAAGATAGAAAAACTAACCCAAAAGAAGGCTCGTATACCAACACATTATTATCTGCAGGAGAAAATAAAATCATAAAGAAATTGGGTGAAGAATTTGCCGAATTTTTAAAAGCATATTTAACAGAACCTGAAGATAGAGTTGTTTCTGAATTTGCTGATTTATTTTACCATTTTCTTGTTGCTTTCGAATATAAAGATATAGACTTTGCAAATGTTTTAAAAGAATTGGAGAGCAGACACAAATGAAACTACTCTCCCATATTATTTTCGAAGAAGCGGAAGAAAAATTATCAAATCTATCTGTAATTGATTACGTCTTAGGATTAAGTTACATAGGTGTAAAAACGGAAGCTGGAATAGGGATAGCCTACACCTTCAGGGCAAATATTTCATCTGGTTGTAATATACTCAATAAAAATCTTAAAGGACTAAAAGCCCTAGACCTTGCCAAACTGTTTTTTAGTGATGATCTCCTCGAATCCTCAATAGGTCTTGCGACAATAAACTCGGTTTTGAACAATGGGCAAAAAGATACCCGTGAAATTACTGAACGGTTTGATTTTAAAAATAAAAATGTAGCTATTGTAGGATATTTCAAACCGGTCATTGAAAAAATTAAAGATATTGTCAAAAATCTATATATTTTTGAACTAAAAACCTTTCCTAATATTTTACCACCCAACCTTGCAAAATTTTATCTTCCAAATTGTGATATTGTAATAATCTCAGGCACAACATTGATTAATAAAACAACGGAAGATTTCCTTTGTTACTGCTCTGATACCAGTGTAAAAATAATAATGGGACCATCCACACCACTTTCCAATGAATTGAGTAAGTTTTCAAATATTGCAGGAAGTTTCGTGAAAGATGATAACATCCTCGATGCCATATCAAAAGGCGCCGGTATGAAAGGGATAAAACCTTACATAGAAAAACGATGGCTCACTAAATCAAATATTTAAAAATCATCCACATTTTTTACTTCATAGGATAAAACTTCTATATATTCATCAATATTTTTTTTAGGAATACTCCCTTTAGTCTCAGGCACCTTCAATACCTTTATTTCTTTCTTATAATTCCACATATCAAGAGTAATCAAATCCCCCTCTTTAATTTTCGTAGAAGGTTTTGCTTTTCGACCGTTTACATAGATAAAACCTTCATCAGCAGCTTCGTTTGCCACACTTCTGCGTTTAATAAGCATGCAAACTTTCAAAAATTTATCAAGTCTCATAAAAAATATCCCCACAAATTAAACAATTACATATATTTAATGAAAATTGTAGTTTTATGTTTTTCTAACCAGGATTTTACCACCTCTGGATACATCTTCTCTTTTATCTTCCTGGTTATCTCCTCTCGTAATTTATCATCCACATCATATTTGCTTTTAAAATCTTCAATGTAAAAAATTACAAAATCTTTTCCATCTTTCATTTCAAATACATCACCTTTCTTATGTTCTATCACAATTTTTCTGTATTTTTCCGGTAAATCAGAAATCTTTAACCACCCTACATATCCACCTTTTTTTGATGTCTTATCTTTTGAAAATTTAATCGCTGCATCTGCAAAAGATTTCTCTTTGATATATTCTTTTACCTTCTTTACTTCATCTTCACTGCTCACACGTATGATTCTAAGCTCATATTTATCTGCAAGCTTCAACTCATTTTGATGCTCGTCAATATAATTTTTAATATCTTCATCTGTAACAACAAGTTTTGGCATAATTACAGCCGATCTTATTCTTGCATTTAAAATTTCATTTTTCAGCTGATACTTGTATTTCTCAAGAGTCAATCCGTTTTGCTCTAAAACCTGCTCAAGCTGATCCATGGTAATATTGTTTTGCTTTAAAACATCATTGAGAGCCCTATCCACCTCATCATCTGTCACTTTTATCCCTTCTCTCTCAGCAGCAATCTCATAGATGTATTGATTTACCAGAAAATCTAACACTTCTTTATAATATTTCTTCAAAAGGATTTCTCTCCTCGCTTCATCTTTTATAGAATAAATCTGCTTAACTTTTTTCGGATTAAATGATTCTACATCATACTGAGTAATTATTTTATCACCAACAATGGCAACGATTTTATCAATTACTTTTGCTTGAATTGTCGCTGTCAGCAATATTAAGATCAGGATTGTTAATTTTAATTTCTGCATTTTTTCTCAACTCCTTTACATGATTATTTAAAAACTTATCCACTTTACTCGTATATAACTCCTGGTAAATCCTTGGTTTAAGTACTTCAAAACTTTTATTTTGCTCCCTTTCTTTACCAACCACTTTAAAAATATGGTAACCATAATCTGACTTGTAAATGGGACTTATCCTATTAATCTTCAGATTCTTGATATATTGAAAAACCTTTGGCATATCATCAAGCACAATATTTCCCAGATCTCCACCATCATCTTTTTCTGGTCCTACAGAATATTTCTTTGCCACCTCAGAAAATTTTTTACCTCTCAAAAGCTTCATTCTTGCCTTCTTAGCATCATTATAATTTAGTGTTACAATATGAAGCACATGATACCTTGTTGATGGCTTATACTTTTTTACAAATTCTTCGTATTTACTTCTCACTTCCTCTTCTGTCACAGTTATATTTTTTTCAATTAGCCTGTTTACCCATTCTTTGACTATTAAATTTTCTTTAAATAATTCTTTGTAATTTTCAAAACTTATTGGCAAATTAATCACATACGATTCATCACTAAGACTCTTAACATTTTTTATTATCTCTTCAAATCTTTTCTTATCAATCTTTACATTATTTTTCACGGCCTCTTCAACCAGTAGCTTGAAATTTATGAACTCATCCAAATAAAGACGGGTTAAGTTATCATTACTTAAATCCATATCAGAAGTTTCAGGGAAATTAAAATACACAAAGTTTAGGATATCCTCTTTGTAATAAGGGCTGCCATTAATTATAATAGCGGCATTCTTAAAATCATTAACACTCTGCACTAAAGTTTTATTATCCTGACCGCTTCTAGCTTCTTTAGATTCTTTCCTCTGACAAGAAATAAGAAAAGCAGCAATTATTATCAAAATAACGATTACTTTCTTCATGCCAACTCTTTTTCACCCTTCAATGCATTCAAATACCTTTTAAAGAATAAAGCAAATTCCTTTAAAAAATAGTTATCACCCTTGTAAACCATGCACAGTGTATTTTCATCTTTAAAATTTGCAACTATTTTATCGCTTTCTTTTACCAAAATAAGAAAGGTATTTATATTAAAATTTGTATCTTTATCCATAACTAGGTTAATGCTTCCATTTAAAACAAACATCTTCTTCACTTTAAAAATAGAAAAAACATTCTTCAAATACATAATATAAATTAAATTAAAGGTCTCCACAGGAAGATCCCCGTAGAGCATATTTAGTTCATCAATGACATCTTTAATATTATCAAATTCATTTAAATCTGAAATCGTTCTATAATAATTAATTCTTTCCCTATGAGATGGTATAAATGAAGCTGGTATGTAGTGAGGCACATTGGAAATAATTTCCGTTTCAAAAGCAGCTTTATCTTCGCCTCTAAGCTCGTTAATGGCGTCATTAACCATTTGAATATAAAGCTCATAACCCACGTTAACCACAAAGCCCGATTGTTCAGCCCCTAAAATATCTCCAGCCCCGCGCAATTGCAAATCGTGTGTAGAAATTTTAAAACCACTACCCAAGTCAGATAACTGTTGTATTATCTTTAATCTTCTTCTTGCTATTTCACTGAGGCTCACTCCTGACGGAATTCTTAAATAACAATACCCCCTTCTCTTACCCCTTCCTACTCTCCCTTTCAATTGATAAAGCTGAGCCAGACCGAATTTATGTGCATTATTAATAATTATGGTATTAGCATTGGGGATATCAAGTCCATTTTCCACTATGGTAGTACATACAAGAATGTCAATATCTCCCTGATAAAATTCCTCAAACACTTTATCCAGTGTATTAGAATCCATCTGCCCATGTGCAACCCTCACTTCAGACATGGGCGCCATCTCTTTTACAAAAGCAGCCACTTTCTCAATATTCTCAACACTGTTGTGTAAAAAATAAACTTGCCCACCCCTTTTCAACTCTTTTAAAATAGCTGCTTGAACCTCTTCATCATTCTTTATCACCTTAATAGAAACAGGCTCCCTGTCATGAGGAGGTGTTTCTATAACGCTCATATCTCTTAAACCGCTCAATGATAATTGGAGAGTTCTAGGAATAGGTGTAGCCGTCAAAGTCAAAACATCTACATCGCTTTTAATTGCCTTTATCTTCTCTTTATGATTTACTCCAAATCGCTGTTCCTCATCCACAATCAAGAGCCCTAAATCTTTAAATTCCACATCTTTTGACAACAACCTGTGAGTCCCAATAATAATATCAACTTCCCCGTTTTTTACTTTTTCCAGGGTCTTCTTTATTTCACTATTACTCTTTAATCTCGACACATAATCTATATTAACCGGCAAATCTGTAAATCTCTCTGTAAAGTTTTGAAAATGCTGTCTTACAAGAACAGTAGTGGGAGCAAGAAAAGCCACCTGTTTTCCACTCTCCACAGCCTTTGCTGCAGCCCTGATAGCTACTTCAGTCTTCCCAAATCCCACATCTCCACAAATAAGTCTCTCCATAGGTTTTTCACTTTCCATATCCCTGAATACCTCATTTAAAACCACAAGCTGGTCTTCCGTTTCTTCATAAGGGAATCTTGCTTCTATGGTCCTTAGAATTTCACCATCATTTACAAATGCAAACCCTCTTTTCTTTTTTCTCTCTGCATAAATTTTTAGAATATCTACTGCAAGCTTTTTGGCACTTTTATAAGCTTGTTCTTTCAGCTTTTTCCATCTATTTGATTTCAAACTGCTAAGCCTTGGCTGATACCCCTTTGCTCCCACATACTTTTGAATCAATCCAATATTTGATATCGGAATATACAAAATTTCTTCATTTTCAAACTCTACCTTTATGTAATCCCCTTTAATTCCACCAATCTCTTTGGTTTCAATACCATGATATTTACCGATACCATAATCAATATGTACAACAAAGTCTCCTACCTCTAAATCAGCAATATTTGTTTTAAAAAGTTGCTTCTTCTTGCCTTGACGCCTTTTCTTTACAAAACCGAAAACTTCGCTATCTACAAAAAGTGCAAACTTGCTTTTTTCGTCAATAAATCCACCTGAAAAACTACCTTCTACAATACCAACAATTTTGGCTTCAAAATCAAAAAAATTTCTTACTTCTTTTACAATTATTTCATGCTCAGTGGCAAAGTTACTAAAAGTCTCCTTTATTTTACGATTATTAAAAGTAACTGCCACCGTATAGTTATTTTTTATAAGTTCTTTTAACTTAACGGTAAAATTTTCTGCATTTTCGTAAATATTTGAGCTTTTTGTTGAATAAAAAGATGTGGCAGCAGTAAACTCCACATTGATTTTCCCACTATCATCAATTTCTTTCAAATAAAATATTTCACTACTTGCAATTTCTTTAAATAGATCAGCTTTAGCTAGAAAAACAGATTCAAGGGGGTACTTGTGTTTAGCTTCACTATAATTCTGTACAATAAACTTCTCAAAGTTATCCAGTTTTTCATCAAAACTGTCGCTTATAACAATGGTCTTAAATCTACCATCCACATAATCAAAAATTGAAGCCATCTCATTTACATAGGGAGCATACCAGTGAATCCCTGCAAACTTTCCAAACTCTTTTATTTTTTCCTTTATCCTCTCATCAGCTACATTTTCAATTAATTTGTCATTATCTGAAACAATCTCATCCGCGGGCAAAATGGTAACGGTATTCATTTCAGCTATTTTGCTTAGTTTTTCATAGTCAAATGAATATATCTTTTCTATCTCATCATCAAAAAATTCAATTCTTACAGGATTCTCTGCTCCAGAAGGATAAATTTCAACCAAATCACCCCTGATAAGAAATTCACCTTCCGCAGATACCATCTCCACTTCCACATACCCAAGGCAATCCAAAAAATATCTTATCTCATCTATGGAAGTTATGTCACCCACTGAAAACGTAAGCACTGAATCTAAAAACTCATTCTTTGACAAGATTTTTTTACAAGTTGAGTAAATTGTCCCCACCAATATAAACGGACTCTTATCCATTATCAGTGAATGTAATGTTTTAACCCTTTTTGAAAAAATTTCCTTTTCAATTTTCACTTCATCGAATGGATCATGAGTAAGTTCAGGAAATGGTAAAACTCTTTTCTCCGGGAAAAAAAAGCTCAACTCATTAACAACTTTTTCCATATCAAATCTATTTTCACAGATAACAACGGCAGAATCATTTGCTCCTAAATACTTCCTCAAAAAGTAAGTTTTCGATGAACCCCAGAGACCTGTAAAAAGATGTTGTTTCATTTTTCGCAATAAACGCTTAAAATTTTATCAATAATGTTTGTTGTAGCAAAGCCTTCTTCGTAATTTAAAGAAAAAACCTTACCCCCCTTCTGTTTTACAATATCTGCTCCCACTATATCATCCTCTTTCCAGTCACCACCTTTTACAAGAACATCAGGTTGAATTTTTTTAATGATTTCATATGGTGTGTCTTCATCAAAATAGGTTACGTAATCAACCGGCTTTAGAGAAGCCATCATAATCATTCTATCTCGCAAAGGATTAATAGGCCTTTTATCCCCTTTCAACCTCTTAACAGATTCATCACTATTCAAAGCCACAACTAGTACGTCTCCAAGCTCCTTTGCCTTAAACAGATAAGATACATGCCCAACATGAAGAATATCAAAACATCCATTTGTAAAAACAACTTTTTTATTTAACCTTCTCAATTCATCAACCAGTTTATCTACATCGTAAAAGATATTTTGCATCATACCCATAACCTACATTTCCAGCATATCAGAAAATCTGCCAAACATAATCTCATCCACAAGCTCACAAATAATATGTCCAGCAGCAATATGCATTTCCTGAATTCTTGGAGTATTATCCGAATCTACCACAAGAAGCAGGTCACATAACCCCTTCATCATCCCTCCATCTTTTCCTGAGAATCCAATAGTTTTTATCCCATTGTTTGCTGCAAACCTGAGAGCATTAATAACATTAGGGGAATTACCACTCGTAGAAATACCCCATACTACATCCTTTTCATCAGCCAATGCCATAACCTGCTTTAAAAATACCTGATCAAAATCGTAATCGTTGCTTATGGAGGTAAGTACAGAGGTATCTGTTGTTAGAGCAATGGCAGGCAAAGAAGGCCTTTCAATTTTAAATCTATTGATAAACTCAGCTGCAATATGCTGAGCATCAGCAGCACTACCACCATTTCCAAAAATTAAAACCTTACCTTCCTCCATAAAGCAATTTGCAATCTCCTGTGCAGCAGCAATTAAAAAATGTTTACTCTCAGCAACAAACTTGCTGAGCACATCTTTCATCTCTTCAAAAACACTATCTACAAAACTTTCCATTCCATACCTCACAACTTATTTGCAGCTTTTGTAGCTAGCTCAGAACGCTCCCCTTTAATAAGGGTAACTGTTGCGGCTATTTCATCACCACTGAATCTGTCAATCACATAAGTCAGACCATTTGAGTGGTAATCTATATAAGGGTTATCTATCTGGTACGGGTCCCCTGTCAATACTACCTTTGTATTCTCTCCTGCACGGGTAAGGATTGTTTTGATTTCATGTGGTGTTAAATTTTGAGCTTCATCCACTATGAAAAACTGATTTGGCATACTCCTTCCCCTGATGTATGTAAGCGCCTCAACTTCAATGATATTCTGTTCTATCAATGCCTTATAGGAATATCCTCCGTTTCCTAACGAACTCTCTGCAGATAATATTAACTGAAGATTGTCATAAATTGGTTGCATCCAGGGATGAAGCTTTTCATGCAACTCTCCAGGTAAATACCCCAAATCTTTACCCATTGGAAGAATTGGCCTTGCTACAAGCAATTTTTTATAAATACTATCATCAGCAACCTTTTTCAAACCTGCTGCCAATGCTAGAAGAGTTTTACCAGTCCCAGCAATCCCCATTAGGCATACAAGTTTTATATTATCATCCATCAATGCATCAAAGGCAAAGCGCTGTTCTGCATTTCTCGCAAAAATCCCCCAAATACCAGACTTGAATTCTTCTATTCTTTTCAACATTTTCTTCTTTTTTGAATATCTTGCAAGAGCGGAATGTTTCTCATTCCCTTCTGACTTTACAATTACATATTCATTTTCCTTCAAATCAAGTTCAATCTCAAGTCTGCCCTCACTGTAAAGAGTGTTAACGTCTCTTTCCTTCAATGAAATTTCTCTTACCCCATCAAAAAAACTTTCAATCTCTACTCTATCTTTTTCAAAATCGATGGCTTTTATACCCAAAACATCAGCTTTAATTCTTAAATTTGCATCTTTTGTTACAAAAATTACCTCTTTATTTTCTTTCTCTTTTAAATATTTAGCCACAGAAAGTATCAAATTATCCGCTTTATCTCTAATAAGCTCTCCTGATATATACTTATTCAACTCATGATTGCATACATTAACCCTCACAATCGAGCCATTTTTAATTTTGACCCCTTTACTCAAATCACCAAGTTTCCTAAGTTCATCCAGTTTCCTTGCCACAAACCTTGCATTATACCCAGTTTGATCCATATGTTTCTTAAAAATATCTATCTCTTCAATAACTGTGATGGGTATATTTATGACGCCATTCTCAAAAGAGAAAATGGCCATTGGATCATACAACAACACATTTGTATCAAAAACATAATTAATCATAAACCACCCCACAACATAATACTAATCTTAATAAATTTAACCAACTTAGCAACAATTTTTAACATGATAAAAAAAATAAAAAAGGAGGCCATATGGCCTCCTTTTTTGTGGGGGAGTTATCTATTACTATGGGAGGATGTCCACAATTGATGTCTTGTAAATTATTAATTAATTAGAAATTGTCAACTACTTTTTAAATACAAATAATCAAATAATAAGATTTTACCAGCATGACTAATCAATCGATTGTTAACACTTCAAATTTTGTGTGCACTCATTATTAAAAAATTTAAAACAATACTATATAAAACTTCATTATAAAAATATTAAATTTTAATCTCACTAAACCAGTTCGTTTTATGATCCACAAAAAGGCCTTATTAAACTGTAAAGGCATTTTCAATATGGGTAATATCATCACCATCTATTGATATAACATCAAATCTGCAAGGATTTTCAATATTTCTTGACATCAAAAATCTCTCTGCAACTTTGATTATCTTATCAATCTTTTTTCTATCAACAGCTTCAAATCCATATCCAAAATTTCTGTTTTTGCGAGTCTTTACCTCTACAAAAACAATCACATCATCTTTCTTTGCTATTATATCAATCTCGCCAAACTTACATCTATAGTTTTTATCAATAATACTATATCCTTTAGAAATAAGGTATTTGGCTGCCTTTTTCTCTCCGGCTTTACCAATTTTAAACATAACTCTTTAAAAACGATTTGCGATGCAAATATGTGATACCGTATTTTTTTATGGCCTCAATATGTTCTTTAGTACCATAACCTTTATTCTTATACCAGTTGTACTCTGGAAAATATAGGTGCAATCTTTTCATTAAAGCATCTCTATAAACCTTAGCTAAAATAGATGCCGCTGCAATATTCTGAAAAATACTCTCTCCTTTATCAACAGAAACAATCTCGCAACCATAAATATTCTTCAGTTTTACAGAATCAACTGCAATAAACTTATATTTTACTTTAAGCTTGTTTAATGCGATATGCATAGCCTGCTTTGTTGCCTGAAGAATATTTACTTTATCAATCAAATTATTACATACAACTCCATAGGAATAATCAATGGCAACCTCCTGAATATACTTTGCAAGCTTTTCCCTATTTTTTTCGGTAATCTTTTTTGAATCAATAACCCTTTCATCATGAAAATCAGGAGGTAATACGGCAGCGCAAACTACAACGGGGCCTGCAAAGGCCCCTCTACCTACTTCATCAACACCTACATAGATTTCTTTTCTCATGCAACTTTTCTTCAATCCATTTTGCTACTTTATCAACACCTTCACCTGTTTTGCATGATATGGAAAAAGTATCAATTTTTGGATTAATCCCCTTTGCATAATTTACACACTTTTCCACATCAAAATCAAGTAACGGTAACAGGTCAATTTTATTAATGATCATTGCACTGCTAACCTTTATTACAGTAGGATATTTAATAGGCTTATCTTCCCCTTCTGTAGTACTAATCAAGACAATTTTGTAATCTTCTCCCAAATCAAATGATGCTGGACAAACAAGATTACCGACATTTTCAATTATTAAAATATCAATTTCATCAAGATTAAACTCACCAAGAGCTTTTTCAATACCACTTGACTCAAGATGGCATGCACCATGTGTATTAATCTGATAAGCCTTTACACCTACCTTTCTAATCCTCTCAGCATCATTTTCTGTGGCAAGATCCCCTTCAATAACACCAACTCTGTAATTTTCAACCAACTTTGGTAGTACCTTTTCCAATAAACTTGTCTTTCCACTGCCAGGGGATGATAGAAAATTTAATACAAGTATCCCTTTTTCTTTAAAAACTCCTCTTAAAAATTTTGCTTTCTGCTCATTTTTTGTTAAAATTTTTGTTTCAACTTTAATTTTACTCATCAATCAACCTCTATTTCAGTAATATTTAATTCTTCACCTGAAATAATTTTTACATTCATAGAACCACACTTTTTACAACTAAAAAAATAATCTTCATATACATCCGACCAACCACAGTCCTGACACTCCCCTCTAATTTCCACTTCTTCCACTAACAGCTCACTCTCAGCAGCTATTGTATCCTCTTTTAAGGCATTATAAGCAAACAAGAGTGAGTTGTAATCTACAGCTGCAAGCTTCCCTATTTTTACAAAAACTTTTCTAACTTTTGTAGCTCTATTTTTAAGAGCTGTATCTATCACAATGTCTAAAATATTTTGAGCTATACTTGCCTCGTGCATGCCTAGTTGTTAGCACATCATAAATTCATTTGCAATAATTTATATTTTTTTGTAATTTATTTTTATGCTAGAAATTCTACTTTTTATTGTTGGTATAATTTCAGGCTTTATCAACGTTATGGCTGGTGGTGGTTCATTCCTCACTATCCCTTTACTTATTTTTATGGGTTTACCCCCTACCGTGGCAAATGGCACAAACAGGTTGGGTGTTTTTTTACAATCTCTATTTGCTGTCAGAAAATTCAATCAATATAAAGTTTTCAATTTAAATTTTGCCCTTGCAGTATCAATCCCTGCCACCATTGGTGCTATATTTGGAGCTTATCTTGCAACAATCATAAGCGATGCAGCTTTCAAAAAATATCTTGCCATAATCATGATAGCTATCACTTTTATTTCCATACTAAACCCTGTAAAAAACATACAATCAAAAGAAATGCAATACTCCTTAGCTAGGAAAATTATTATATTTATAGTGTTCACTCTTATTGGTATTTATGGAGGTTTTGTTCAGGCTGGAGTTGGTTTTCTTATTCTTGCTGGTATATCACTCACAGGTTTTAATCTTGTGGAAGGAAACGCTATAAAAACCTTTGTTATTATGGTATTCACAATTTTTGCATTAATAATATTTATTGCCAATAATAAAGTTGATTTTCTCTTAGGGATAATTCTGGGTATTGGAAATATGATAGGTGCTCTTCTTGGCACAAAAGTTACTGTAGAAAAAGGGCACAATTTTATTCAGAAAGTTGTCATAGCCTGCATAATCATTTTTGCTTTAAAATTACTTCTTTCTTAATCAAAGATAAAAACAACAACTCTGCAAACTACGCCCCTAATAAAAAATCTGGAAATCCAAGGAAAGTAATTTTGTAAACCTCTCTAACATTGAATTTTATGCCTTAAAAATTTCTATAAAGGTATCTTTCTGTAAAACAGAAAAAATCCTTACTATAAGTAGTTACTATTCTTCAGTATTCATTATTTATACTTTTCCATAAGAGAATCTAGCAATGAAATTAGACGCTCAACATTCTCCATCAAAATTTTAATATTCTCTTTCGCATCATCAATTTTATCTTGTTTTATATAATCCACAATAAGCTTACCTAATTGATGTACTTGTTTATGTGGCTCTTCTATAGCTACAAACTCCAAATCATCTCCAAATATTTGCTTGCCTTCGCCATAATAAAATTTCCCAAAATCACACATAGTATGTTCTTTAATCTCAAAATCACATCGCCTAGTAACAACACAATCAAGGACATCTTTAACAAATTTTATATGAACAAGTTTTGCATTAACAAATATAGTCCCCATACTGCCTAGCTTGAATCTAGTGAATATATCCACAACCTTATTCAAATCAACAATCATATTATTTATTGCTTCTATTAAAATAATAATATCATTCTTTGTAATCTCAGATGATTTTGCTACATTCTCAACGTTTCTAGCTATCTCTTCTGTCGCTGAAGACTGTTCTTCAACCGCTGAAGAAATACTCATAATCAAGCTCACCAATTCATTTATGGCTGAAAATATCACATTAAAACTTTCATTAGTCTTTTCTGCAATTTTTACTTGCTGCTCAACCGTGTAGCTTACCTTTTCTGTCTTCTCATTTACACCTTTCACATTCTTCTGCATATTCTTTATCATTTTTTCAATCTCTTTAGTTGATCTCTGTGTCTTTTCAGCTAACTTCCTCACCTCATCTGCCACCACAGCAAACCCTCGACCGTGCTCACCTGCCCTAGCCGCTTCTATTGCAGCGTTTAAAGCTAGTAAGTTTGTCTGGTCTGCAATATCGTTAATTACAGAAAGGATATCTCCTATCTTCTTAGAACTTTCAATCAACTCTTTCGTCTCACCCTTCAAATTTTCAAGGACTTCTCTCACCCTCTCCACATGTTCCACTGATTCGGAAATATATTTACCTCCCTCTTCAGCCACAGACAGTGTTTCGTTTGCTCGCGTTGCAGCATCATTGGCACTCCTTGCAATTTCCATAATGGTAGAGATCATCTCTTCACTGGCAGTTGCAACTTGAGAAGCCATTTGTACATTCTCTTCTGCCACAAGCTCTATCCCCGTCACTCTTTGGCTTACAGGAATAATTTTTTCACTAACTTCTGACAAATTATAAAGTGTTTTTGTAAAATCCCTTTCGATATTATTCAAAAAAATGTTTACCCATACTGACATTTCAGATATTTCATCCCGTGCAGTCATCTTAAATACTTTGCACTCCTCACAGCTTGTTACTTTTTTATCCACAAGTAAAGGACACCTAACATTATCGCTAAACTCTCCAAAACTACTCCAGCAATTCTTTTTCTCATCATGTTCTACACATTCAGAATCTTTAATGCCAGTAATCTCAGAACATTTCGCATATTGCACAGGAACCCTTTTAGTTAAATCACCTTCTCCACTTGCAAGATCTTTCACAATCGATAAAAATCCTTTTATAGGTTTGAATGTCACATTAATTAAACCTAATAAAGCAATAATGATTAAAACACCAACAATAACAACTGCAATTATACTGTTGTACATATTCCGTTTAGCTGCACCAATTTCTGCCTTAAAATTATGCGCGTAATATACCACTCCTATTTCATTTCCTGAGAAATCTTTCAAAGACAACTTGTGAGTATAAAAAACACCATCTGCTAGTTTTACTTTATCCTCATTGTAATGCTCTTTAATTATTGCTTTAATATGATCACCTAAAAATGTGTAAAAAACCAATTTATCCACAACAAGATCTGTAGCTTTATTTTGAAACCTTTTTGCCCTTTTAAAAACATCATCATAAATACCTACGGCAAATTCTAAATTGTGTACTTTTGCAATTTTTTGTAAAATTGATAGAAGCGACCCACCCATTTCTACACTGCCGATATGTTCCCCATGGTAAAAAATAGGATATACCACCCTTAATCCGGGGCCGCCCCTGCCTACCTCAATTCCTATCACTGTTTTTTTATTTTTATTACACTCAACAACCATTTTCCTAAATGATGATAAATCGTCTCCAAATTTCTTTGGGTTATGTAGACGTAAAAAACTTGTTGCTGGAGACAAATGATATTGAAACTGAGTAATACCAAATTTAGTTTTTAATTCTTTATAATAATCCTTTAATTCATCTGCTAACTGTTCTCTATACCCTTTAGCAAAAAGCTCATTAAGATACTTATTCTCAGCCACAGTTTTTACTGTTACATACAAATCATCAAGCTTTATCTTAACTTGCCCTTCTACCATATTATCTACTTGTTTGAACAGTTCCTTAGATATTTTCCTGATACTTTTATTTGAGTTTTTCATATTAATGAAAGCCACAACTCCTATCAAAAGACAAATTGAGATAACCATTAATGTAATAATCTTTGCCTTAATACTTAATCTCATGGCTTTATTCTCCTTAAATATAATCTAATCAACTCTCTATCTAATTTCCAATAATAATAACTTAATGCACGTAAATTTTATATCAAGACTGCTTTCTTTATAAAATAAAATACATTTACCGCAAACATATAACTAATTGTATTTAGTATCTTTAAAGTGATAACAAACATTAAGCAAGATAATATAGCATAAAATTATTGAATTGTTCATCAGTTTTTTAAACTTTGCTGCTGAAAACTGAGAGCAAAAAATTTAAATCATCTAACTATAGTCAGATATACCCTTTTTTGAGCACGAGAAGTCCACTGACAAGCGTATGGAATTTTTGGATACAACTATCTATTACTCAGCTTTTGTAGTATTTTTCTATCTTTTAATTTTCTTTTAATTCTCAAAAGGGACTCATTAACCATTTCATCAGGTTTTATTAAAAGATTATCAGCCTTTATATAATACTCAAGAGCTGTATTAAGTCTTCCATAAACTTCGCTACATACTCCAAGATTATAATAAATTGCTACCGTTTTTCTCTTATTTAAAAGCTCCTCCCATATTTTGCACGCTCTGTCAAAACGTCCACTTTTAGCAAACTCTACTGCACCTTCAAACTGTTTTTCAAGATTTCCACTTTTTAACCCCTCATCTTCATCCATAATCTCAACTAACTGATTTACATAATACGGTGCAATATCTTTCTTAATTTCATTTAAGACAACATTTCTTGCAGAAAAAAGTAAATCACTATCTGTAAATTCCTGCTTTTCCCCCTCACACAACTTAAAATCCTTTTCACTCCTCAAAACTTTTGAATAAATAATTTTTCCACTTGATACTTCCACTAATTTTGGCACTACCGTATAATTTAATACTCTTTTCAAACACTTTACTCTAACAGGTTTATATTCAATACAACGTCTTTTTTTATCCATTTTTATGCAAGTATATACCTTCTTTGTATAAAATACCTTTTCAAACCTTTTACTAGCCGTCCCAAAAAATACACCCTCGGCACCAATAAGTTTACCAGCTTTAACAACATTTTCAGCTACCATACCAGAAGTCTGAAACTTAACTTCATCAAATAGTTTGGTCATGTTACGTCTTTCAACGACATCAAAATAGGGGTTTTCATCAACATAAATAGAAGCCAGTGTAGACTCTAAAAAGTTAGCGAAAGAAGTTCCGTCATTTCCATCAAAATCTAACACTGCGACCTTTTTGATTTTTGCAACTTGGAGATTTTGAGGAGGGACAAGTACTTTCACCCTGACTTTTGTTGAACAGGATGAAAGTACTAAAGCTACTACAATGGCAAATATAAAAATATTTAGCTTTTTTATCATTTATTTTGTAAGAATTTCCATTATCTCAAGATATCTTTTCGATGTTTGCTCGATAATATCTTCAGGAAGTTCTGGCCCAGGAGCCTTCTTATCCCAATCAAGTGTCTCAAGATAATTTCTTACAAATTGTTTGTCCATACTCTCCTGTGGCTTACCCACCTCATAATTTTCCTTAAACCAGAATCGTGAAGAGTCGGGTGTTAGTAGTTCATCAATCAATATTATTTCACCATCTTTTTCACCAAATTCCATCTTTGTATCAGCGATTATAATCCCTTTCTCTTCAGCAATTTTTGAACAGTAATTGTATATTTCTATTGCATAATCTCTCAGCTTTTTAGCAGTCTCATCCCCTATTTTAAGGGCCATTTCATCAAAAGAAATATTCTCATCATGCTCACCAACCTCAGCCTTTGTAGCTGGAGTAAAGATAGGTGGCTCTATCTTTTGGGACTCCTTCAAACCTTCCGGTAACGATATTCCGCAAACTTTGCCAGTTTTCAGATAATCTTTCCAAGCAGAGCCTGTGATATACCCCCTTACAACACATTCTACTGGGTAAGCTTTTGCCTTTTCTACAAGCATGCTTCTACCTTCAAGTATATCTTTATATTTTTTACAAACTTCAGGCATTTCATCTATATCAGTGGTAACAAGGTGATTCTTTACAATATGAGATGTTTTTTCAAACCAAAATTTCGAAAGTTGAGTCAACACATACCCCTTATAAGGAATCCCATTTGGCAAAATCACATCAAAAGCAGAAATTCTATCAGTTGTCACAATTAAAAGGTAATTCCCCAGATCATAAATATCCCTGACCTTCCCCCTACCTATTAGTTTCAAATCGGGGATTTCTGTCTTCAAAACAACTTTCATGACTCCTCCTTATAAATTTTTAAATCTTATTATACTTTCTATTCCACCCAAAACATTGTACGCTTCATATCCAAGATTCCTCAAAAATCTTGTAGCAAGATAACCCCTGAATCCAACAGCACAGTAGAGATAAACAGGTCTTGTTTTATCAATTTCATCCAGCTTATCTCTTATATCATTTACATAAATATTTTTTGCTCTATCAATTCTATACGCATTATACTCCAATTTTGTGCGCACATCAATAACCTGTAATGAGTCATCTTTCATCATCAAATCAAGAAAATAATCTGGCTTTATACCGTACCCTTCACCCCTATCTTGATTTGCAGCCACAAATCCTGCTTTGTTAATATTATCTCTGGCTGAGCCAAAAGGTGGGGCATAACAAAAATCAATATTTTCCAGATCATAAATGGTAAGCCCACCATATAGAGCAGTGGCAATAACATCTACTTTTCTCACAGCATCATAACTGCCGCTTGCTTCAACCCCCAACACTCTTTTAGACTTTTTGTCGTATACCGTCTTCATATAAATATACTTGAAACCTGGATAATACTCAGCATGATCAGGATCTTCAGTGTAAACATAATCTGCATCAAAACCCGCTTCCAAGGCTTCTTTAAAACTCAGCCCTGTTTTGGCCACCACCTTATCGAAAAAACCCACAACACTTGTACCAATAATTCCTGGGTTCTCAAGAATACCTCCAGCAGCATTGCAGCCAGCCACTCTACCTTCCCTATTTGCAGGGCCAGCTAGAGGAAACAACACTTTTTTCCCTGAAATTAGGTGTAATTTCTCCACTGCATCTCCTGCAGCAAATATATAATCATAGTTTGTTTGCATATAACTGTTTGTCAGTATTCCGCCAGTTTCTCCAAGCTCTATTCCAGTATTTTTGGCAATCTCCACATTCGGTTTTACCCCAGTAGCAAGAAAAAGCATATCAACATCAATGAATTCATCACCATCTAAAAATAATCTGTATTTCTCATTTTCAAAGACAACCTTCTTTACTTTTCTACCACAAAAAAGCTTTACCCCTTCCTCTTTCATTCTTTCTTCAATTGTAAGTGCAATTTCAGGAGAATATCCAGGAAGAACATATGGTGCCATTTCGATAACATTTATCATCAAACCGCAATGGAGCATAGCCTCTGCCACTTCAACTCCTATATAACCGCCACCAATTATTGCTACAGATTCAGGTTTTTTCTCTTCTAAAAACCTTTTAATTGCATCCACATCTTCCACTGTCCTCATCTGAAAATAGGGGACATCCTCAATACCTTCTATATCAGGTATAACAGGTTTTGAGCCCGTAGCTATAATTAGCTTATCAAAACTTTCTTCAAATACTCCTTCATCATTTCTGACTGAAACAACTTTCCTTTTAGCATCAATCTCTAATACCTCATGATTTACTAAGATATCCGCATTAAATCTTTTCCCTAATGTTTTGGTAGTATGCAGTAAAAGGCTTTTACGTTTATTTATTGTACCACCGATGTAATATGGTAATCCACAATTAGCATAAGAGACATAACCATTCTTCTCAAAAATCTTTATCTTTATATGTTCGTTAGTTCTTCTTGCCTTCGCTGCAGCGCTTGCTCCGGCTGCAACCCCGCCTATTATAATTAATTTCTCCTTATTCAACGATTACCCCCACTAAGCCATTTTTATTTCGGTCCATAATTTCAACCTTATACAGTTCATTTCTTTTCACATTTTCTCCATCAATTATAACATAGTGATAATTACTTGTATGTCCGCCACCACCCGATTCAACCAATACACTTACAATCTTTCCAACCATTTTCCTTTCCGCTTCCTCTTTCAACGTTCTTCCCATCTCTCTCAGTCTCTTTGCTCTTTGCTCTTTTATTTTCTTTGGAATATGATTACTCATATTATAAGCCTTTGTACCTTCTCTTTTGGAGTATGAAAACACATGTAAGAAATCCACCCCTCCATTAACTATAGCGTCAATTGTATCTTCAAAATCTTCATCCGTTTCACCTGGAAAGCCCACAATTACATCAGAACCTATCCTTGCATCATCTATATTCTCTTTTATCCTATTGCAAATTTTAATAAAATCTTCTCTACAATAATTTCTATTCATTGCCTTTAATATCTTATCAGAGCCACTTTGTAATGATATGTGAAAATGATTGCAAATTTTCCCATTAGAATTCTTAACCATATCTATAAGTTCATCATCTATTTCCCCCACATCCAACGAAGAAAGCCTTATTCTCACACCATTACTCAACCTTTGAATTATTCTCTCAAGCAAGTATTTCAAATCAACTCCAATATCCTGCCCATATTTACCAATATGAATCCCCACCAGCACAATCTCTTTAAACCCTCGACTAATCAGATGATCAAGTTCTTCCAAAACCTCATCAACCCTTTTGCTTTTTGGTTTACCTCTCAGATATGGTATTATGCAATATGAACAGAAAGAATCACAACCATCCTGTATTTTTAAAAAAGCTCTTGTTTTATCATAGCCAGATACTCTCGCCATGTTCTCAAAAGATGAACAATATTCTAAATCAAAATATAAGGATATTTTATCCAAAACTTGCAACTTCTCAGCATTTTCTACAACTAAGTCAACATACTGTTTTGACTCATCATCAAGAACACTTGCAAAACAACCTGTAACAACTACTTTTTTGTCATAATTTCTTTTGATTTTTTTAATGAAATCTCTGCACTTTTTCTCTGCATTTTGAGTAACTGCACAGCTATTTATAATAACAATATCAGCATCATCCAGCCTATCAACACAAAGCAGTCCCTTCTTTAATGCTTTGTCTCTCAGCTGTTCCACTTCTGAAATATTTACTTTACATCCAAATGTATGAAAATAAACCCTATTCATAATTTCCCTTGAACTTTTTATTTAAAAAATAATCAATATAAATGTCCCCTGTAGGTTGTCAATATACAATAGTTTTTGCGCCTGTAAAGGCGCTTTTTTTTATGAAAAAAATATGCTATTATTTTTTGTATGAAAAAACTTACTATAATTTTGGCAATTGTCATAATAGCAATAGTTATTTTGTTAATTTTAAAAAACTCATTTGATATTTCTTTTGAGCCTGTTGTATCCAATATTAAATTTAAGCGCAAGACTATTTATGAAAAATTTAAGGTAAAAGTAGTTAAAATTGGTGAAAATTATGGTGTTTTTATTGAAAATATTGTTGCATCAAGTGCTGATATGAATAACAGACATATTAAAGTTGATTTATACATTGAAACTGAAGATAAAAGCACTACAAAGTTATTGGCTAAAAATCGTGAACAAACTGTATACACTATTGCTGATGTGATGACAAATTTTAAAACTTCAGATTTATCCACTCCAAACGGAAAAAGATTTTTTAAAGAACAAATAAAAAGGGCATTAGAATTAAAATATGGAAAAGAAAAGATAAAAAATATTTATTTACATAACATGGTTTTTAATTGATGAAAAGCATTGTCGACATCAAAACATATTATTGGGAAAAGTGGCATGAAATTAAAGATGAAAGAAAAACATTTCCCACATCATGGCAGCTTCTTTTTAAAATAACAGATCTATCAAAAAATGTAATAAAACAGATTATCGACCAACTCAATTTTCCACTCGAAAACATAACTTTTTTATCCTTAGGTAGTTTTGCAAGGGAACAGATGTCCCCTTTTTCTGACATTGATATTTTAATTTTACACAAAAAACAGTTAAGTAATTCAGAACAACAATTTATTTCAGACTTTACTACACTATTATGGGATACAAATTTAAATCCCGGAATCCAGATTAAATCCTTATCAGATATAAAAAAACACAAAAAACTTGATACTGTAGAAAAAACAGCACTAATCGATTTCAACTATCTTTGTGGTAGTGAAGAGATTTACCAAAAATATAAAGATGTGGTTAAATCATATATTCTTGAAAAAGGCAAACTAAACTTTTTAATGGAACATATCAATACAGCCAGGCAGCGCTCACAGAAATTTAGAGACTCTATTTACAAATTGGAGCCAAATATAAAAGAAGGGCAGGGAGGAATAAGGGATTACAACTTTATATGCTGGATTAACAAAATACTTTACAGCAGTAATAGTCTAAACAACTTGATTAAAAAAGGGATAATAACAATCGAAGATTTCGATGATTTGATGAAAGGTATCGAGTTTATATTTAAAGTAAGGAATGAACTGCATTACTTTTTTAAAAGAAAATATGATGTCTTAACCCTCGAAGCACAAAAAGAAATTGCAAACGAACTTGGCTACATATCCACTTCACTCACACTGAATGTTGAACACTTTTTACGTGATTATTATATAAATGCTAGAAACATTCATAGAGTCACAAAAAAGGTCATTGAAAAAGCTTTAAACGAGATAGTATTCGCTAAAACACACAAAAAGGTAACTTTTAGAAAATTAGGTTACAATCTTATACAGTATAACAATCTTATAACCACAGATGACAGAGAAATTTTCACCAAATATCCTGAGCTAATGATTAACGTTTTTTATATTTCAGCCCTAAAAAACTTAAAGCTTTCTGATAAACTCGTTGAAGTAATTAAAGCTAACCTTCACCTGATTGACGAAACATATCTAAAAAAATATGGAACTCTTTTTATAAAAAGGATATCCACTTTTCCATACTCATCAAAAATTGTAAAAAATATGCTATATACAGGTGTTTTGCAAAAATTTATTCCTGAATTCAATGACATTGTATGCCGAGTTCAGTACGATTTATATCATCATTACACGGTTGATGAGCACACCATTTTAGCCTTAAAATTCATTGATGATCTTATAACCTCCAATCACCCCTTCAAAAGTAATTACCTGGAAGCATTCAGGAAGTTGAAGAGAAAGGACCTTTTAGCACTTTCTATTCTTCTTCACGATATTGGTAAAGGGCAGGGGCATAATCATTCCCTTGTTGGGGCAAAGATGTCTCAAACCATTTGCCAAAGGCTTGGACTTCATCAGGATGATATAGATACAGTTTCTAATATGGTAGAACACCACCTCCTTATGAGTCATATATCACAAAGAAGAGATTTACATGATATAGAAGTTATTGAATATTTTATCAGTTTTTTAAACAATGAAGATGAGTTGCATCTTCTTTATCTTTTAACATATGCCGATATGAATGCCGTTGGTGGAGAACTATTTAATGAATGGAAAAGTACACTTTTGACTGAACTTTACTTAAAATCAGTTACAGCAATGGAAAAAGAAAATCTCATCAGTGAGTTTAACAAAATCGTGGATATAAAACGTAGAAAACTTTACGAAAGAATAACAGATAACATACTAAAATCAATGATAAATAAATTAGATTCTGAGTACATTTTCACTTACAAGGTAAAGCATATTATCAGACACCTGCAGATGATAAAAAGACTTACACCTGATACTAAAGTCATTATTTCTCATAATATAAGAGAAGATTTAAACTGTCTTGAATTTAGCATTTGTACTTATGACTTTTTAGGTTTATTGAAGAAACTTTCAGGAGTATTTGCATACTTTGGACTCAACATTCTTGGTGCTCAAATATTTACTTTTAATAACAATATCGTAATGGACACAATTCAAGTTTCAAGCTCTAAAGAACCACTCAATTTTATAGCAAAAAAATGTGATAAAATTTCAGAAACTATTAGGGATGCTATAACAAACAAAATTTCTGTGGATGCATTGATCAAAAAAGCACCTGCTCCATTTTTTAAGAAAAAGATACCAAAAGCTATCAATAAAAAGGTCGTTTTCGATAATGAAATATCATCTGTTTTTACGGTAATAGATATCTTCACAGAAGATAAAATTGGACTTTTATATGACATCTTGACTGTTTTTGAAAAACTAAAAATTAATGTGCAAAAAGCTAAAATTTCAACAGATGTGGACAGAGTGGTTGACTCATTCTATATTACAGATGAACACAATAAGAAAATAGATAACAATGAATATTTAGATCAAATAAAAAAAGAACTTTTAAAGGTTATATGAGAGAGGAGATTCCCCCTCTCTCATCAGAATTCAGAGATAAAAATTATTTATCCTTTTTTATCGTATAAACTAAACTACTAGCTATCCCGATGGATGAGTATGTACCAACGATTATTCCTATCAGCAATGAAAAAGCAAAATTTCTAATAACTTCACTTCCAAAAATATAAAGAGCAAGTACTGCTAAAAAGGTTGTAAATGATGTCAATAAAGTCCTGCTCAAAGTTTCATTAATACTTCTGTTTATAAGCTCTGAAAAAGAAAATTTCCCAGCAGAAGCCTTTATTCTTTCCCTGATTCTATCATAAACCACAATAGTATCATTTAAAGAATAACCAACAATGGTAAGAACCGCAGCCACTATCGGAAGGTTGATCTCTTTGCCTGCAAAAGAAAATACGCCAAGAGTTATAATCACATCATGAAAAAGAGCCAAAACAGCCCCAACAGAAAATATGAACTCAAACCTTATTGTAACATATATCAAAATACCGATTAATGCATAAATAACAGCTAAAGTAGCCTTTCTCTTCAGTTCTGACCCAACTTGAGGCCCAACCTGCTCAACCCTATCAACCTGAAATTTATTATCTTTAAAAGTTTCAGATAGAACCTTTTTTACATCATTTGCCACCATATTCAAATCTTTATCACTTTTTTCTATCCTGATTAACACTTCCCTGTCGTTACCAAAATTCTGTATTACTACATCACCAAGATTTAGCTTTTTTATATTTTTTCTCAAAACATCCAGTTGAGGAGCCTTTTCAAATTTGACCTGTACTACAGTACCACCTGCAAAATCTATACCTAAATTAAACCCTTTTGTGAAAATTAAAATTATACTTAAAAGCACTGCTACACCAGAGACGAGGAAAAATAGTCTAGCTTTACCCATAAAATCAATTTTTGTGCCAGGCTTTATTATCTCAAACATCGCCAATCTCCTTAAATACTTAACTTTCTATTTTCTTTTGATTCATAGAGCTGAAGAAATATAGTTTTACTTACAAAAATAGCAGTAAACATCGATGCAAGAATACCTATTGATAGAGTCACAGCAAAACCCTTTACAGGGCCAGTACCAAATTGGAATAATACAATAGCAGCAATAAGTGTAGTAATGTTTGCATCAAGGATTGTGGACATAGCCTTTTCAAATCCAGCTTCTATGGCACTCAAAGCAGTCCTACCCAATCTCACTTCTTCTCTAATCCTCTCAAATATCAAGACGTTAGCATCAACTGACATACCGATTGTCAATATTAAACCGGCAATACCTGGCAAAGTAAGTGTTGCTTTAAACATCCCCATAACGCCAAGAATTATTATAAAGTTTAAAAATAGTGCGATATCAGCAATTACACCTGCAAACCTGTAATATACCGCCATAAAAAGCACAACTAAAACAAACCCAATAATAGATGCAGTAATACCTTTTTGTATAGAATCTTTTCCAAGAGATGGACCCACGGTTCTGTTTTCCAATATCTTTACAGGGGCTGGCAAGCTACCTGCCCTTAAAACAATGGCCAGATCTTTTGCCTCCTCCATAGTAAAGTTACCTGTAATTTGAGCTTCACCACCAGCAATGGCTTCTCTGATTACAGGTGCTGAATAGACATTATTATCAAGGACGATGGCAAGTCTTTTCCCCACATTATTCCTTGTAATTTCTTCAAACAACCTACTACCAGCACTATCAAATTTTATCCACACATAAGGCTCATTAAACTGAGAAGAGATCCTTACTTCTGCGTCTACTAAATAATCTCCTGTAAGAACCGCATCCCTTTTAAGGGCAAAAGGAGTATTCTGAACAATTTTACCAGTTCTTTTATCAATTACCTTCTGGTATAAAATAATATCATCAAAAGGAACATTCCCTGACTGAATATCAGAAATAGTTACAGTATCATCTACAAGGTGAAATTTTAGCTGTGCTGTTTTACCTATAAGCTTTATAGCTCTATCAGGATCATTTATACCTGGTAATTGAACCAATATATTTGTCTTCCCTTGCCTTTGAATTATCGGCTCAGCTACACCAAACTGATCTACTCTATTCCTTATTACCTGTGCAGCTTGCTCCACAGCATAATCTTTAATCCTCTCAACTTCTTTAGGATCTAAAGTAAATTCGATCACATTATCCGCATTTCCAAGTCCAGACTCTTTCAAAATTGGATAATGTTTATTTATTATTTCCTTTACTTTATCCAGGGAATTATCCTTTAAAGCTACAATAATCTTTCCGTTCTCTTTTCTTACAAAATTGAAACCAACTTTCTCCCCACGTAAATCCTTTTTTATCTGAGTCACAAGGGTATCTAGCTTAGCCTCAACAGCTTTATCAACATCTACTCCAAGAAGGACATACATCCCGCCTCTTAAATCCAAACCAAGCTTGATTTTTTCATTTAAAGGGAAAAGGGATATCAAAGCTCCTACTATTACAATAAATATAATAGCCCATCTCAATTTGTACTTCATGGTCTTTTATGCTCCTTTGTTATTTATTTTCCACTCCAGAGTTAACTTTAGCAGATACTGCACTCTTAACCAGTTTCACCTTTACCCCATTAGCAATTTCTACTAAAAAAGTATTTTGATCCAATACCCTATCGATTTTTCCATAAATCCCACCGGATGTTATGATTTCATCTCCAGCCTTTAAAGATTCAATCATTTGTTGATGCTGTTTCTGTCTTTTTTGCTGAGGCCTTATCAACAAAAAATAAAATATCACAAAAATCAGTATAAGTGGTAGAAACGCTGCTATCGGATTCTGTGCTTGTTGCCCGCCTGCTGCATAAGCTATTGATTCAAACATTATCTCCTCCTATTTTAAACATCTCTAGTTTTTCCTTTTTAAACTCTTCAAAACACTCTTTCCTTATAGCATTTCTGATATCTTTTACAAGAGAAATATAAAAGTGTAAGTTGTGTATGGTATTTAATCGCAAAGCTAAAATCTCACCAGCTTTAAACAGATGACGCAAATACCCTCTTGAAAAGTTTTTACAAGTATAGCAATTACAATTCTCATCTATCGGTTTATCTGATAATTTCCACTGTTCTCTTTTAATATGAAGCTTCCCATAACTTGTGAAAAGTAACCCGTTCCTTGCATTTCTCGTAGGCATAACACAGTCAAACATATCCACACCCCTTGATACGCATTCAAGAATATCCTCAGGAGTACCCACACCCATTAGATACCTTGGCCTATCTTCAGGTAAATAATCTGTTGTAAAGTCAGTGATGTCATACATCAATCGATTTTCTTCTCCAACACTAAGTCCACCTATGGCATAACCGTCAAAACCTATCTCCACAATCTCCTCTGCACTTTGTTTCCTCAAGTCTTCGTATACTCCACCTTGAACAATCCCAAAAAGTGCCTGCCACTGATTCTTCTTTGCCTCTTTACATCTTTTGGCCCATCTTGTTGTCAATTTAATGGACTTTTTCACATACTCCTTTTCACAAGGATATGGCACACATTCATCAAGTACCATCATAATATCAGAACCAAGTTTTGATTGAATTTCTATCGACTTTTCAGGTGTTAGAAAAATCTTATGTCCATCAAGATGAGATCTGAAGGTTACACCTTCCTCTGTAATATTTTTCAACTCAGCAAGGCTAAATACTTGAAATCCACCGCTATCTGTTAAAATCGGTCTGTCCCACCTAATAAATTTATGAAGTCCCCCAAAATGGTTTACCACATCTTCACCAGGTCTCAAGTGAAGATGATATGTATTGCCAAGGATAATTTGTGCTCCCACATCCTTTAATTCATCCGGAGTAACAGTTTTTACAGAGCCTGCAGTTCCAACAGGCATAAAGATGGGGGTCTCCACCTTTCCATGTAACGTTTCAAAAAAGCCTAATCTTGCTTTCGTTTTTTTATCTTTTTTTACTAACGTGAACCTAAACATATAAACCTCATCTACTCCACAAACATTGCATCGCCATAACTGAAAAATCTATATCTATTTTTCATGGCATGTTTATAAGCATTCATTATAAGATCATAGCCACCAAATGCTGTTACAAGTATAAAAAGAGTTGACTTTGGCAAATGAAAGTTTGTAATCAGTTTATCAACAATTTTAAATCTATACCCTTCCTTAATAAAAAGGTTCGTTGACTGATTTTTAGCTTCTCGCACTACTCCATCATCAGACGCTGCTGATTCCAGTGCCCTCACTACAGTAGTTCCCACAGCAATCAATTTTTTCCCTTCATTTTTAAGCTTATTGATACGTGTAGCCACATCACTATCAATAGTAAAATTTTCACTATGCATTTGATGATCTTCTATAAATTCAGTTTTTATAGGCCTAAAGGTGCCAAGCCCCACATTCAAGGTTATCTCGAGGATTTCTACCCCCTTCTCTTTTAATGCCTTTAAAATTTCATTTGTGAAATGCAAACCAGCAGTTGGAGCAGCTACTGAACCGTAGTTCTTTGAATAAACTGTATTATACCTTTCTTGATCTATTTCCGTATCACTCCTTTTTATATAAGGGGGCAAAGGAATATGACCTTTTTGCTCCATTACCATAAAAGGATCGTTTTCTAAAAAATCTACAATAACAAGACCTTCAGCATCTCTACCCGTTGCAGCAATTTTAAATTCATCTATATAAATTTCATCTTCTCTTTTCCATTTCCCCCCAATCATAGCTCTAAACTTCTTGTTATCTAATTGCTCCAGGAGTAAAACTTCAATCCTTCCACCAGACTTTTTCTTTCCAAAAAGCCTTGCTTTTAAAACCTTTGTATTGTTAACCACTAAAAATGAATCCGAATCAATCAATGATACAATATCTTTAAATTTCATATCATTAAATGTAGCAGAAGCTCTATTAACAACTAATAGTCTTGATTCCCCCCTTTTATCAGCAGGGAATTGAGCTATTAACGATTCATCAAGATTAAAATTATACCTTTCTATACTTGTCTTTCCCATTTACAGATTCTTTTCAATAAATTTTTTTACAAGATTCACATTAGCATCAAGCTCATATACTCTTTTTTCTTTATCTTCTAATTCCCTGAGCCCCCTTGGTATTTCAGGCTTAACGCCTATCGCTTTAACAACAGAATCAATAAATTTAGCAGGATGCGCTGTAGACATTGCAATGAAAGGTTCATCGTAAATGTTTTTCAACTTCAATACCGCATCTATACCACAGGCAGTATGGGGATCCACAATGTATTTATATTTTTCATAAATCTCTTTGATAACTTCCAGATTTCTTTCATTAGAAGTCGAAGTAGCATCAAAAACTTCTCGAACTTTTTCCATTAACTCATCATTGAAAAAGATTTTTTTCTCTACTTTAAGCTGTTCCATGCTTTTTCTAACTTTATCTGCATCCTCTTCAAAAAGATAAAATAAAAACCTTTCAAAATTGCTGGCAATCTGAATATCCATGGAAGGAGAATATGTCTGAACTACATTCTTAATGCTGTAATCACCTTCTTTAACAAAACGATACAAGATATTATTTTCGTTTGTGGCAATAACAAGTTTATTTATAGGCAGTCCCATTCTTTTAGCATAAAAGCCTGCAAGGATATTTCCAAAATTTCCTGTTGGAACAACAATGTTAACTTTAGACATTGAATCAGCTGCATCAGTCTGAAAATAAGAATAGAAATAATAAACTATTTGAGCCAATACTCTAGCCCAATTTATTGAATTAATTGAACCTAAATGATGTTCTCTCTTAAATTCTACATCAGAAAAGATCTCTTTCACAATATATTGACAATCATCAAAGGTCCCTTCCACAGCAATATTAAACACATTATCATCTAAAACAGTCGTCATCTGTAATTCTTGCATCCTACTAACTCTACCTTTTGGATGCAAAATAAAAATCTTTATACCTTTTTTACCTCTTACGCCATAAATAGCAGCACTGCCTGTATCACCGCTTGTCGCACCAATTATATTGAGGTAATCATTTCTTTGATCAAGTATGTACTCAAAGAGATTACCCAAAAATTGTAAAGCCACATCTTTAAATGCATAAGTAGGACCATGGAATAGCTCTGAAAGATAAAAGTCACCAAGTTTTATAACAGGCACAACCCTCTCATCATCAAACGCCTCATAACTTTTAAAAACTATCTTCTCAAGAGTAGTTTCGCCTATATCGGAAATATATTTTTTCATAATGGCTAAAGCCAATTCTTGATAACTTTTATCCTTCAAAGCTTCTATTTCATTTATACTCATAAAAGGTATTTCTTCTGGAATTAAAAGGCCGCCGTCATCCGCAAGCCCCATCAATACAGCATCTTGAAAATTTATCCCTTTTACTTTTCCTCTTGTACTCATATACTTCATATCATCACCTCAAAAACCTTAAGTCAGTCAACATGTTAAAAAAGTCCAGCAACTGACTTGTAATATCAATTACAATAAAAAAATCTAAATGAAGGGCAAACACATAAGTCTGCCCTTCCCCACATCTAAACTCGCACTCTCATTTACACATTTTTACACAAGTTCAATTTGTGAAAAGAAATAACCTATTTCAAATGCAGCAGTTTCAGGAGCATCAGATCCATGAACAGCATTGTTATCAATATTTCTACCAAACTCTTTTCTAAGAGTCCCTTCCTCTGCATCAGCAGGGTTTGTAGCACCCATCAACTTTCTCCAATCTTTGATAGCATTCTCTTTTTCTAATACCATAACAATAGCAGGTCCAGAGCTCATAAAATCTGTCAAAGCTTCAAAAAATGGTTTTTCTTTATGAACGTAATAAAAACCCTTTGCCACCTCTTTACTCATCCAAATTTTTTTCATACCAACAATCTTAAAACCTTCATCCTCAATTCTTTGAATAATCTTTCCACTCACACCCATCTTCACTGCATCAGGTTTAATTATTGCAAGAGTTCTTTCAACTGCCATTATATCCTCCTTTTTAGTTATTTTTTATACTGAAAGCAAATATAGATACCAGTTTTACTGAAAAAATCAACTTTTTTAAAAAAATCATTGCTTATTTTCTCTTTTTTATCTATTAAAGTTCTCTTTGGAGGGATTATGGGATTATTGAAAGGAAATTTAACCTTTTTTAAATTAAAATATGAGGGTAATTTTCCTAGTTTATTAACTGAGGTAATAGACAAACTCAATAATTTCTCTTTTGATAAGATTTATGATGATTTAAAATACATAAATTATGGTTTTATCCCTTTTGATTATCCAGAGTTTGAATCTTTTGAAAATGCTGAAATAACCTTCGGTGAATACTATATTTTCTCTTTAAGAATTGATGAAAAAAAGGTTAATAACAATTTTTTTCTCATAGAATTCGAAAAAGCCAAAAAACAACTTAAACACGAATCTGGTAAAGAAAAACTTAATAAATCTGATATTGAATTCTTAAAATCTGCTGTAACAAAAAAGATTTTAAAAGATACCCCTCCAGCGACCAATCTCGTGGAAGTTATTGTTGATGTCAATAACTCAAGTATATTTGTAAGTAAACTCAATGGCAAAATTTTAGACGCCATCACTCACCTTTTCAAAGTTGCTTTTGATTTAAATGTATACAGAGAAACATTAATTGAAACAATTAAATCAAAAATTGACGATTTGACAATTGTTGATGACTTGATAAATTCTTTACCAACAAGCATATAGGAGGGTACCCTGGCACTTTTTACTTCAGATGGACAAAAAAGAGACATCTCATTTTTA